>NZ_FNSM01000002.1 GCF_900105415.1 Streptomyces sp. TLI_105 | reverse complement strand
CGGGCACCGGCCGGCAGGGGGTGCACCGGGCCGTCGAGGACGGCCCGGTCCTGCTCACCGCTCGCGCGGCGATCGTGGTGACCATGGTCGGGCTCATCGGCGCGCCCGTCGCCTGGTTGACGTACCTCTCGGACCACGGCCTGGCGGCCGCCGCGCTCGCCGGCCTCGGGGCTGGCGGCGCGGGCATCCTCGGGTTGAACAAGGTGATCGGCAGTTGACGGCAGCTGCCCCGGCCCGCCGCAGAGGTTCAGGCCCAGACGACGCCGAGGCTGGCGAGGGCGGTGCGCTGGTCGGGGTCGAGCTTGTCGCGGCGTTGCTTGACGTTGGCGTACCAGATGCCGAGCTTGTGCGCATGCTCCTGGTCGTCGACGAGGAGGACCTCGACGTGGCTGCGGCTGGGGGCGGTGCCGGTGCCTTCGCGCGCGGTGTACTGGGCGAGGGCCTGGATGCCGAGTTGGAATTTGGCCGCCGCCTTGCCCGTGGCGCCGCCGGTTCGGGCCGGGGCGGGGGCGGCGGGCTGCTCGGTCGGCTTGATGCCGAGGGCGGTCAGGCGGCGGCGCTGCTCGTCGGAGAGCTCGGGCCAGGCGCGCTGCTGGCGGTTGATCCAGCGGCCAAGGTCGTCGCTGTCGAGGACGACGCCGGGTGCGATGGCGGGGAGACGACCGTCGGGTTCGTCGGCGGCGAGGACGGCGAGGACGCGGTGGTGGCGCTGCCAGTCGAGCGGCCAGGGGCAGTTCCAGTCGGGGTCGATCTCCGTGAGCTGGGCTGCGCGTGCGGCGGCGCGTTCGGGGTCCTTGCCCAGGCCGCCGGTCTTGCGGAGGTTGGCCATCAGCTGGCCGATCGCGATGCTGTCGGTGTCGTTGTCGCCCCAGGTGGCGTTCTGGCGGGGGGCGAGGTGGCCGTGGGTGTGGTGGAAGGAGCGCAGGGCGGCGAGCTTGGTTTCCCAGGCTTCCTCGCCGGGCTCCCAGACCATGCCCTCGTCGTCGAGCTGCTCCTTGCGGTAGGGCTCCAGGGTGCCGGCGCGCAGGTTCTTGCGCTGCTGGTGGACCCATCGGCCGAGGGGGAACGTCTTCGTCGCTCCGAGCTCGATCTCGGTGTCGTACGGGACGGCGGCGAGGCCGGTGATGTGGTGCTGGGCGCGCCAGCGGCGCAGGGCCTGGTAGCCCTCCAGCCAGACCAGGGACTCGGGCCGGTAGACGCGGGCGCGCAGGAATGCGGCGATGGTGGCCGGGTCGCGGGGGGTGGCGAAGTGCAGGAGGGCGGATTCGGCGGCGGCCTGAGCGGCGGTCTCGGCGTCCTGCTGCTCGTCTCCGTCGCCCGCGGGTACGCCGGCGGGGATGATGCGGCCCTCCTCGTCGCGGTGGACGTGGATCTTGCGGTTTTCCTCGCCGCGGGTGAGGGCGCGGGAGGCGAGGTCGGCGACCATGTGCTCGGAGTGGGAGCGCAGGCCGTTGAGGACAGCGACGAGGGGGGCGTAGGAGGCGGAGGCGACCATGTCCTTCGGGTCTTCGCCGGGCTGGAGGAAGACCGGGACGATGACGCGGGCGGTCTTGGCGGTGCCGTCGGGGTTGGGCCGCAGCGCGCGGCCGATGTTCTGGACGATCTCGACCTGGGATCCGCGGGTGTCGGCGAAGCAGATGGCCTCGACTCCGCGTTCACCGGTGATGTCGACGCCTTCGCCCAGGACGCGCACGGAGGCGAGGAAGGCGCGGTGGACCCGGCGGCCGTCGGCGTCGATGCCGTTGGCGAACTGGCGGATCGTCTCGCGGCGTTCGGCCACGAGGTGGTCGCCGCACAGCCAGGCGGCCCAGACGCGGTCCGGTGGGACGTGGCGGCTGGGCTCGAGGTCGTAGAGGCGGGCGTCGATCGAGGAGGCGGGCAGCTTCTCGGCGTCGGCGAGGGTGCCCGGACCGGGTTCGGTGGCGTACAGCTCGGCCGAGGTCTCGGGGAGCTTGGCGGCGAAGGCCTCGGCCTCCTCGACCCGGTGGTGGAAGGTCATGACGGTCTTGAGGTTGTGCTGGGCGGCGTGCTCCAGCAGCGCGGCCTGGAGCAGCGCGAGACGCCGGCCGCGCAGCGATTCTTCGGAGAGGCCGAGGACGGGGTCGGGGTCGCGGATCTCCAGGACGTCGATCTCGAAGCCGGCGAGGATCTCCCGGGAGATCGCCTCCGACAGGCCGAGCTCGTGGATCCATTCCCCGTAGGTGCCGTCCGGGTCGCTGGCCATCGAGGCGACCACGGCCTCCTCGCCGCCCTGCCCGGGGCGGGGGGCGGCGAGGATGCGGGGGGTGGCGGTCATGTAGAGCCGGAAGGCGGCCGGGATGCGGGTGTTGTCGTGGATCGCGGCCCAGGGACGGGCGGCACCGCCGGCGGTGCCGTGGGCCTCGTCGATGACCGCCAGGTCGAAGGGGTCCATCTTCTGGCCGTAGAGCCGCTCCCCGCCGGCGAGGGCCGCTTCCAGCGGTCCGCGGACCTTGCGGCGGCCGGTGATGTCCTGGGGGTCGTCGCGGTCGACGAGGGAGGCGTACGTCGCGAACACGATCACGGGGCCGGTGCCCGCCCACAGGGCGAGCTGGATGGGGTTGGTCGTGGTGCGCACGCCGAGGCTGTCGAGGATGTCGTCACCGCCGAGGGAGCAGACGGCGGCCATCGGTGCTCTGTGGCCGACGTGGCGCCAGGCGGCGGCGGTCTGCACCAGAAGGTCGAGGGTGGGGACCATGACCAGGATCCGACCCTGGGGGAAGAACTGGCGGGCCGCTGCGGCGGCCGTGATGGTCTTGCCGGAGCCGGTCGCCGAGACGAACGTCGCCCGCTCCCCCGCCTGCCCGGGCACCTTGAGGTGCGGCCAGCCGGTCCACGACCGGATCGCGGCCAGGCCGGCCGTCTGGTGTTCGCGCAGCTGAATCGCGCTCACGTGCCCTTGTCTCCTTCGGCCAGGGTGGTGCGGGTCAAATGTGGTCGGGGTGGAACGGCGGCACGGACAGTGTCCCGTCGGGGCCGGTCTCGATACGGGCGGCGAGCTGCGTGAGGATCTGCTCCAGCGTCAGGCCGGTGCGGGCGGAGGCATGCCGGACCGGGGCGGCCTGCGCGGCACTCAGCCACAGCTGCGGGGTGACGGCGGACGCCTCCTCGCGGCGGCGGGCCCGGTGCTCCTCGGCGGCCGCGAGCCGCTGCGCCCGGTAGGTGGCCCGCTCGCGGTCCCAGCCGGTGCCGACCGTATCGGCATCCGGGTCGTAGACGCCGGAGCCGGCCGCCGCGAGCAGGTCCTGGATCCGGCGCCATTCGGTGTGCTTGGCCGCCCACGTCTCGGCCAGCCGCTGCGGATCGACGTCCACCAGGCCGGTTCCGGAGCTGATGCCACGGAGGGCGTCACGGGCGGTTTCCCGCTCGCGCTGCGCCGCCTCAGCGACCTTCTCCGCGACCTGCTCGACGTTCAGGCCTGCCGCCTGCCGACGGAGGGAGTCCCGGGCGATGTCCGCCGCGCTCCAGATGCTCATCGTCTGCGGTCCCTTTCAACGGCGGCCTCCGGGCGGGCAGCTCCGGAGGCGGCATCACCCGTCCTGGTCACAGGTCGAACTCGATGTGCTCGACGTTCAGCATGCGCACTTCCTCCAGGCTCGCCGCCCGGGTGCCGCGTTGCTGGAAGTACACCTCTTTCAGCGCGTCCGCGACCGCCTGTCGCATCTGCTGCTCCCCGCCGCGCTCCTGTGCCGCGAAGATCCGCTCGGCGTGGCGTGGGGGAAGCGCGAGGGTCAGGTGGCGTTCACGGGCTTCGTCGGTGGTGCCGGCCGGGGCTTCGTAGCCGAGGCTGGCGCGGACGTCGATCATCAGGCCGTTCGTGCTGGCTGCCGCCTTCTTCGCCTTCTCTTTCACCTTCGGCTGCCACCGCTTGCTCGCCTCCCCCTGGATCAGGGCGGCGAGCTGGGGGCGCGGCTTCTTGATCTGGCCCTTCACGTACCGCTCCACGGTGCGCTGGGAGATGCCGAGGAGCCCGGCGACCGCCCGGGTGCCCTTGAGCTGCTTGACCAGGAAGCGCACCTGCGCGCCTGCCGTCTTCGGGACGGGGCGGGTGAGTGCCTTGTCCAGGACGCGGTCCAGGCCCTCGCCGACCGACTTGATCACCATGGTCTACTCCCCCGAGTCCGGGCCGGTCGTGCCGCCGGTCTTGATGTAGCGGGCCAGGTTCAGCAGCGGGTCCTGGGTCTGCTCACGCAGCTGTTCGGCCCACAGCGGGGTCCGGGTGCCCTCGTGCTTGACCATCCCCGGGGACACCCCGATCCGGAAGGAGCCGGGGATCGTCTTGCCGGCGGCGGTGTAGGGCAGGACGTCGAGCGGGGAGGGGCCCTGGGCGGCGTAGACCGCGCAGTCGGACAGGACGGCGACCGGGTAGCGGCCGGTCGCGGCCGCGAGCGCGACCATCTTGCGGTGCATCCCGGTGCGGGTCCGGGAGATGACGGTGTCGCGGATGTCCGGGCGCCACGTCGGACGGGCGAGCGCCGGCCAGGGCTGGCCCGGCCGCCAGTTCCCGCCGCGCGCCTTCTCCCTGAGCTTGCCGAGGCCGAACTTCACGGTGCCCTTGATGGCGTCCAGCACGATCGCCGCCTCCGGATCACGGTGCTTGTAGCCGTCCATCGCGGCCAGGTACTCGGCCGGGCTGAGCTTCTCGCCCACGCCGAGATCGGCCATCGTCGCGATGTAAGCATCCCGCAGGCGCTTGTACCAGGCGTCCAGGTAGCGGCCCGCGTCCGGGCGCAGCCACGCCTCGATGGGAGTGACGTCGTAGCCGAGCTCGACGGCGTAGGCGACGGTGGGAGTCGCGTACCAGGCCGGGCCCGTCGGGGTTTCGCCACTCGGGGTGAACGGACTGGGCAGCAGCTCGCCCTTCAGCTGGGTCCACTGTTTGCCGACCAGGACCCGGGAGAGGTCGACGTGGGACAGGTCGACCAGCCAGGAACCGGGCACGGCCGGGTCGAAGGCAGGGCGGGGGACGTGAACGGGTGGCGTCGCCAGGCCCACGACCGCGCCATTGGCCCCGGCACCGAAGGCCATGTTGACGTCGATGCCGACCAGGTGCGGCGCCATGCACTCCGCGTCCGTGAGCTCCCGCGCCCAGTCGAACGCCTCCTCGAAAACCTTCTCCTCAGGGCCGCGGACGTGAAACCGGGGCAGATCCGCAAGAACCGGGTGGCCGTCGACCGCTTCGCACGGCGGCGGGTCCATCGGGTCCTTCCCGAGCGAGCCCGGGTTGTGGACGCTGTGCCGACGGCCCTCGGCGTCCGCGGCCGACGCGCGGGTCGGCGGGTGCAGCGAGGTCATCAGCTCCAGGCCCGTCACCGCGGTCGAGCCGCGCGGAGTGATCACCCGCGAGGCGTACAGGCCCAGCACGCGGGCGAGTTCCGCCGGCGGCAGCTCGGCGGCATGCCCCCAGGACCGTACGTCCAGCGCTCTCCAGGACGGGATGCACAGCTGGACGCACAGGCGGCGGCCGCCCTGCGCGGGGCGGTAGATCCGCGCCCACGGGCCCAGCCCCCGCCGGGTCAGCTGCCACTCGGCGGCCTCGATCTGGGCGATCGCCTTGTGGTCGGCGGGCAGGCGGCCGGCGAGCCGCTCCTCGTCGGTCAGCTCGACCGGCAGGCCGTAGTAGCCGAGTGCGGCCGGGGTCAGGACGAGCAGGGGGTCCGCGTCCCGGCCCGAGCCGTCCAGGCGGGGCGCGCCGAGACGGGCCTCGGCCAGCGTCCACTCCACCAGCGCGGGCAGACTCGTCGCGGGGACGTCGAGGACCAGGCCGCCGACGCAGTAGGCGAAGACCGCGCCGTCCTCCACCGTGATGACAGCGAGCGGGCCGTTGGCGAACCGGGGATCGGCCCCGGCGGCCGCCGGCTTCGCCGGTGTCTTTCTCGCGGTGGCCGTCGGACGCCTCGGTGCCGACGTCGGGCGGGTGGTGCTCGGCCGGGGAGCGGCGGCCACGACCGGCTGCTCCGAGGGGGTTTCCGGAGGAACTGCGGCCGGAGCCGGCGGTGCCGGAGAATCGGTGGCCGGAGCGCCTGCCGTGCGGGGTGCGGGGTACTTCTTCGCCCAGCCCTCCAGCAGCGCCAGGTACGGGGCGCGGCGCGGCGGCCGCGGCTCGCTGCGGCCCGACTCCCAGTTCTTCACCGTCTGCGTCGAGGTCTCCAGGACGCGAGCGAGGCCAGCCTGCGTGACACCGGCCGCCTCACGCAGACGCGACCGTTCGGCAGGCTCGGGGAACACCGGCCCACCCGCCAGCAACTCCTCCACGGCCCTGAACAGGGCCTCTTCCCGCGGATCCTTCTTCGGGTCCATCGACATGGCTCACCTCCAGGAAAAACCTACCAGTTTTAACCTTGAATTTATAGTTGGATTTGAAGATCTTCAAGTAAAAGACCAGCTAGGCAAGGCAGAGCGGTAAATCCATTCGATTGTCTAGGGGTAGTGGCGTGAGCAGGGCGGAAGCTGCTGCAGCCCCCGAACCGGGAGGACGGCGGGAGCGCGACTGCCAGCCGCGGACGGGGCCGGCCCCGTGGTAAACGCGAACTCACCACGCCCTTTCAGCAAGGCCGTTCACCTGGGAAAAAGAGGTGAGAGCCTCTCAGGGCCAGGGAGCCTTGCTCACCGATGGTGAGTACCGCTTACCACCGCCCCGCGCCGCCCCGTCCCGAACCCGGGGCCTCGCCGACCAGGCCCCGGGAGGCTTCACTGCCCACGATGGGCCGGACCGGATCGCACCGGGCCACGCTCCCCCGAGCCTCTGCCGCCACCCCGGCCCCGCAAGGACGTTGGAGGAGCGTGGAATGGACCCGTCTTCTGAAAGAGCTGCCGGAGGCGGTGCAGACCCGCAACACCAAAGCAGCCGCCCTGCGCAACGCCGGCGCGCTCGTGTCCGAACTGACAGCACAGGCGATCACCGCCGGTGCCCCCGGCCCCGCACTCGCAAAAGTCCTGGCGAAAATGGAGCCGACCGTCATCCAGGAACGCCCGCACGCATGCGGGCAGGCCCCCGTCGTGCCGCCGTTGCGCCCGCTCCCTCCGCAGCCCGCCGACTCACATCCTGCTCCCAGCACGGGGGAAACAGACGGGCCTGCCCGCTACTTCCTGGACGAGGCCCACCAGCGGGGAACCGTGCCGTGGAAAGCGGCGACGATGCGCCAGTACTTCAAGCAGTCCCGCCAGCGAGGAATCCACCTCCCCGAAGGCTGCGACGACCCCGCCGGCCGCGGCCGGCGCTACACCGAGGAGGAACTCGCCACGTGGCTTCCGGCATGACATCGGCAGGGCAACCAGAAGCAGCAGCCGCAGACCCAGAGCCGGCTCACAGAACACCAGCCCCCCCGTGACGGGGCAGCACGTCACGGCCGTCGATGCTGATCACGGGCTTGCCTCAAGAAGTGCGGCGGGGGCCAGAATCGCGCGCTCTGCGGGCTGTACCGCCCGGCCCGCAGAGGGCGGGGGCCGTGGCGCAACAGTGAGCCGTTTCCAACCTGGCATCCGTGCTGTTCAGCGCCGCGGTGCCGGTCTGGTCCTCACAGTTGCCATGGAGCTCCTGGCCAGGAGCTCCATGACTGTCCGAGATCTCTGGAGGCTGCCCGTAGGCTCCTCCCGCCAGCACACGCATCAGGCTGGAAAAGGCTCAAGGACTCGCGGCCTTTCTCACCGACATGGCACCCGACGGCCTGGCTACTTGATCAGGGCATTCGCGATAATGATCACCAGGCCGATCAGCATGTCCAGGCCCCCTGCCCGGCACGAGGACGGCCATCCGTGCCCGGCGGTGTGGGCGGCCCAGGTGCCCCAGCCGAACAAGGCGACGGTGTTGAACAGCAGGGCCGCGTCCACAGCCGTGGCCTCTGCCCACCACCCGGCTACCGCGGCAAGCAGCATCCCCACCGTGGGCAGCACGGCGGCGACCAGGGGCCACTCGGCGAGCACCAACCGCAGTCTGCTGGTGGTGGCTGCCCGGTCGACGGACGCACGCTGGGCGATGACGTGCGCGTACCCGTGGGCGGTGCCTGACGCCAGCGCGGTGAGCAGTACCCACAGTGCGTCCGAACCGGGATCGGCCTTCTCGCCCGTCGCGTCCAACGCGGCCACCAGGGCGCTGGCCAGCACCAGTCCGTAGATGCCGCTGAACAGCGACTGCTCCGGCGGCCGGTGCCGCGAGATCCACCTTGGCGCGACGTTCTCGGGACGGACAGGGCCGGTGCGGTCGGACATCGCATCGCCTCGGTGCGGGAAGAGGGCTGGGTCCGTACATACTCACCCGCGTGACGTCAGGGAACACGACGCCACGCGCTGCTCGCATGATTGTTGTGCCCTAGGCAGTGTCTTCAAAGGGTTCTGATGGCGGACCATGTAGTGCATGGTGCGTCGTCATGAGCTGTCAGATCTTGAGTGGAAAGCGTTGTCCGCGCTGTTGCCGCAGGCGTCGTCGGGACGGCCACGGCTCGATGACAGGCGGGTACTGAACGGGATCGTCTGGAAGCTACGGACGGGAACAGCGTGGCGTGATGTGCCCGAGCGATACGGGCCTTGGCGCACTTTGTATACGCGTTTCCGCAGGTGGGCGCTAGATGGAACGTTCACGCGGATGCTGGCGGCGGTCCAGGCGGAAAGGGATGCGGCCGGTGACATCGACTGGCTGGTGTCGGTCGACTCCACAGTCGCGCGGGCCCATCAACATGCGGCCGGTGCTCGCAAAAAGGGGCAGGGCAGGGGGACGAAGTATGTGATCACGCCCTCGGTCGATCCCGAGGTGGGCTGACGACGAAAATCCACCTCGCCTGCGACGGCCGCGGCCGGCCGCTCGGCTTCGTCCTCACCGGCGGCAACGCCGCCGACTGCACGTACTTCGAAGAGGTCATGAAGACCATCAAGGTCCGGCGGTCCGGGCCCGGCCAGCCCCGGACCCGCCCCGACCACGTCCTGGGCGACAAGGGATACAGCTCCCGCAAAATACGCGCCTACCTGCGCAAACGCGGGATCGGCCACACTATCCCCGAACGCCGCGACCAGCGTGCCCACCGCTCCCGACGTGGCCGCGGTGGAGGCAGGCCACCCGTCTTCGACAAGCAGATCTACAAGAACCGCAACGTCGTCGAACGCTGCTTCAACCGCCTGAAACAGTTCCGCGCGATCGCCACTCGCTACGACAAAACCCGCGAGTCCTACCAGGCAGCCGTCACCATCGCATCCCTCCTCCTCTGGCTCCGACCCATTTGAAGACACCGCCTAGGACCTCTTAGACCGTGTCCTATGTGGTGAGGCGGTCGTTGGGCACGGCATGGGGCGGGGCATGTGGAGTTGGATTGTTCCGGACGGGTTGTGGGAAATCGCGAAGCCGCTGATCCCACCGTCGAGGGTGCGACCACAGGGCGGTGGAACGCCGGACACGCCTGATGAGACGCTGTTCGCCGCGATCATCTACGTCCTAGTCAGTGGTTGCGCCTGGCGGGCCTTGCCACCGTGCTTCGGGATATCGAAGTCGACCGCCCACCGCCGGTTCCTGATCTGGTCGCGTGCAGGAGTCTGGGGCCGACTGCACGAGGAGATCCTCCACCGCCTCGACGACGCCGGCCTGCTCGACCTGTCCCGCGCCGTCCTCGACTCCGCCCACGTCCGGGCCAAAAAAGGGGCGAACTCACCGGCCCGAGCCCCGTGGACCGGGGTAAGCCGGGTTCCAAGATGCACGTCCTGTCGGACGCGAACGGCCTGCCCCTCCTCGTCGGCCTCTCGGCCGCCAACACCCACGACAGCCAGGCCCTGAAGCCTATGGTGCTCGGCCACCAAACGAGACACGACCCCCACCGCGGCCGTCACTTCAAGCCCCAGCGCCTGCATGCCGACAAGGCCTACGACATCCCTGAACTGCGGAAATGGCTCCGCGGCAAACGTATTGGCGTCCGCATCGCCCGCAAGAGCATCGAATCGTCCGAACGCCTTGGCCGCCGCCGATGGGTCATCGAGCGGACCATGTCCTGGCTGACCGGCTACCGCCGGCTCAACCACCGCTACGAACGACACCCCCGCAACTACCTGGCCTTCCTCGGTCTCGCCGCAGCCATCTGTTGCTACAAACGACTCCTCCGCCTCACCACATAGGACACGGTCTAAGGGGTGGTGTCGCAGGAGGCGGCCCTGCGGGTGCGGTCTGCTGGCCCCGTGGCAGCTGTGAGGCGGTGGTGGCGGCCTCAGGGCAAGGTTGAGCCCAGGGCCCTGCCGTCCGCGAGTTTGGCCGGGGGAAGGCGGTTGCGTGATTTGCCCGCGCCTGTAAACGTAGCGGTTCTACTCGGGCACCAGAGCCTTCGTTGCGGCAGCGCGGGCCCTGTAGATCGTGGAATCGATGGGGTTCACGGGAGGAAGCCAGGGCGGCCATCGGCGGTGAAGTTGTAGGTGGTGGCCTCGGAGAGAACGCCGAGAGGTGGATCACCGTTCTCGATACCGAGATCGCCCGCTGACAAACGATCTTCATCGCAGACAACCCCCCACCACCAGCACGAGGACCGGACAACGAACCCACACAAGCCCCCTGACCAGCACGTTCAGGATGAACAACGCTCACTGTCCGTCCGTCACCAGGGGTGATGGTGCGAGCACGCCAAACAGGCATCCGTGCCGGACATGCCCCGGGCCTCACCTGTTCGCCCCCTACCGCGTGCGGTCCCTGACAGCCAGGCTGATCCTGACTAGGTGAACCCCTTCCCCACGCCCTATCCCACGCTGCTGGGTGACGACCCCGCTCTGCAGACAGCGCTCAGCACCGCCGTGAGCGAGGCGCTGACGGAGTATCCCGGCCTAGCCCACCCCTTCCGGACGGCAATCTCCTTCGTGGCGGTCGACCAAATGCCGGATGGACTGGGCTTCCGGCACGCCGGGCTGCACTACGGAGATAGCTATTTCACTGCCAGCCTGGCCAAGATTGGCGCGCTGTACGCGGCGTACGAACTCCGGCGGAGTGTCAATGCGGTGGCCAGAGAGGTGACGACCCCGCAGAAGCTGTTCACGCGGTTGCGAAGCGAGTTCGATGGAGTGATCGACGCGTCGGTGCCAGCCATTGCCCACGCACCGGGCCTCACCCGGGCGCAGCGGTTGCCGAAGTACGAGCAAATCTTCGCCACGACTCCCGCAGCCGGTGCGTTGGCCTGCTCGTTTCAACCTGGCTTCCAGGACAAACTAAATAAGATGATCATCAAGGGGACGAACGAGACTGCGGCCGCGGTCATCCAGGCGCTCGGTTACAGTTGGATCAATGGTGCGCTGAAGGCTGGCGGCTTCTTCTTCCCGCCAGCCGCCACGGGTATTTGGCTGGCCGGAACCTTCACGGGTTCGTTGCCTCCCGTACTCATTCCGAGTGTGAACGACGGCAAGGTCGCGCAGGCGTCGACCTGCTTCGACATGGCGAACCTCTACGCGCACATCATCCGCCGCACCCTCGTGGATCCCGACAGTTCAAACTTCATGCACGCGCTCCTCGCCACGTCCGCAGGCGGCGGCGACGACATCTCGTTTCTGGACTTCGCCCGGCGGCCGGTCCTCCCGCCACGGGATTTCGGGGTAGTCGAGTCCAAGGTCGGCTACGCTCCGCTGAAGACCGGCATCAAGGTGGTTTCCGAGGCTGCGGTGGTCGAGAGCTTGGGTACTGGGCAGCAATTTGTGGTGGTTTTCCAGAACAGTCTGGACGATAACGCCAATTCACTGCCCGCGCTCGGATATATCGTGGACCGTACGATCAAGCTCTCCCACCCCGCCCCGACGGGCCATCTGCCACCGACAACGCCTTCCGCTGTCATCCAAGCGCTGGCTGCCATGGGCGTGGACTTCAGCGTTTCGGAGACCAATCTGCGGGAATGGCTCACCAACCCGGACTTCACACCCTATCCGGCGATCGCCCAGGCGCTTCTGGCATGGGGGCGAGGGTTTAAGGCGCCAGTCTTCCTGGACGTTATCGTCTGGAACTACGAGCATACGCCGGGTGTGTCCTCGCCGCGGAGCGTTGCCGACGTGAAGCCCGACATCCTGAAGGCGGCCGTCCTGGAAGCGTCGAACGAGCGCTACGGAACACAGGCAACCGCCGTCGAGCAGTTGTTCACTGCCTAAGCTTCGCTTTTATCCCTGATGGCGTTTATCTGGTTGTTTTGGTTGCTGGATGGCGGGGTGCGGGGCCTGTGCGGGTGCCTCGGGGGGCGGCCTGGAGAGTGGCCACAGGGTTTTGGCGGCCTGGCCGGGGTGCCCGTTGCTGCCTGGACGGAGCGAAATCGTCGACGGACACGACCGGGTGCGAGAGGGCGGTATGTGACGTGATGCCGCCTTTGTTGTCGCTGGAACGTGTGGCACAGGCGTATCGGGACTGACCGGGGAGTCCTCTCGTGCTGGAGTGTTCCTCGTGAGCGACCGCCAGCCCTACAAGAGCGACTTGTCCGACGAGCGGTGGGCCTTGATCGAGCCCGTCATCGCCTCCTGGAAGGCTCAGCATCCCTCCGTCAGCGGCCACCAAGGCGCCTACGAGATGCGGGAGATCGTCAATGCCCTGCTCTACCAGTCCCGTACCGGCTGCCAGTGGGACTACCTCCCCCACGATCTACCACCGGTCGGAGCGGTGAAGTACTACTTCTACAAGTGGCGCGACGACGGCACCGACCACACCATCCACGACCTGCTGCGCTGGCAGGTCCGCGAGAGCCGGGGGCGCAAGGCCGACCCGAGCCTGGTGGTGCTCGACACCCAGAGCCTGCACGCGGCCGTCGGGGTGCCCGCCGACACCACCGGAAGGGACGCGGCAAAAAAAGTCCCAGGCCGCAAGCGCGGCCTGGCAGTTGATGTTCTCGGTCTGGTGATCGCGGTGGCGGTGCTGGCCGCGTCCGCGCACGACAACGCCGCCGGCATCGCCTTGCTGGACAAGGTCGCCGCCGGCACCGACACGGTGCAAAAGGCCCTGGTGGAGCAGGGGTTCAAGACCGCCGTCATCGACCACGGGCAGAAGGTGGGCATCGACGTCGAAGTCGTCGAGCGCAACCCGGCAGCCAGCGGGTTCGTCCCCCAGCCCAAGAGGTGGGTGGTGGAACAGATGAACGGGATCATGATGCTGCACCACAGGCTGGTACGGGACTACGAGCACCGGCCCGCCTCCGCCGAGTCGAGGGTGTACTGGGCCATAAGCGACCGGATGGCCCGGATGCTCACCGCGACCTCCACCCCCACCTGGCGCGGCGCGTGAGCAACAGCGAGCTGACCTTGGGAGCGGTGCTGGCGCGCCTGGAGGAGCAAGAGCGCGAGATCGCCGCGCAGGCCGAGGCCACGCGGGGACGCATCGCGGAACTCAGCGCGCAGCTGGAGGAGTTCGACCGCATCGCCGAGGAGGTCCGCATCACCCGCAAGACCCTGCTGGCGCTGCCTGATCCGTCCCCGCCGACGCCGCCGGCCGCGGAGCTGCCGGACCATCCGGCCTACCGGCAGATCATGGCGGTGTTCGCCGCGGCCGACACCCCGCTGCGGGCTCGGGCGGTCTGCGAGGCGATGGATCTGGAGATCGCGCCCAACAACATCAACAACACCCGCCTGAAGCTCAAACGGCTGACCGAGCGCAGAATCCTGGTCGAGACCGAGCAAGGTTTGTTCACCCAGCCGCGGCCGTAGCCCCCCCGGCGACGCCGCAGCCGGCGCGCTTCCCCCCTCCCGAAAGAGGTGTATCTCCACAACGACCCCTACACCGCAAAGGACGGGACCACGCCAGGCCCTTTGGCAAGGCAGCGCATGGACTTCCTCCTGCTGCTGCCCCACAGGGTGCGCCTGGTCCTGGAGGTCGACGGCCAACAGCACTACTCGGCCAACGGCAAGGCGAACCCCGAGCTGTATGCCCAGATGGTGTCGGAAGATCGGCAGTTGAAGCTTTCCGGCTACGAGGTCTACCGCTTCGGCGGCCACGAGCTCGACCAGAACGCCGGTCCTCGGGTAGTTGCCGGCTTCTTCCGAGAGCTCTTCGGGCGTTACGGCATCCCGCTGCCGCCCACGCAGCATCACGGCTGAACAACGACTCCGACGCTCACTACTGAGACCTCGGCTCCGACTTCCACCAACGCCTGATCGACCCCGCCCGCCGTACCTGCGACCTGGTCTGCGAGCTCGAGGAGCGACTTCACTCCCCACCTTTCACAAATCGAAGGCGTTCCAAAGTGTATTACCGAATTTTTTAATCGCCTGACCAGCGTCTTCTACCGCGTGTTTGCCGGCGTCCAGTATGTCGTTGAGGGTGTCACCCGCAGTCCCTAGTGGATCCTGCAGCAAGTTGCTGACCGCGCCAGCCGCGAACGAAGTTACGCCGGCCAGAGGATTGGGCCCGGTAATCGTTAGGACGGGCAATTTGATCGTGCTTGTGGTACCCCAATGGATACCTACTTCCGCCTTGAGTCCGATCTCACCGCCGAGACCGTAAGACTTACCCCCGATCGAGACAGAGACTTGTCCTCCCAGCTCACCCGCACTCGCGCCAGCCTCCGCACCGATTCCGTCCGGTCCAATCTCCACGCCCGTGTGGGCTGCAGGGCCTTCAGCATGTCCGATACCTCCGGCCGAAATAACTGGGGCATCGACGGAGAACGAGGCGTCCACTCTGGCTGTAGTGACTTCTGCGTATCCCTTGGCTGTAAGTTTTTCGCCATCAAACGAACCACCGAATTTCGCAATTCCAACCTGTAGGCGTCCGTTCGCCGTAACGCTGACCTCTCCCACCCGCGCTCTCAGCGTTCCAGTCTCGTCGACTGCCCTGTATTCATAGGTGATACTCTCTCCATGGAACTTGATGTCGCCAATCGGTATAGGTTGTTCTGTTGAAGTCGACACTTCCCCCTCATGCACCCTAAGGACTCCGCTAGCGTCACGAAGGTTGCTTCGGAAATGCAACGTACCCCCTGCCGCCGACTGAGGCGGGTGGCGCCTAGCACAGGAAAGCGGGTTAATGCGAAGCCTGTCGGAAAAATAGAAGGAATCCCTATCCTTGAATTCGTTCTCTGACATGCCCCAGCGCACCCATTGAGTGCCGTTGCCTGGTTGCCAGACGGCGGCGAAACGGCCTTCTTCGATTATGAGTGAGGTGATGCGGAGCCCTTGTGGGAAGTACTCCGAGTCCTTCTGCTTAAACTCGTTCTCGGACATGCCCCAGTGCACCCATTGAGTGCCGTTGCCTGGTTGCCAGACGGCGGCGAAACGGCCTTCTTCGATTATGAGTGAGGTGATGCGGAGCCCTTGTGGGAAGTACTCGGAGTCCTTCTGCTTAAACTCGTTCTCGGACATATCCCAGTGCACCCACTGAGGCGTCAGGCGGCCCCATGTCTGGGGTCCGACGATGCCATCGACCGCTATGTCGACGCGTTGCTGGAATTCGCGTACTCGGCCATCGGTGACGGGGCCGAATCGGCCGTCGACCACGAGCTGCAGGTCCGGAAGGTGATCGTTGAGCAGCCGCTGGAGCTTTCGTACGGCCGGCCCGTGAGAGCCCTGTTGCAGGGTAGGAGTGCCCGCAGCGGCTTCCTCCGACTGCTCGCCGCCGGAGAGCATCCCCCAGGTCTGCGGGCCCACCACGCCGTCGACGGTGATTTCGACACGCCGCTGGTACTCCTGCACCCGGGCATCCGTCGCAGGCCCGAAATCCCCGTCCACGGCCAGAGACGGCAGATCGGGGACGTGCTCGTTCAGCAGATGCTGCAGCTTCCGCACCGCTTCACCCTGAGACCCCTGAGAAAGTGTGGGAGTGCCGAAGTGCTCCCACTGAGTGCCGTTGCCTGGTTGCCAGACGGCGGCGAAACGGCCTTCTTCGATTATGAGTGAGGTGATGCGGAGCCCTTGTGGGAAGTACTCGGAGTCCTTCTGTTTAAACTCGTTCTCGGACATGCCCCAGTGCACCCATTGAGTGCCGTTGCCTGGTTGCCAGACGGCGGCGAAACGGCCTTCTTCGATTATGAGTGAGGTGATGCGGAGCCCTTGTGGGAAGTACTCGGAGTCCTTCTGTTTAAACTCGTTCTCGGACATATCCCAGTGCGCCCACTGAGTGCCGTCACCCAGTCGCCAGACCGCCGCGAAGCCGTTGCTCGTCATGATTCCTCCACTGCGACTTGCATTACCAGGCATTCCTGACGTCAGCCGTTCGGTGGCCTGAGCCTGACTGAGTCCGTTACTGCGTCAGGCGGCCCCATGTCTGGGGTCCGACGATGCCATCGACCGCTATGTCGACGCGTTGCTGGAATTCGCGTACTCGGCCATCGGCGACGGGGCCGAAGTGATGATGTCGGGCACCGGAAAATGCGGGTCGCCCGGTTGTTTTTTGGCCAGGCATGGGGCGCGAACATCCTTCGTGAGGAACGGGTTGTGTATCTGAAGGTATGCCAGGAGGTGATCGCACCGATGGAACCCCATGCCCACATCGAAGAAGTTGGTCTGAAGAGTCCCCAGTTTGAGGAATTCTTGGCAGCCACCCTTTTCTTTGCAGTAGTGCTTCTTGATGATGCGTTCTGCCACGTCTCCAAACAGTGAGATCATCCTGCGCTCTACCGTGTCGGGCGAGCCCTCGTATGCTTCGCTGGGCGCACGGCAAATGCTCATGATAATCCCCTTGGGGTAACCCGTCCGGCGCGTGGTGCTTCTGACTGGGTCTCACGTCGCTGCCTGGCCGACCTTCACGGCGTACTTGGGTCCTCTGCAATCTTCAGCACCAGCTCCGTGAATTTCTGTGCCATCTCTTTCACGCCCTCCACGTATCGCGATTGATCAGCGCTCGGCCGGATCCAGCGGGAGAAAAGCAAGCGGCCGTGCCGTCTGTGATTGACTGTGAACGACTCGGCGGATGGATCTGAGGCCTCAGTGGAATCCCATGCCTTACGGGGCGCGCTGCGATCGGTAGGCCCGCTTTGCATCCTCTGCGACGCTCCGGCGGCGAACTCCCTAATTCCACAGTAATAGCAGCGTGTCGCAGCGCAACTCGACCACGTCGGGCGTGACTCGACGCCGGTATCGTCAAGAACTGGACGGACTGGAGGGCGCGGCAGGCGTGATGCGTGCTCAGCCCGTGAGACCGATCTCGCGGAGGGCGTCGGCCGGGCGGTTTCGGTAGTGGTCGTGTGCGGCGGCGTTGGTGTTCCATCCGGCGAGGTGGGCGAGGCTGATCGCCAGGCTGCGGAAGGTGGCGAGGGCTCGGGGAAGGCTGCCGGTGCGGGCCCGGCTGGCGTCTTCGCCGAAGGTCACGTCTCTGACGAAATGCTGGGATTCGATGGCCCATTGGCCTCTCAGAGGGCGGTACGTGGCCTGATGTCCGTTTCGCTCTTTCGGGAGGGGGGAAGCGCGCCGGCTGCGGCGTCGCCGGGGGGGCTACGGCCGCGGCTGGGTGAACAAACCTTGCTCGGTCTCGACCAGGATTCTGCGCTCGGTCAGCCGTTTGAGCTTCAGGCGGGTGTTGTTGATGTTGTTGGGCGCGATCTCCAGATCCATCGCCTCGCAGACCGCCCGAGCCCGCAGCGGGGTGTCGGCCGCGGCGAACACCGCCATGATCTGCCGGTAGGCCGGATGGTCCGGCAGCTCCGCGGCCGGCGGCGTCGGCGGGGACGGATCAGGCAGCGCCAGCAGGGTCTTGCGGGTGATGCGGACCTCCTCGGCGATGCGGTCGAACTCCTCCAGCTGCGCGCTGAGTTCCGCGATGCGTCCCCGCGTGGCCTCGGCCTGCGCGGCGATCTCGCGCTCTTGCTCCTCCAGGCGCGCCAGCACCGCTCCCAAGGTCAGCTCGCTGTTGCTCACGCGCCGCGCCAGGTGGGGGTGGAGGTCGCGGTGAGCATCCGGGCCATCCGGTCGCTTATGGCCCAGTACACCCTCGACTCGGCGGAGGCGGGCCGGTGCTCGTAGTCCCGTACCAGCCTGTGGTGCAGCATCATGATCCCGTTCATCTGTTCCACCACCCACCTCTTGGGCTGGGGGACGAACCCGCTGGCTGCCGGGTTGCGCTCGACGACTTCGACGTCGATGCCCACCTTCTGCCCGTGGTCGATGACGGCGGTCTTGAACCCCTGCTCCACCAGGGCCTTTTGCACCGTGTCGGTGCCGGCGGCGACCTTGTCCAGCAAGGCGATGCCGGCGGCGTTGTCGTGCGCGGACGCGGCCAGCACCGCCACCGCGATCACCAGACCGAGAACATCAACTGCCAGGCCGCGCTTGCGGCCTGGGACTTTTTTTGCCGCGTCCCTTCCGGTGGTGTCGGCGGGCACCCCGACGGCCGCGTGCAGGCTCTGGGTGTCGAGCACCACCAGGCTCGGGTCGGCCTTGCGCCCCCGGCTCTCGCGGACCTGCCAGCGCAGCAGGTCGTGGATGGTGTGGTCGGTGCCGTCGTCGCGCCACTTGTAGAAGTAGTACTTCACCGCTCCGACCGGTGGTAGATCGTGGGGGAGGTAGTCCCACTGGCAGCCGGTACGGGACTGGTAGAGCAGGGCATTGACGATCTCCCGCATCTCGTAGGCGCCTTGGTGGCCGCTGACGGAGGGATGCTGAGCCTTCCAGGAGGCGATGACGGGCTCGATCAAGGCCCACCGCTCGTCGGACAAGTCGCTCTTGTAGGGCTGGCGGTCGCTCACGAGGAACACTCCAGCACGAGAGGACTCCCCGGTCAGTCCCGATACGCCTGTGCCACACGTTCCAGCGACAACAAAGGCGGCATCACGTCACATACCGCCCTCTCAGTCCTTGTGGCGGCGCGGGATGGCCCTGTGCTCGGCGCTAGCGATGGAGCGAGAGGCCACGAAACAGATCAAAGAGCGTCATGAGCCGCAGACCCATGCGGGAGATCTGCCTCCAGGGTGGGGGCACGCGTTGCCTGCAGGGCATCTTGAAGCGCACCTGTGACGGGCTTGGCTCACCACTTGCCTAACTTGCCTTACTGGACTCTACAGCTCTGTACTGCAGAGTTGCTTGACAACACTAGATAACGATCGTGCCGGCTGCTGCCACGACCACCCGTGACGCTTCAGCAGCCGCCACGTGCCCTCCACCGTGTACGAAACGTGGAACAGCTGGCCTATCAGCGTCTTCACCCGAGCCAGCGTCCAGCGCTGGTCAGCCCAGCCGTGGACGAGCGGCCCGCGCTCCAACTCACTTGCCAGTCTGGCTATTTGCGACTGGCTCAACCTTGGGCGCCCCGGGGAGCCTCTCGATCGCACCCCGGTCGCTCCGGCCTCCCGCCACTGCCGACGCCACCGTTCCACCGAACGCTCGGACACCCGCAGCACAACTGCGATCTCCCGGTTCTTCTCCCCGTCCTCGAAGCGTTCCACGGCCTGCAGCCGGATTCGCTCCCGCGCGGCCCTCCCGGCGTCGGTCAACCCGCCGCCTTGCGCGTATCCCACGGTCCAGGGCTACCGGAACGGACCAGGAGCTGTCAGGTGAACGGTCCCGACATCACCCAATCAAGTTCAGTACCGTGCACCTCCTCCAGGCCGACGCGGGCACCGAAGCTGTCCTCCATGCCCGTTACTGGAAGCTGAGTCGGTGGGGGTGGAAGGGATCTGCAGGGCAGGTGTGGATCCGCAGGTAGCCGCGCCCCAGGTACACGCCGGTGGGGGTGATGACGTGCCGGAACAGGTCGGGGCGGAGGTCTTCCCGTGGGGCCCAGCTCTCCGATGCGGGGTCCCACTCGACGTAGTGCGCGGTCAGGAGCGGTGGCATGGGGGTGCCGCAGACGGTGCAGTCGATCGGGCGGGGGTCGGTGAGGTGCCAGGTGGCGAAGCCGCCGACCTTCCAGCCGGGTGCGAGGGACAGATCGCTGGCGTACTCGGTGGGGAAGTCCGCCTCCGCTTCTTCCTCGTTCTCGTCGAGGAGCTCTTCCTCCCACGCTGCGATGGACTCTTGAAGGTCCTCGGGGAGCAGGCCGAGGTATTCGTGTTCGACGACCTGCTCGGGGTGGAGTTCGCAGGGCTGGGGCACGCATTCGGGTGAGCCGACCACGAGCGGTTCGGGGTGTTCGTCGAGGACGGTGCCGATGTTGTTGCTGCGGCGCCACTTCAGGACGACGTCGACGCTCTGGTCGGGGCCGTGTGCTTCGAAGGGGCACCAGAAGACCTGGAGGAGGTCGTGTCCCTCGGGTCCGGTGAGGTCGGGGATGTCGCGTGCCCACAGCTGGGCGACGGCCAGCATGGGGATGGGGTCCGCGTCGCCGATCGGAAGGTCGTGGGGGCCGGACCGGAAGGTGGCGAGGAGTGCGATCTCCTCGTCGGTCTTCTTCCGTCCCTCCGAGGCCGCGTGGATGCGGCGCGCGTGGCGGACGTCGGTCAGCAGGTGTCCGGTCGCTTTGGGGTGGACGGCGGTGCACACCGGCCAGGGTTCGTCGGCCGGCCACAGCATGGGGCCGGCGACGGAGCTGTCGTGTGCCTTCGGGTCACCGGGGCGGGGGTGCAGTCGCGTCGCCGTGCGCCGGTGGTCGGCGAGGGCGGGAAACAGCGCTTCGACGTCGTAGGGACGTGGCGGTGTGGTGCGGGTCATGCGATTCTCCGGAACGAGTCGTCGGGGGCGCTAGACGCCGGTTCGGACGTAGGCGGCGGGGTTCTCCAGAATGTAGGTGAAGGTGAACCCCTTGCTTCCGTACGCCGTGAAGTGGATTTCGTGGGGTATCGGGTTGGTGCCCGCGTACTTGGGGACGACGTTGTACTGGACGATCTCGTCGTTGTTCTTCACCTGGTCGTAGATCACCGCCTCCACCTGGACGCGCTGCTCGGGGGTGTTCGTGGGGGTCTGGGTCTCGGTCACCAGGTTCTGCCAGGCGAACTTCCCCTTTCCGTGACCGCCGAGGCGGTTGGCGTAGAGGTGGCCGCGGGCCTCGTTGAAGTCGTTGCCGTTCCCACGCCATCCCGGGGTTCGGACCGAGCCCGCCTCGGTTCCCGTGTTGAGCATCTCGGGCCGGATCTGGGCATAGACGCCGGTGGGGCGTCCCAGGTGGTCCAGGCGTCCGTAGCGCACGCTGCCTCCGAACCCGCTCGTCGCATCGCCCCAGTCGTAGGCGTCGAAGCTGCAGCGTTTGGGGGCGAGTCCCAGGGGGTCGGCGGAGGCCCAGGGGTTGGCGACATAGGTGGCCGGGTTGGGGGCGGGTGAGAGGCCGAGGGGGTCGAGGCTGGTGTAGCGGGCGGTGTCGGGGTCGTAGTGGCGGAAGAAGTTGTAGTGCAGTCCGGTTTCCGGGTCGGCGTACTGACCGGGGAAGCGCAGTGGGGTGTAGGCGGTGGCGTCACGGTTCCACCCGGTGGTGCCCCAGGCGGTGGAGCGGCTGCGCCAGGCCGTCTCGCCGGTGGTGGAGACGAGTTCGGTGGGGGCGCCGGCGAGGTCGGTGACGATGGCGAAGAAGCGCGCGTCGGTCTCGGCCTCGTCGAGGATCCTGCGCTCGTACTGGACGAGGGGGCGGTGTCCTTCGTACTCCCAGGTCAGGGCGGTGGCGGTGGCTTCGTCGACCTGCTCGGCGAGGAGGGTGCCGTCCCAGGTGTAGCGGATGGTCTCCAGCGGAGTCCGGCCGTCGTCGGCCATGCGGTGCTTGGCGATGCGGCGGCCGAGGGGGTCGTAGGCGTACGTCCACAGGGTGCCGTCGGGGGTGGTGCAGGAGGTCAGCCGGTCCCGTGCGTCGTAGCTGTAGCGCCACTGGTCGGGCTTGTGGGAGGGGCGGGTGCGGCGGCGTACGACGACCCGGCCGGCCGCGTCGTGCTCGTAGTGGAGGGATCCTGCCCCCAGAAGGCGGGTGCCGGAGTAGGTCCTCGGGCCGCGGGCCTCCCCGTGCCCGGCTCGAGCCGGCCAGGTGGCCGTGTCCTGGTTGCCGGCCCGGTCGTAGCCGTAGTTCTCCTCCCAGCCGGTGCCGGTGACGGCCAGTGGCCTGCCCATGGGGTCGAGGGTGATCCGCTTGGTGCCGCGTTCGGCGCCTGCGGCCTGTTCGCCGATGGTGAGGGGGAAGCCGTCAGCCCGGTAGGTGTAGTCGCGCGTCACGACGGGCGTGGGGGCGGTCCCGGCGGTGAGGCTCTGCACTGTCGGCCTGCTGACGCTGTCCCAGGTGGTAGTCAGGGTCACCGGGGTGCCCGGGGCGCCCCAGACGCGGGTGATCTCGCGGCCGAGCAGGTCGTGCCCGAAGGTGAGGGTGTGCCCGTCGACGGCCAGGGAGGAGCGGTGTCCCGCAGGGTCGTAGGCGAGGTCCGTGACGGCGCCCGTGGGCGTGGTGCGGGCGATGCGCCGGCCGGCTACGTCGTACGCGTACCGGAGGGTGCGGCCGTCGACGGTCTCGCTGAGCGGCCGGCCCATGACGTCCCGTTCGATGCTCAGTGTCGAGGTGGCGGTGCGTGCCTCGACAAGCGCCCCGGTGACGTCGTACGAGTAGTGGGTGAGATCGCCGTCGGCCTCGTCGGACGTCAGCCGGCCCATGGCGTCCCAGGTGTAGCCGACCGTCTGCCCGGCGGGGTTGGTGCGTCGGACGATCCGGTTGGCTGCGTCGTAGTGGTAGTGGCTGGTGCGTCCTTCGAAGTCGGTCTCGGCCGTGAGGTTGCCGGCGGCGTCGTAGGTGTAGTGCCAGTTCTGCCCCAGCGGGTTGGTGACTTCCACGAGGCGCAGTTCGGTGTCGTAGCGCAGCCGGTGGCGGGCGCCGTCCGGGTCGGACCGGACCAGGGGCTTGTCGAAGGGACCGTACTCGGTGCCCCACACCCCGCCGGCGGCGTCGGTGTAGGCCGCGCAGTTGCCTTCCGCGTCCCAGGTCCAGGTTTCGCGGCTGCCGTCGGCGGCGGTGCGGGCGAGCAGGTGGTCGTCATCGTCCCAGACGAACTCCTGGACACCGTCTGCCGGGTCGACGATCCGGAGGGGGCGCCCTCGGTGGTCCCGCTCGACGCGCGTGACGCCTCGCCCGTCATCGCTCACCGCCAGGGCGAGCCCGGCGCCGTCGGATCGTATGCGGAGCGTACTGCCCACGGCGTCGGTCATGGTCGCGATGGCGCCGGTGCGGTCGTGCGTGAAGCGCCGCACCGTCCCGTCCGGGGCCTGGACCGCGGTGCAGTTGCCGAGGTCGTCGAAGGTCTGCCGCCACGTGGTGCCGTCGGCTCCGGTGACTTCGACGGGCAGGTTCCGCTCGTCGTAGCGGGCCGTGGCCGTGCTGCCGTCGGGCAGGCGCACCGCGACGAGGTTGCCCTCCTCGTTCCAAGTGAGTTCGGTGGTGTGGCCGAGCGGGTCGGTGCGGGTGAGGGGGCGGTCGTAGGCGTCCCAGGTCAGATGGGTGGTGTGGCCGAGGGGATCGGTTTCGGCGACGACCTGGAGGCGGTCGTTCAGGTGCAGGACGGTGGTTGCGCCGGTGGAGTCGGTGTAACGGGTGATGGGGTGCCCGGTCTCCGGGTGGGTGTCGTAGGCGAAGCTCGACGAGAGGGTTCCTTCGGGGCCGATCGTGCGGGCGACCCGGCCCTGTCCGTCGTACACGTACTGGAACGTGAAGCCGTTGCGGTCGGTCCAGGACGTGACGCGCCCGTCGCCGTCGTAGGTGAAGCGCATGGCGGGGCCGTCCGGTCCTTGCGGGCCGGTCAGGGCCGTGAGGTGTCCGGTGGGGTCGTAGCCGTAGCCGACCACCGTGGCGGGGCCCCCGGGGCCGCGGACGGCCAGGCCCGTCACCCGTGACGTGGTGGCCGTGATCTGGACGACGTAGCCGCCCGAGTGGGACACGGCGGTCGGCGCGCCGTCGGGGCGGCGGGAGAACACGACGCGGTTGCCGTTGCGGTCCTCGAGGGCGGACAGCCAGTAAGCGGTGGAGGCGCGGTAGGGGCTGCCGGTGAAGGACCGGACCTGCCCGCCGTGCGGATCACGTACCTCGTACGTGGTCTCGTCGTCGTCCACTCCGCCGTGGACCAAGGGGATCCGGTCACCTTCCACCGGCAGGACGTGCTCGCCGTCAGGGCGGGGCAAGCGAGGGTAGATCAGCACGGAGCCGTCCTGGCGGGCCCAGATCGCTCCGCCGCCGAAAGCATCGACCTCGATGCGTTCGTCGAGGGTGGAGGCCCAACTGGGTCCGAACCAGTGTCCGTAGCGGTAGGTCGAGACATGGGTGCGGCGCAGCGCGAGCGGGAGAACGCCGGGCAGGATGAGATCTGTCTGCGGGAGCAGCATCTTGCCCGTCGCGACGTCGACCGGGTCGTTCTTGCAGACGGTCTTGTCCAGGGACACGCTGTTGGCACGCGGGTCGCCCTTGGCGTCACTGACCGAGTTGGGCCTCGTGTGGGCGTCGTCGCCAGGGTTCTTGTGGTGCGGCGTCCCGCCCTTGCCGCCGTCGTTGTCGTGGTCGCCCTTGCGCTGACGGGCGAGGCGGTCGCGGATGTTGTCGTCGTTGGTCTTGTGGTCGGTGGATATCTGCTTGACGGCCTTGGGGAGCGTCTCGCCGATGTGGTCACCCATGGTCTTGGCGGACTTCACCAGCGCGCCCATAGCCTTCTCGATGACCGGATCCAGGGCGTCGGCGATGTCGTCGCGGCCCTTGTTGCGACGCTGGGCCGACTTCGCTTTGGTGAGCTTCCCGGCGGTCTTGCCGTGGATGCCGGCGCTCACGCCGTTCAGCTTCGTGCCGGCCTGCTCGTGCTCGTCGTGCTCGATGTGGAAGCCCTTGCCCTTGCCCTTGCCCTTGCCCCCGCCACCGTTGCCGCCTCCGGCGGAGGCGAGGTTCAGGCCTTCCTTGGCGCCCTTCACCCCTTCGTCGAAGCCGTCCTTGCCGGCCTGCTTCGTCTGGTCGAGGTTCACGCCGTTCTGGACGCCCAGCGCGTCCATGCTCACCTGGACGACGAGGTCAGCCGCCATGTTCTCCAGCGCGGCCACGACCGGCTCGGTCATCACCGAGACGACGTGGCCGACCGCCTCTTCCATGGCGGATGTGATGAGCTTCAGCAACTGCTTCTTCGTGAAGGCGATCGCCCCGGCACCGAGCAGCGCGGACAGACCACCGGTCACCGGGATCAGCGCCATGGCCAGGCCGGTCTGGCCGGCCAGCACCCCCAGCTCGACGAGCGCCTTCCCCTTCATGACCTCGATCGCGCCCGCCGCCATGTCGAGTGCGTCCGCGATCGTACGGGCCGCGGACACCATGTCCTTCAGGTGCTTGCCCTTGACCTTGGTCCAGTGCTCGTTGAGTGCGTCCATCGCCTCGCCGTGGCCCGACGACAGCAGACGCTCCATGTGGTTGTTGGCGAGCTGACCGTCGTCGGCGAGGTCGTCCGCGAACTCCCGCAGCGCGTCCGCCATCTCCCGGTAGGCGTCCTCGTCGACGTTGGGCCAGTTGACCCCTACCAGGTCCAGCAGCGTGTCTGCCCAGTCCGGCACCGTGACAGCCATGACCGAATCCCCCGTCAGATGATGATCGGTTAATCAGTCAAGCAGTCCTATCACGGTGCCTGGACGACGGGTAATCCGCTCCAGCAACCTGTCTGGATACCTGGCGAGAAGTCATCGTTCTGATGAAAGTCGCAGGTCACGCGCCTGCGTGTTCAAGAGGACCTGAGTAGCAAGCAGTTACCGCCGTCACGAATGCGACTGAGTTCGGAAGGTACGGAACGGGGCGCTTCAGAGCCCGGACAGCTCCTGCTCGCGCTCGTCGGCAGGGTCAGCCGTCGACAGTCATGCGGTGTACGCCGAAGGGCCGGGCAAGACCACCGTCGTCCACTCCGCCTCTCCCGCAGAGCGGCCCCGGACCAGACAATGGGGCCGTCCGCGGCCCTGGTGACGTCTGGTGACGTACAGAGCGTGAATGCCTCGGGCAATTCCGCCGAACCCAGGCAGGGCATCGCCGTCGGTAAAAGATCAAAGGCTGCAAGCGCCACGTGATCACCGACGCCCTCGGGCTGGCCCTGACCGTTCTGGCCCCCGTCGCCTCCGTGGCGCGCAGTGCCGCGGTAGCAGTCTCGGCCTTGCCCAGGGCGAACTCGGTCTGGGTGACGGTGATAACGCCGCGCAGCTGATCGAGCTCGATGCAGCTCCGGCGCCGTTTCACGCGCGGGTGCGGACCGTTTTCACTGACAGGCCGGTTTCGGCGGCGATCGCGGCCCAGGTCAGGCCCTGGGCTCGCAGTGCACGGATGGATTGCGCGTCGATGCCGGGGGCCGGCCGGTTCAGCCGCCGGGCCTGGCGGTGGGTGCGCCGCTCGTCTTCGGGGATGCGGCGCAGGATCGTCCTGCAGTCCACGCCGAGCTCGCGGGCGATGGCCGATGCGGAGCGTCCGGCCCGGTAGCGGGCGAGGATCTCCTCGTCCGGGACTGGCAGCGTCATCCGGTTGCTTGTTGTCCTGGGCTTCGGGGGGCGGGGTGGCGGGGTCGGGGTTTTCCTGGCCGGGCGGCCGCGCCAGTCGGTGTCGGGGATGCGTGCCCGGATGGTGTGGGGGGATACACCGAACTCGCGGGCGAGTGCGTAGGAGCTCTCCCCGGCGCGGTAGCGGCGGCGGATCTCCTCGTCCGCAAGTGTCCGCCGGCGTCGGGTCCGAGGGTGTGGGGTCCGGCTGTGGGGGCGGATCAGGTCGTCGGGGATCCGGCGGCGGATCGTGGAGGGGTGGACCTGGTAGAGCTGTCCGAGTTCGGTGATGGTGGCGCCCTGCACGTACTGGGTGATGATCTCGTCCTGGGGCAATAGCTCACCTTGCTGCTGGACGGCGAGCCGTGCCGCTTCCTGCCGGGAGCGGCGCTGGGACGGGTCGAGTCGTGCGGTCACCGCTTGGATCGAGATCCCGAGCGTGGCCGCGACACGCTGCTGCGGCATCCCGGAACGGTAAAGGCGTACGACTTGGGCACGCAGGGCCTTATCGTACGGTTGCTCGGCTCGGTTCTGGTGGCGCTGCCGTGCGGCGGCCGCCGCGTCGCGCCGTTCCTGAGGGGGTACGTGCCGCTGGACGGTGGTCTTGGACACCCCCAGTTCCCTGGCCACCACGGCGATACTGGCGCCCTCGCGGTACCGGCGCCGGATCAACGCCGGCAGCGCCTTCGAATCCCTCGTCACTTCCCTGCACCTCCCCCGGGCCAACGACAGAGCCCTGGCGGGGGATGCGCCGATGTTGGGGAGGGATGGCGCAGGACGCGCTGTATAGCGTCGCGGTGCGCTTTTTATTCCAGGCAGACACCTCACGTTGCTGGGCCGTCAAGTCGCGAACCTCTGGCCCGTGTAGCGTGACCTGCCTATTCGAACGGGTGGGGTGGAACGATGGTCGATGTTGTGCGCGTGATGGAGGCGCTGGCCGAGCAGGGCGTCACGGTGCTCTTCAAAGCAGACGCGGAGCGCATGCGTGATGGCGTCAGGCCGTGGACTTTTGTCGCGAACGGTGCACCCTTCCATGAAGACCTGCTTGTACGCACTGATGCGGCCTCGGTGGAGGCCTGCTTGAAGTTCTGTCTGCCTCAGCTGCGTGACCGCGGGCTGGTCATCCCTGAGTGAGCTGCGGCTCAGCCGGCCGATCTATGCAGAGCAGCTTCTGTCGCTTCGGGCGAGGCCGGAAAGACCAGGCTCTCGTCGAAGCGTCGACGGTGCTGAAGACAGTGGCAGAGCTGTCCGATCATGCGGTTGAAGAGGTTGCGCTGGGCGGCCGCGTGCCAGTCACCTTGCTCGCGGCGGCGTCGGTAGTGGGCGTTGGCCCCGGCAGATGCCCGCAGGGAGGCGAAGGCCCAGAGGTAGCCAGCGTAGTTAAGCCGGTCGTTACGGTGTGGAACGTCGTCAGGCCATCGATCGACGGGGCCCTGCTAGCGCGGGCTCCATTTCGGGCATCGCCGTGTCGGTCGGCATGTCGGCCGTCCCCGGCTTCTCAGTCGGCAGGGACTGAAGGGACTGGAGAAACCGATTCAGGCGACCGTTGCCTCGGATCCCAGCTGTGAGCGGGCGGTCTTGCTGCCGACCTGACCCGGTCGGATCGTGCGCGGGTCTACCGCTTCGCCGGGCGCCCCCGCCCGGTACAGGCCGTTGGGCTCGGCGTCTCGGTCGTGGGGCAGCAGATAGAAGACTCGCCGCTTCTGCAGTCCGCTGTCGGGGTCGGCCTCGGCACTGTCGCTGAGCTCGGCGAACCCGATCATGCGGCCGTCACGGTGGTAGCGGGGCTTTCCCCGGCGACGGGGAGTCTTGTCCAGGGCCTGACGTACGTAGTCGAGCTCTTCGGGATCTTCCAGCCATACCACTTTGTCCTCGTGGGTGAGGTCGCCTGCCGTCAGTAGCGAACTCATGGCCTGGATCCCTTCTCAGTCATATCGGCTCGCGAGGAGCCCGATTTCCTCCACGCCGAGCTCGGCGCCGATGTCGTTATACGGCCAGCCGTCATAGGGCCAGGCGCTTGGATGGCTCGGATCATTCCTTGTCCATGGTATGTGTCTCGGTCGTCTTCGTGGAGCACGCGTTCCGGGTTCACCTTGAGGCTTACCCGTCTGCTGCGCGCCGGGACGGCTCGTCCTCTGCCAGGAGAGCGAGCCCGGGGTAGAACTTCTGCCCGTTGGAGCGGAGCATCTCGCTGGGTGAGGCGACGCCCACCTCGGCTCGGATGCGTGTGGCGAATGCGCGGGTGGTGGCGGGGCGCAGTCCTTCGCCGTCCTGGCACCAGGTGCTGTAGGCGCGGTAGAGGGCTCCCTGCTCGACTTTCAGGTCGCGGGGTTCTTCCAGGTCGCTGCCTGTGGTGCAGCACTCGGAGAGGAAGCGTCCGATGTGGTCTTCGGTGGTTGCGTATGCCTGGGTGGCGGTGCGGACCACGCTGGGGCCGGTCAGGGCTGGCTTGGTGGCCAGGTAGGCCTTGGCTCCCTGGATCATCCAGTGGAGGATGCCGGGGCCTTCGTCGCGTACGAGGATCTCGGCGAGGTTGTCGATCTTGCGGTGATCGGGCACGACGCGTTCGAAGGGGATGAGGCGGATCCGGCGCCAGAAGGCGTGTCCGCCGGTGCCGACCTCGGGGCGGTGGTTGCCCAGCAGCCACAGTTTGTGTGTGGGCTCGAAGCTGAAGAAGTCCTGACGCATGCGCCGGGCTTTGAGGCGGTCACCGCCGGTGAGGAGTTTGACGCGGGCCTCGTCGAACTTGTCGTGGGGCTTCAGCTCGCTACAGACGAACAGCCGGCGGCCGTGGAGCTCGGTCAGCTCTGTGGAGTGCTCGTTGAACTTCCCGCGTTCCATGAGGAAGCCGGGCGGTGCGACGTCTGCGTAGTCGCCGAGGATCTTGATGACGACGTCGAGGAGAGCCGACTTGCCGTTGGCGCCGACTCCGTAGAGGAAGGGCAGGACCTGGCCGCCGACGTCGCCGGTGATGGAGTAGCCGAGCAGGAGATGCAGGAAGTTGATCATCTCCTTGCCCCGATCGTCCTCGCCGAAGGTCTGGTCGAGAAAGCTGTGGAACCGGGGCGTGGGGATGGCTTCGGGCGCGAGGTAGGTGGCCCGTGAGTGCAGGTCCCGGGTGGGGTCGGGTTTGTGGAGTTCGCCGGTGCGCAGGTCCACGACGCCGGCCGGGGTGCACAGGGCGTACTTGTCGCCGTCGAGGCTGTCGGGGTCGAGGGCGAGCTCAGGGGAGGCTTTGGCCTGCGTCAGCATGGCCTTCACACCGGAGGTGGACATGGCTCGCTTGC
Source organism: Streptomyces sp. TLI_105 (assembly GCF_900105415.1). Classification (GTDB taxonomy): domain Bacteria; phylum Actinomycetota; class Actinomycetes; order Streptomycetales; family Streptomycetaceae; genus Streptomyces. Next base: position 259,736 of record NZ_FNSM01000002.1, on the reverse strand, counting down.
GGTGCTGGGCGAGTTCCCGGTCGGTGAAGATGCCGCGGGGGTCGGTGGTGGGGAGTTCCTCGGCCATGTCCCCCGCGGCCCAGATGGCGGCCTTTTCTCCGCCGGTGCGCTTCCACCGGTACTCGTCCCAGACGTACCAGCCGAGCCCTTCCACGTGGCGGAAGCGGTCGTGGTAGAGGTGGGCAAAGAGCTTGGCGTTGCCACGGTCGCTGAGGTTGGCCAGCACCCCGGACTGAACGAAGTCTGAGGGGTCCAAGGGGCCCGCTGCGCCGGTCTTCTGCCGGGGAGGAAGTCGCCTGGGGGATTCAGCCGCGGGCTCATTGCCGAACGCGGCGAGCTGTTCGGCCGCCGCTCGGGCGTTGAACCCGGTGCTTCCGGCGCTGCTCATGTGCGTTCCTCGGGTCGGATGGGGCGGGCGCTGCCGGCGCGCATGCCGGTCTCGATGATGTGGGCGTTCCTGCGGGGCTGATGGGGCCGGGCTCGTGTGGCGGTTTCGAGGAGCAGTTGCCGGGTCTCGGCGTCGGCGAGATGTCCACCCTGGACGAGTCCGCCGGCGGTGAAGGCTGCTCGATTGAGCTTCTCGCTGAAGGCTGCCCCTTCTGGGATGGCGCCGCAGGCCTGTACTTCCTTGAGGAGCGTTGCGAGGACGTGTGGACCGCCTCCGGGTCGAGGGGGTGTCGCGGTGGGGCTCGTAGCTGGCGGTGGACCCGCGTGGTGTCCGGTGCGGGTGAGCTCTGCAACGAGCCACAGCGGCAGCGGGGCGGGGCTCCTGGGTCCGGGCAGAGCTTCGTAGGTGCCGGCTGTCGTGCGGGTACCGGGCGCGACGATGTATCCGTTGGCGGCGCGGATGTCGACCTGCCAGGCAAGGGCGGTCCGGTTGCCGGACCCGCTGGAAGATTTGAATGCGGGCCCGTTTCGGGGGACGCGGTACCAGATGTGCATGCCGCCGGAAGGTGTCTGTACGCGCAGGGTTGAGGTGTCTGTGCAGGGGTTGGGCCTGCGCCGGTAAGCAGCTAGCAAGGCAAGGGTGTCGAATCCATTGCTGAGTCCGGTCAGGTCGACAGCGTCGTGGACAGGGATTCCGGGCAGAAGACGCGATCGCTCGGGCAAGCGAGTGGTGTGGGCGTCTACATCGATGACGACCAGACGTGAGGGTCCGCAAGCGACACCGATACCAAAGTTGGGCTGAGCGGTCCACCAGTGCTGGACCGTGGCCAGGTCGGTGGTGGCGGCGTGAAACCCGTGGCACCAGCCGTGTCGCGCGTGGCAGGGGCAGTGCTGTGCCTGGTGCGTTCCGGGCTTGCACGCTCCGCAGTTGGGGGCGGGTGTCTTGGCCCCGGGAGCCAGGGGGTGCACAGCGAACCCGTGCCGGACCATCCAGGTCGCGACGTCTTCGGGACGGACGGGCACAGGCTCTTCCTTGAGGGCGCAGGGGCTGTTCAAAGGGACTGAAGGGACTGAAGATTCCCTATCCGGGATGCTAGCGCAGCGTCACAGGCGACTCGCGGATAACGTCACCGTTCTTTCAAAACTGGGTCCCTTCGGTCCCTTTGACCTCTGTCCGGTCCCTGGCCCGCAGAGGGGCGCGGCGGGGACGCCTGGCAGCGGGCACCCCTCCCCCAGGCACCCTCCCGCCCTGAGGGGCTGGTGTAGCACTGACACCTTCGGTCCCTGTGCCTTCGGTCACTGCATAAACCCGCAGGTCAGGGGCTCGGGGCAGTCTAGCCAGGGACTGAAGGGACTCAAATCTCTAGTTATGAGCTACACACGCTTCAAGTACTTCTATACGGCCGCGCATACACGCACGCACGTAAAGACTGGAAACATCGAACTTGAGTCCCTTCAGTCCCTGAAAGCTTGCAGAGAAGCTTCTGACCTGCGGTTTCTCAGAGGGACTGAAACTGTAGGGACTGAACCGACCCAGGGGCTGAGAGTGCAAGCCACCCCATCCACTCGAAGAAAGCCATGGCTAGACACCGTCGCCCAACCAGGGACGCACCACAGTCCGTCAGTCCCTCCCGAGCTACTCGCCGCGATCAGACCGGGCAGCCTTGATGCTCGAAGTGACCAGCTGCCACGTGCTTCAGCCGTAGGCCAACAGTGCAGAGGCCGCGATCTGCAGCGGATGCGGGCCCTCGTTGTTGATCACTACGTAGGTGGAGGAAGGGATCTGCTTGAGGAGGTCGCTCATCGTCCCCTCGGACAACCGGCCCCCTTCGACGAAGTCCAGTCCCCCGCTGGCCGAGGCGTACGCGCGCGAACTGTAGACGAAGACGACGGAACGGCCGTCATACGCCTGAGCGACTACGAGGCGGCGTCTCTCGTCACCTCCCGTGACATACCAGACGCGGCTTCTGCGCAAAGTGGCCGTCAGCTGCCCCAGGACCGGCTCACCGGCGGCGTGCAGGGCACACAGCTGGGCGACCTCGTCCTCGGGAGGGGCGGAGGGCGGGGAAGCGAGAGGAGAAGGGGAAAAGGGTGTTGGCGAAGACGGTGGGGCGGTGGGATGGGCTGTCTTGGCGGGTGCGGGAAAGGGCGTGGTCTCGTCGGATCTGTTGAGACGGTAGGCGCCTGGGCTGCCCGGGTTGATGTGGATCACGGCCTGCTGCGGGAGGGCCGAGAGGAGTTCCGCGCCGGACATCCTGGTGGTCGCGACGCCTTCGGACATGTGAATCGGTGCGGTGAAAATGGCTGTCTCGCGGGGTTTTCTCCGGAACATCTTCCTGGAAAGGGCCGGGCCGGCCACCGCGACCGTCGCGGACTCGAGTGCCTGCACCACTGCCTCCTGGGATCCATAGCCGGTGCTGGCCAGCTGGGCGGCCTCGTCCACGGCATCCGTAGCCGGTGGGAAGCACAATGCGACAGGCGTGGGGCGATAGCGTTCGTTGGCCATGTAGTCGGTGATCTCACCGTCGGCGTCGATGCGGAACGCGCCTCGGATACCGTGCCCGGGCACCTCGCCCTGAGGGTCGAAGGCGGGGTCGACCGCGTACAGATACCCTCCTGGCATCCGTCGCGCAGCGGCCCTCATCTCCTCGGTGACCGGCGGGATCTCGGCCTTGACCTCATCAGCCGTTCGTATACCCGGCATGGACGGTTCTTCCTGCCGGGTGTCTAGGTGGTATCGGGCGCGGACCTCCTGAGCCCGTGCGTCCTCCCTCGATCTGCGCAGGGCCAGCGACAGGTTGTGCGCGGTGGCCTTGATGTCGTCCACCGTTTCCTCGAGGCCCCGATCCTGGTCCTCCTTGAGGGCCAGTGCCTCTTCGAGAAGGCTCACTGCGTGTGCCGCGTCACCGAACTCGCCGTGCCATGCACCGAGGTTGGCCAGCGCGCTCGCCAGTTCCCCTGCTGCCCGCGGCTCGCCGTGCAGACTGCGGAGTATGTCGACGGCCTCCTCCAACTCGCGGCGCGCGGCCTCGGCGGAACCGGTCTCGGCGAACGTCGCTCCGGACTGGCCGAGCGCGGCCGCCAAGTCCAGGACGGCATCGGGGTCCAGCGCGGCAAGACCCCGCTGCACGTTCACCGCTTCCTCCACATGGGGGACGGCCTGGTCCGCCCGTCCGAGATCGCAAAGGACAGCTCCGTACGAACGCAGTGTCCTCACGAGGCCGTACCGGGTGCCTGGCCGGTCGTCGACTGCGAGATGCCGCCGGTAGGCGGAGAGCGCTTCGGCGAGATGCGGTGCCGCCTGCTGCGGGCGCCCCACCGCCCGCAGCTTCATGCCGTAGTCGGCCATGGCCGCGGTCAGCTCCAGGTCGTGGCGGCCGGGGTCGCTCTCTGCGGCGTCGTGGTACAGCTGCAGCGCCTCACCGGAGCAGTTAGCGGCGGCAGCGGTCTGTCCGACGTCGAACAGCCGCTGGGAGTGCTGGTTCAAGACTGCCGCACGTTGGGCGGTGTTCAGAGGGTCCGGAGAAGACAGCGTCGCCCACGCGCTCTCGGCCGCCGCGGTGCTGAGCACGAGTGCGGCATCGTTCTGGCCGGCTGTGGCCAGATTGCCGCTCGCCCGGGACATTCGTAAGGCGATGTGTCCGCTGGCCGCTGCCTCCCCGGACTCGCACATCCGGCGCACCAGTGCCACTGCTTCCTCCGCGGCACGGGAGGCGCCCTGGACGTCGTCGATCCGCCGCAGGTCGCGGGCGTACTGGGCGAGTCTCGCCAGCCGGTCACTCGTCTGCCAGGGCCCCGTGCCCAGCCATGCCAGCCGCTCCGAGTGGAGGAGTTTGCCGGAGATCGCGAGGCAAATCCTCGTCCGGCTGTTGCCGGCCGGGGCGGAACCGACGAGGAGGTCGAGTGCCTCCAGTTCGGAGAAGGCCAGGCCGGACATGTCAGAGGCCGTGCCCCCTGCTGCGACCGCTGCCAAAATCTGCTGCTCGAACCTTTCAGGGGCTGTGTCCAGCGCGGCCGGTGCGAAGCCGCGAGGGTGTTCGAGGATCAGCGTGCGTACGACGCTGTCGAGGCAGCGGGAGACCTCCGCCAAGGTGGTGGGCTCCTCGTCCGCTGTCGCCAGCGCTCTGATGAGGACGCGTGCGCAGTCCCTGCCTTCGAACCAGTCGTCCGTGGTGCACAGGGCGCGCAACAAATGCTCGGCTTCGCCGTCCGAGCGGCTGTCGGCCGCCAATGTGTGCAGCACCGAGTCGGCCAGGCGGTCCGGCCCGGGTGCCTTCCAGAGCGAGCGGTCGCCGTCCGGGTAGATGACCTGGAGTTCTCTCGCCATCCTGGCGAGATCGTCGTCCGGTGTCGTCTTGTCGACGCGTCGCAGGGTCCGCAGCGCGGACGGTTCGTCTGACGGGGCGTGCAGGCAGACCAGGGCGAGGAGCAGACGCGCGTGTTCGTGGCCGACGGGGAGACCGGCGGCGGTGAGCACGCCCGCCACATAACGCTGTTCGTGTTCGACCAGCCCTGTGATCGGGTGCTCCCGATCGTGCAGCGAAGTGGTCCGGCCTTCCACGGCGTCGAGGACGCGCAGCAACGCAGCGGCGTACAGATGCAGTGTGGTGGGGACGGTGGTGGGGCGGTCGTCGCCGATCCCATGCGCCGAGCTTGCCGCCACGCTCATGCCGGCCTGCTTCGCGGCCTGCAGGAATCCGCCGGTCGCGTCGCGCCACAGCGCGTCCAGTTCGGTGACCCCCATCCCCTCCGTGAGGGGTGGCAGCCGTGCAACTTGTCGTTCGATCCAGTGATGGCGGTGGCTGCCGACGGACAGTTCTTCCCACCACTCTCCGGTGTCCCGGGCGAGCAGGAGCAGCTTGACGGGCGGTACCTCGTGCACGGCGGGAAGTTCTGTGATGGTGTGAAGCAGTTCCTCGATCCGCGACCGGTGTACTTCTGCGGAGTCGATCACGAGAAGGGCCCGTCCCGACAAGCGGGGCAGCGCGGCGACGGCGGCGAGTTGCCGGTCCCAGCGGCGGGCCGCCCGGGAAAGTGAGCTGACCATCGACGCTGCGCCAGCGGTGTGCGGGGCGGAGGCGCGCTCGAGGTCGAGGATGCCAGCCGTCCAGCCCAGGTCCCTGAGCTGGGCGCAGACTTGGCGCGCCAGGGTGGTCTTCCCCTGGCCGGAGGGGGCACAGACGAGCCGTGCCACGGTGTCCCGGCCCTCGCGGGCCCACTCCACGAGGTCCGCTTCCTCGGGCCGGCTCACCAAGGGGTGCAGTGCGGTCTCGGGGGCCAGCCAGGTCCATGGCCGTGACGCCGAGGCGATAGGTTCAGGGCCGAAGAGCAAGCGTTCGGCATCGGCGCGGGAGCCGGGCGCGGCGGGTTCTGCCTGGCCGCCGTCGGCGTAGTAGATGACAATGTTCCCGTCACCGGTCACCACGACGGAATCGATGATGTGCTCGGCGGCGACCCAGCGACCACCTGCAGGCGAGGACTCAGGGGTCACCTGTTGATCCGGTTGTTGTCGCCGGTGACGATGGCACTGTTGGACATCTGCTCAACGCTCACGGCGCGCTCGCCGGTCGCCGCGACGCGGGCGCCCGACTGGGCGAGCAGCGTCGCGAGCTCGGCGGCCAGCTCGGGCTCGCCTTCGAGAATGCGGCGCAACTGGCCGCGCAGGGCCGCCTGAGAATCCGCGTCCTGAGGGTCTTCTGCCACGTCCCGGACAGCGGATTCGAGTTCCGCCCGGCGCCGGTTACGGCGCGTGAACCGCTGCAGGATCTCCCGCCCGAGCGACACAGTGGCGTCCGCTGCCTGGTCTCTGGCGCGGGTGAGTACGGCGGTCCCATAGGTACTGATCGCGGTGACGACGTAGGGCGTGATCTCCGCTGCGGTCAGGCTGGCATCCATAAGCGATCCCCCGCTCCACTCGAACGACGCGGTCCCAAAGGGGCCACGCAGGTCCTCGCCATTCCACGGTAATGCCGGCTCCTATAGGAAGCCACTCCCCCAGCGCGTCACCGTGGCCGCAGCCCTGGGTGAACGCGCCCGTTTTGGTTATGGCCGGGGCGCTGCCAGGGGGCGTCTGCCGAGCGTGATGCGAGCTAACGCAGTAGCAGCCGGACCCTTGTCGTAGTGGATGGTGATGCCGCGCCCCTGTTTGCGGCGATGGGAAGCGGGGGTGCGCTCCGTGCAGTCCAACTTCCCCACCGCCGAGCACGTCATCCGGCGCCGGTGCCACGGCTGTCAGATGGTCTGGCCCAAGCAGTTGACGGAGGTGATGCGGAGCCACTACGGCGACGCATGAGGGTGCCGTGCCAATACTGCGCCACGTGGCTTCGTCGGTGTAACGCGGCTCTGGTCCACTTCTTGTGGTCGCGTACACAGCGTGACGATTGGTCGTCGTTCGACGGCCGGTGACATCGCCCGAAAATCGATCTGCCAGAGGGTGATGGCGTCGACAGTTCTGCGCCGTGAACAACGTGCGGCCGCAGCTGGAAGAGCTGCTGTTCGGGGCGGTGGAGAACATGTCGGTGGAGTCGGTCGACGTGACTGACGCTGTCGTAAGAGTGGAGGCCCGGTCCACGGCCGGGTGGGCGGCCTGTCCGGGCTGCGGGTGCTGGTCGAGTCGAATACACGGCTCCTACCTGCGCTTTCCCCGAGATCTACCCACGTCGGGCAAGCTCGTCGTCATGTCGTTGCGGGTGCGCCGGTTCGTCTGCGCCGAGAGCTCCTGCCCGCGTAAGACGTTTGCCGAGCAGGTGCCCGGCCTCACCCGTCGATTCGCTCGCCGGACGGAACGGCTGCGATCGACGCTCGTCTCGATCGGTCTCGCGCTCGCGGGACGCGCCGGCGCCCAAATGACGGACGTTTTCGGGATACGAGTCGGCCGGAACACCCTGCTGAGGCTGATCACCTCACTGCCGGATCCGCCCACCGCCACGCCCCGCGTGCTCGGCGTCGACGAATACGCTCAGCGCAAGGGCCGGATCTACGGAACCGTCCTCGTCGACGTCGAGACACGCCGGCCGGTTGACCTCCTGCCGGACCGGGAGGCGGACACCCTCGCGGCCTGGCTGTCCGAACGGCCCGAAATCGACATCATTTGCCGGCACCGCGCCCTCTTCTACGCCGAGGGCGCCACCCGCGGCGCCCCTCAAGCGCTCCAGGTCGCCGACCGATGGCACCTCTGGTACAACCTCGGCGAAGCCGCCGAGAAGTGCGTCTATCGGCACCGCGCCTGCCTGCGGCCTGCACCTGAGTCACCGCAGGAGCCGTACCAGGCGCCGGAGTCGCCCACGGCCTCGCCGTGGCCCACGGGCCACCGGTTCGCCGAAGGCACCCGCGCCAAGCACGCCACCGTCCACGCCCTGCTGGCCGCCGGTCACAGCAAGCGGTCCATCGCCCGGCAGCTCGGCATGGGCCTCAACACCGTTCTCCGATTCTCCCGCGCCACCGAGCCGGAGCGACTGTTCACCGGTCAGTGGCAAAGCCGACCCACCAAGCTGGACGTGTACAAGCCCTACCTCGACCAGCGATGGCAGGAGGGCTGCACCAACGCCTGGAAACTGTGGGAGGAGATCAAGGCACAGGGCTACCCCGACGGCTACGGCAACGTCCGCGCCTACGTCAGCAGGAACCTACGCGGCAAGCCCCAACCGGTCGGCCTCCGACCGCCATCCGCTCGCGCCGTCACCCGCTGGATCCTCACCCACCCCGACGCCCTGGCCGAGAACGACCGGCTCCAGCTCAAGGCCGTGCTGGCCAACTATCCCGAACTCGACGCACTCGCCAAGCACGTGCGCTCCTTCGCACACATGCTGACCCAGCTGCAAGGCCACCGACTGCCGGCCTGGATCGAAGCGGCAGCCGCGGCCGACCTGCCCAGCCTCCAGCGATTCGCCCGGCACCTGGAGCGCGACCTCGACGCCGTCACCGCCGGACTCTCACAGCCGTGGAACTCCGGGGTCGTCGAAGGCCATGTCAACCGGATCAAGATGCTCAAGCGCCAGATGTTCGGCCGAGCAGGCTTCGAACTCCTCCGCAAGCGCGTTCTGCTCTACTCCTGAGCTTGCCGTTCAGCCTTCGGCGTCCGGAGAAGGTGAGTCGCTTTCGGCGGCGAGAGTGACCTGGGCGGTCCATGACCAAGGTTCCTTGGGCGGATCCCAGCTCACCTCGACGTCGGTGTCGTGGAAGTCGCGCGCGAGTTCCGTCACCATCACCGCCGCCGCAGCCCGCGCGTCTTGCGGGTCGGTGTTGATCGGGACGTCCAGCCGTCCGCAGAGATTTCCGCTTTCGGTGAGGACGCTGGTGCGCCAGCCTTCCGGCGTCGCAAACAGGAAGATCCCCTGCGGAATGCCCCAGGCGGGCCCCTTCTTCTTCTCCTTCTTGCGTCTCACCATGCCGCCCATCCAACATCGTCGAGTTCATGGTGACGAGTCTGGGTGGAGGATCAACCGCCGCGGCACGGTTTGGTGCTGGCCTTGCACGGCAAGCCGAACCTTCAGGACAGATCGTCGATGAGCCCGAAGCCCTCCGGGAACTCCTCCAGGAACTCACGGCGAGCGGGGTTGGATTCGACAGCTGCCATCGCCCCAAGCAGGGCGACCAGCTCCTGCTGCTGATCACTCGACAGTGTACTGACCACGTGGGCGACGCCCTCCATGACCCTGACCGCATCGTCCTGATCCATCTGCTCGTCTTCACTGCCCTCGATGAACCACAGGACATCGACCAAAGCCTCGGCCAAGGCACGAGCCAGGGACGAGTACGAAGACGTCACGACGGTCTCCCAGCAGGTCAACGGCAGAGTCCGGCCATCCCACCACACACCACTGACATCACGATCCGTGAGCCTCCACGGAAAGTGGACCAGAACCTGAGTACGGACAGCGAATGTTCACCACTTCGGGAGGCACCCAGGATTCGAACAGCCCGTGACCTGCGACCGGTCAGTACGGAGCGTTCAGTCCCACCAGTCGTTGCCGGTGCGCCAGCGCTGCACCCACTCCTCAAAGCCCCATGCCTGGTCTCCGGGCGCCGGGACGGCGCCGACGTCGGCGATCATCCACACCTCACCGCGGCGGGGGCCGGTGGTCAGCAGGAGCCAGAACGACTGTCCGTCCTCGGACCCGAGAACGATGGACCCCCTGTTGAATGCGGCGTCGATCCGCGGGTCCTCGGGATCGACACTCTCGTCGTCCTCCCAGGGCCACGCTGCCTCCAGGGGGAACGGTTCGCCCGGCTGCCGCGGGCCGAGGTCGGGCCACGTGTCGGGCAGCCAGCCGAGCGGCTGGAGACCGCCGTCGCCGGCGGGACCGAGGCCGGACCCGTTGCTGATCTCCGCGATGAACGTCCTGTACGGCTCCGGAAGGATCACCCCGTTCTCCTGCTCCCAGCCCGCGACGGCTTCATGTCCGAGCGGCGGCTCGCGCCATTCCGGCGGGAACGCGGAGCGCAGGAATTCGAGAGTGGCTTCGGCGGGACGCTGATCACGTATATCTGTCACGGCGGCATGCTGGCAGAAGGGGCTGACACCCCATCGAGGTTGCCTCAGCCCGGGACTGTGCTGCCCAGGTCATGAACATCGAACAGAGCCGGAAGCAGGTGCCTCCCGAAGTGGGGTTCTGGCACAACTTCCGTGAAGCCGAACCGATCCGCCGGTATCCGAGGCCGACGCCCCTGGTAAATCGGCAGATCAGCGGCTCGTCCAGAGGCGGACACGAGCCCGGCCGGCGCGGTTTCACGGAAGTTGTGCCAGAACCCGTTCTCATCGACAGAGCCACGCGTGAACCCGTTCTCATCGACAGAGCCACGCGTGCCGCCCCGGCACACCGCACGTCATCTGGCGCCGCATCGGCACCTACGACATCCTCAGCGGCCCCTGACAGCATCGGGGGCGGTGAGCAGGGCCCGTCACCCGCTGGCGGGCTCGGCGCCCGCGCCGAAGGGCGGGACGTCCGCGACCGCGACGTCCAGTCGAAGACGTGCGAAGCGCACCGGGTGCCTCCACGCTCCGCGCTCCAGCGCCGTGTCCACCGTGATCTCGGCGACCAGCTCCGGTTCGATCAGCACAACGTCGAGCGGCGTCCGCGACCCCCAGGATGTCGTGAACCGCACTCCCTTCCAGGGGTGCCGGGGCCCTGCCGGTGTCAGCCGCTCGGCCAGGTTGCGTGCAGCGTCCGGCCGTAGCGGCGTACTGCGGCCGACAGGCCGAAGCGCCCCGGCCTCATCGAGGCGGCCCAGCACGAGCGTCTGCGGCCGGCGTACGGTCCCAGTGATGGCGCCGACCATCGTCTCGGTGGAGTTCCGGCGGCGCACCTTGTAGAGCGCACGGCCCCCGGGAGATGCCGCTGGCCGCTCCCCCGGATCACCAGTCCTTCGACGCCGGGCACCTGTGTCCAGGACGTCAGCCAGTCCTGCGCCGTCGCCAGGTCAGTCGTCTCCGGACAGAACGTACACGGGGCGCTCAGCCGGTGGTCGGCGAACAGCCGCTCCGGCTGCGCGCCGCTCGCCGTACGGGACGTGCAGCAGCTCCTGGCCGTCGGTCTGGAGGACGTCGAAGGTGATGAAGTGCGCCGGCGCCTCTGCGGCGAGGCGGGCGGCGGTGCGGCCGCCGGAGACTGCGCGCCGCTGGAGCGCCTCGAACGACATCCGGCCCTCGGCCCACACGACCAGCTCGCCGTCGAGGACCAGGCCGTCGGGCAGGTCCGCGGCCGCGGCCACGAGATCCGGGAAGCGGCTCTGCAGGAGGCTGCCGCGGCGGGACTGCACAAGCAGCGGACCGGGCGCCGGCCACGGTGTGAAGACGATCGCCCGGTAGCCGTCATTCTCCAGACTTTGCTGTGTCTCATGAGACGTGGGCCCCTTCAAACGACTGGGGCTGCGAGTACGGCGGTGGGGGTGGATACGGCAGGGCCCCGCTGAGTCGCGCGACCAGACGGCGGCGCCCTGAGGTGGACGTCGGAGCCGATTCATCTTCATGTACGAACAACTTGATCAACGCGCGTGACCTCACGCATTGACGCCTGCTGTGACGGTCCCCAAGCTGGAGACGGGGCCGGTGGAAGGGACCGTGATCGTGAGCGGTGAGCAGAGTGGACTTCCCCGGCTGCTGACTGCCGCGGAGAGAGCGGCGCCGGTGGATGCCGTCGCGGTGGTCGCTGAGGACCTGCGGCAGCGGTTCGGAGCCACGCGGGTGTCCTTCCTCATCGTGGACCTCACAGGGAAGGCGGTGGCGCGCCTGACCACTGCCGTCGGTGTGGGGGGTGGTCGGGAAGCGGAGCGGATCCCCATGTTCGGCAGTGTCTACGAGCAGGTGATCCGTACCCAGCGGCTGTATCAGGAGGCTACCGGCCAGGGACAGAGGGTGATCGTGCCGGTCACCAACCGGGGCGATGCCATCGGACTGCTGGAACTGCTTCTGCCCGTCGACCCGAGCGAGGACATCCTGAATGAGGTCGGTGAAGCCGCGCACATCCTGGCCTACGTCGTGATCGCCAACGGACGTTTCACCGACCTCTACACCTGGGGCAAACGCTCCAGGCCCCCCACGCTGGCAGCCGAAATCCAGTACCAGCTCCTTCCCCCGTCACTGTCGTGCGAGGCCGCGCAGTTCACCTTGTGCGGGAGCTTGGAGCCCTCGGAAGACCTCAGCGGCGACACCTTCGACTACGCGCTGGACCGCGACACCCTGCACGTGTCGGTGACCGACCCCATGGGCCACGACATCGATTCCGCCCTGGCCGCCACCGTACTCGTGGGCGCCCTGCGCGGCGCACGCCGCGCAGGAGCCAGCCTCGCCGAGCAGGCCCACCGGGCCGATCAGGCCCTGGCCGATCACGACCGCGGCCACGCCACCGGGCAACTGCTGCGCATCAACCTCCACACCGGCCGCGCCCAGCTCGTCAATGCCGGCCACCCCTGGCCACTGCGCATGCGCGACGGGACTGCCGAAGCGATCACCTGCGAGGTGGACCATCCCTTCGGGCTTCCCGTGTCCGTGCCTCACCCCTACCGTGTCCAGGATCTCGATCTGCGCCCGGGTGACCGTTTGCTCATCGTGACCGATGGCATGCTCGAACGTCATGGAGAGTCGGTCGACCTGCTCGCCCTGCTGAAGCACACCCGGGAGCTGCACCCGCGGGAGGCGGCGCTGACACTGACGTCCGCAGTCCGGGACGCCGCCGGGGGCCGACTCGCAGACGATGCCACCGTGATGTGCCTGGACTGGCACGGCCCCCAGGAAACCCTGCGGCACGTCAGCTCTGGAGCGGACACTCAGCAGGCTTCGTCCAGCCGCACGAAGCGTTAGCTGTCCAGGACGCCGTCCTGGACAGCCCCGCGCAGCCAGTGCCTGGCTCTCACGCCTTACTCCTTTCGCGCGCAAGCCTGAGTTCTCATACTGCTGAGGGGCTGTAGACGGCTCCGGCGACCTGTCGACTGAGACATCACGAGGTGTCTGAAGAACCGTCGAGCTTGGGCTGAAATCGCAACTCACCGGGCAGCGCGCCCGGCGCGGGTACCGTGTCGCAGACCTGGGCCAGCATCGGTTCCACCGGCGGCCGAAGCACCATACATCCGGTCTACGGGCTGACCGGCGCCCCCGCGATCGGAGGCGGCCAGCGGTGTCGCGGGCGTCATCATGTGATCAGCGCGCACCACCTCGCGCGGTCACATCTCGTTGGGCAGGACATGAAGCTGACTACCGGGCCGGGCCGGGCCGGGCAGGGTCGAGGCGCTGGCGGAGGAAGCCGTCGTCGCGGCGTGCACGCTGGCCGACGCCGCCGGCCCCGTCGCGCTGGAGCGCGGGCGCGGTGGAGGGGACGGCCGCCGCCCTCGAGGTCCTCGCCGGTTCGCTCGCCCAGCTCGACCCGGAGTGCGCGGAGATCCTCTCCGTCGTGCCGGCCGCCGCGGCCGCCGTCGTCGAGCGCGCCGAACAGGCCGCAGCCGGGGCGAGCGAGTCCGTCGGCGGCAGGGCGAGGGCCGGGACGAGTGCGGCGCTGCGCCAGGCACTCGCCGCTCACGGTCTGACCCGGCACCGTGTCCACCAGCTCGGTGCCGCGCTGGTCACCGTGACGCTGGACGCACCCGAGGCGCAGGCCCTGGCCGTACTCCTCAGCCGACCCGAGGCCCTCCCCCGACAGGCGCAGCAGGGGGACGATGACGGCTGGGGTGCCGGGCCTGCGGAGACCGCGGCCGCCGCGCTCGCCGACGCTCTCCACGCCCACGGCACCGGCGCGTACGCACGCCATCCTCTTGTCCCTGACCCGTCCTTGATGGGTATTGCGTCCTTGTACAGCAGGGACCTCGGTACCAGCGTCAAGGTCTGCCCGACCGCTGGTCGTATTCGTCAGCGGGCCTTACGGGAGTCTCCGCTGTCTACTCTGCCGCGCTGGTAGGCGTCCTACTGTGTGAGGCATCGTCCTACGTCCGACTAGCAAGGAGCTTCAGGCCGTGAATGTCGAGATTCCCCAGGACATACGCGATACCGCTGCCCAGCTCGGGGGCGGCGTCTCTTACGCGTTGAAGGTGTTAGCCGGCCAGCTGGCTGATGACCCGGACATGGGCCGGCCTTCGGGTCTGCCCGGCATCCTCACCGTGACGGTCGATGGCGAGCTGTTCGAGGAATGTCCCGCCTTGATCATCGGCTACATCCGTGAGGCCGACCGGATCGAGATCCGGTACCTGAACCCGGCCCCCTCCCCCACGGTGAAAATCCAGGAACGAGACCAAGAGTCGTCCGTCGGGACTGTTGCCCCCGCTGCCGATGTGGTCACCGCCCGGGAGGTCACCGATGCCTGGCGCCGTGTTGCCGGATGGCTTGAGCACCATGCCCCTGCCTCTCATGCCGCGCTCCGGGCCGGCGCCGGCCCTGCCGACATTGCCGCTCTGGAGGAGGAACTCGGTATCCGGGTGCCTTCCGAGCTGAGCGTCCTTTGGACGCTGATCGCGGGTGACGACGGAGTCAATAGCCGGGGGTGTCTTCCTGGGAACAGGGCTTTGATGTCTCTGGAGGCCGTGGCTGCCGTCTACCGGCTGAAGACGGATGCCCAGGTCCAGCAGGACAGGCTCAACGCCAGCCGCCCTGAGGAAGAGCAGGTCACCGTGTGGAAGGCGTCGTGGATTCCGGTGGTCGCTCTGGGGCCGGCCGACAGCACTTCAGGCCTCTACCTGGATACTGCCACCGGTTACCTGGGCCGATGGTCCCGCTACAACGAAGGTCCCGGCGAGGAGCGTGAAACCCTGGTCAGTTACCTGGAGGATGCTGCCGACATGCTCGAAGCTCCGGCCTTGGCCGCGAACGACAAGCCCGGTCTAGCCGACGGGGCACTGGTGTGGCTGAGCAGCATCGATCCCGCGCAGGAAGACCGATGGCGGCCCCTGGCCGGCTGATCACGAAGCATGAGGGGGACCGGCCTGCGGGCCGGTCCCCCTCACTCGTTTCTACCTATGGGTGTTCGGTCTGCGTCAGCCGATCTTGCGCCACGTGCAGGTGGTCGCGGCTGACGTGCAGTGCTCGAAGCCCGGGAGGGTCACGAAGAACCCGTCGCCGTCCAGCATCCGCCATGCCGGAGCCGGGAACCCGTTGAACGCCTGCTGGTTCTGCGTGCTCGGGATCGCCGCACGTCCGCACCGCTCGGTGCCGCTGGGGCCGTTCGTCGCGGTTCGGGTGTCGGCGAGGATGCCGAAGTTCGCCGATCCGTCGCCCAGCTTGTCGGTGAACAACTGGGCGCACTTGCTTCCTGAGGTCACCAGGTTGACGCTCTTGGGGTAGCCCCCGGACTCGTGGGTCGAGGCCATCGCGAACTCGTCGCAGTCGACCGATCCGACCGCCGGGTCGGAGGGGTGCACGCTCCAGGTGCTGTCGCACACGCGGGTGCGGCTGTTGTCCGACGTCCATGTCCCGCCGGTGCTGTTCTTCACCGGTGTGTCCGGGCCCAGGTAGTGCATCAGGGAGTCCCACCGCTTGGAGCCGGCGTGGTCGGGCATCACCTGCTGCATGTACCAGTAGTACGCGCCCGCGGCCGGGTACAGGTTGGTGTCCACCGTCCAGGTCGTTTTGAAGAACGGCAGCACGCAGCCCGGTGCCGAGCCCTTGACGATGTCGTCGCAGCGCGGCGCGAGCTCTCGGACCTGAGTGATGCCGGAGGTCCCGAAGTCCGCGGTCGCAGAGGAGTCCAGGCTGACGTCGACGGTGGCGCGGATAGCCCATCCAAGGTCGATGGTTTGTTTGCCCGTCCCGGACCAGGTGGTCTGGACGGTGCCGTAGCGGGCGTTGAGGGGGCCGGCCTCGGAGAATCCCCAGTGGCCGGTAGCGGGGGCCCCGTAGATGTCTGTCCACCGTGTCTGTGAGGTGGTGCAGGACGAGCAGTTGTTGCTGGGCAGCCAGGTGAGGTTGACGCCCTGAAGGGCGGCGTCGATGTTGTTCGGCATGGCGACGAGCTGCTGGTCGAACTCGGCGAAGTCGGAACCGGATGCGCCCTTGTTCGGGTAGGTCTTGATCCGCTGCTGCAGGTCGAATGTGGCCAGGCCGAGGGCAGGCAGCTCAGGGTCGGTGTCCAGGAAGATCAGCGTGGCGGTGCCGAGGTTCTTCAGACAC
This sequence comes from Streptomyces sp. TLI_105, assembly GCF_900105415.1. Classification (GTDB taxonomy): domain Bacteria; phylum Actinomycetota; class Actinomycetes; order Streptomycetales; family Streptomycetaceae; genus Streptomyces. Next base: position 243,763 of record NZ_FNSM01000002.1, on the reverse strand, counting down.
GCTTCGGTGCGGTTCATGTAGTCCTTGCCGAGCGGCTTGCTTCCGCACCACGACACCAGGTCGACAGGTTCGGCCGCCGATACCCGCGGGAGTGCTGTGGGCTGTGTGCTCTGCTTGGACGGCGGGGTGATCTCGATGCACAGCTTGCGGCCCTGAGGATCGACTGTGGAGCAGGACCGCTCGCCGGTGGCCTTGAGACCGGTGAGAGCGACAGCGCCCGGGTCGGTGCGTGTGACCTCGGTTTCCGTCTGGGCCAGCGGGTTGATCGTCGACGAGGCCTGGGGCGCTGGGAACTTGACGTAGGGGTCGATACGGAAGTCCGCCCAGGGCGACCAGTCCGTCTCATACAGGCTGCCGTCATAGGCAGAGGTGCGGAACTTGTACAGCACGCCAGGCTTCAGCTTGCCGTACGGCACCTTCACCGATGCGGTGGCGCCCGAGGCGACATAGGGAGAGACCAGGACGCCGTACTGGCCTGTTCCGTCGAGGTCGACCTGTGCCTTCGGGGTGCCGTCCGCGTTCGTCGTGTACACCTGGAACGTCAGGTTCGCGGTGTCGCCATCGGCGTCGGTCACGGTGTTCCGCAGCACCACCTGAGGGGTGATGACCCTCCACACCGTGCCCGACTTGGAAAACTTGGGGCCGGCTGACGGGGTCTGGCCTGACACCGGCCGTACGCCACCGGCGGCGATGGCCGACAGGTCCTGAGGTCCGGCTGCTGCGACTGCGGCCGGAGAAACTCCCAGGCCGGGTGTGGGAGGTGCGGGAGCCGCCGTTGCGGTGCCCATCGCTGTCCCGGCCCATAAGACCAGTGCGGCTCCGGCGGCTAGGTGCCGCCATATCGGTAAGCGGTTGATCTTCACTTCTGCGATCCCCTTTTGATGGGTGGTACGCGCCCGCCGGGCACCCCATCACGCTCCAGGTCCCTGCGACAGGAGGGAGATCACGGTTTACGTGGCAGCGGAAAAATCAGGCCAGCACGCTCGAACAGGTTGGCGAATGGCGCAACTGTCGCTACCCGAAACCCGCTCCACGATCCGCCGACACCGTGAGGCCGACTTAGGGGAGCTGCTCGGGCATCGCGGCCTGCTGGTGCACGACGACGACGACGCCGTCGTAGTACCGGGCACGCCCTGCGCGGTGCACGGTACGCAACTGGTTCATGAGGACGGTGGAGGCGATGACCGCGCGGTCGTAGCGCAGCGGGATACGCGGGATGTCCCACTCCCCCGGCTCTGCCGGCAGGGCTGGGGTGCCCGGGGTGATGAGGCCAGCCGGGGGCTGGTGGCCGGCGTCGGGGCCACCTCTGGTGAGCACCGACGATCTCGGTGAACGGCCGTCGCGGCTATCCGCTTGCCCTCGGCAGGCGTCACCGGCTCTTCAACATGCATAACCCCCGTCCCCTGGCTGCCTGGGGTGCCGACCTCTACGGCCGATAGACCAGCCAATTTTGTGATGGATCCAGACAAGAGCGCTTTCTCCACAAAGGATTCGATCATGCATTCGGTAGATCTTGGTGTCGCGCCCGGCCCCGAAGGCCGGCGCATGACCACATCTGACCGCACGCCCTTGGGGGAACCATCAACACCGCTGTACGACCTCGCCGTTTACGCACGACCCTGATATCCGCGCTGGCGACGATCGCCCTGCTGCCGCTCGCCTCAACCGCCACTGCCGCGACAGCCGCCGAATCCGCTCCTGGCCAAGCCCGCACCTACGTGGTGCCGGCAGGCTCCCCGCTCCCCTCCCTGCCCGACCTTCGCACGGGCGCCGAACGACAGCTGGCAGCAGCTGAGACGACAGCGGAAGCGACGACGCCGCTCGAGGTGGTCGGCCCCGCCGCCGCTTACGGCACGAAGACCACCATCCCCGCCGTGACTCCCCGCACGTCTCCCGCCCTGGCCTCCCAGTCTCTGGCTGCCCCGGCGGCTGTGTCGTACCCGGAGCCGGCCCGGACGATGTCGCTGGCCGAGTGCAAGGCGAACATGGGTGGCACCGCGAGGCTCTACCTCAAGTCCCGGTTCGCCGTGTGCACCGCCCTGCAGGTCACCACAGTTTGGGCCAGGTCGTCAGGGCAAGTCGGCACCAGCTCCTACACCGTGTACATCCGCGGCACGGTCCCGAAGGAGTCCGACCGCACGATGTACTTCGACTACGACCTCACCGACTTCATCTCCGTCGGCACCACCGGCGCCGCCGGGATGCGCATCGGCCTGAAGGGCGTCGTCCCCCAGAACTGGCCCGCAGCCGCGCGACCGGTCCTCAGCAACACACTGCCGGTTACCAAGACGCTGCCGCAGATGCAGGCCAGCCCCCACTACACCCACACCCTGCGCTACGCCCCCGGACAGGGCAGCGGCGCCGGTGCCGCAGACCTCATCGCCGCCGTCTACCAGCCCGAGATCGTCAACACCATGCCTCCCGGGTGGGTGGGACCGAGCCCGGTGACAGGCAAGCCGTTCATGTTCGCCCCGCGCTGGGACGCCGCCTCCTACCTGCGTAACTCCACCGGCGGCGGCAACCCCGCCAACAAGGGCGGCGCGGCATTCAGCATGATGGCCACCCTCGAGTACAGCTCCAAGGCCGGCGCTCCAGAAGAGGCTGTGGCCAAACACATCAAGCAGGCGTTCACCAACGCGACCGCCACCAAGCCGCTGAACGCGCTGAAGAACGTCCCCGGCGACAACCTGAACGAACCCTTGCACCGCCTGTTCCTGGACAAGCGGCGGCGGGACCGAAACCGGGCGGTCGCAGTGCGCGAGTGCACCCGCTACTGGGGCGCGAACTACGCCGCCGGCGACAAGGAGTGCGACGAGTTCCCCTTCGCCACCACCTATGAGGGTTCCGCGGCCTCCGAGTTCGACGTACACGTCGAGAAGAACAACTTCTCCGTCCTACCCGTTCCCGGAACCCAGAACGGCGCGGCCGGCAACCTGCTGAGCGGCTTCTACACCGCCAACCGGATCATCGACGGCCTGGAAGACGGCTTCATCGTCAAGATCAACTGACATGAGGGCTTGTGGCCGGCGCCGACGCTGCGCTGGCCACAAGCTGGTCAGGCCTTGGGCCAGAAGTCGATCACGTACTTCTCTACCCCGTAGGCGACGCCTTCGCTCTGCGTGACGCGCGCGACCTCGGCACGGCCGGTACAGCCGACGCGGACCCGCCACCAGCCCGGAACACCGAGCTGGATCAGGTGCTCCGACCGCCCCAGGGTCATGGTCCACACCGCGACATCCCCGGTGGTCGTCTCGAAGTCGACCTCGCCGATCTCATCCCACTCGACAGGCTCGGATGCCGGCTCGGCGTCCCAGATCCTGACAGTGACCGCCGCGGTGTGGGTGTGACCGGCGCTGAACAGGTCGAAGCGACGCTCGTGCTGAGCCAGGAACACCCCCCACTCGTAGCCGTCCCCGAACGGCACGGGCACCGCAGCGTCGTCCGACTCCTGGAACCCGAAACCCCTGAACGCGACCTCGACGTCCAGGAGCTGCTTCTGTAGTAACTCAGGCACGACGCCCTCTCCTCCTCGAAGGGCCTGCAAGGCCCGGTTTCGGCACTATAGACACGCACCGGAACGACCCAGAACCCCGATCCGTTCAGGACACTCACCAGCCATCAGGAGCTTTCCGTCTCACGTGAGGGTGTTGTCCACGGCCTGCAGGGTTGCGGCGATGACAGGGGGATGAGCACGACTCGTCCGATGCTGAACCAGCGTGAGGCCGCCGCCGCGTGCGGAGTCAGCCGCTCTACGATCCGCCGATGCCGTGAGTCCAACTTCCTGCCGGGTTCGGTGGAGACTCCGGGGTGAAGCTGGCTGATCCCGGTCATGGCGCTGCGGCGCCGTTCTCCTCCCCGACATGTCGGAGCCTCCGTCCTACCTTGAGGACGGAGGCTCCGACATTTCCTGCCTACTTCTCTTCAAGCAGTCCTGCAGCGACCTGCTGAAGGATCTCCGCTAGCGAGGCGCGTGCGGGTCGCTCGAGGTCGGCCCGCAGGTCTGCCACGACAGCACCTACTCCCGTGCTTCGCTTGAAGTAGCGCTGGATGAAGGCGCTGCGTTGTCCTGGGGTCAAGCCGTCGAAAGCCAGATCCATCAGGGCAGCACCGTCGTGCAGTGGAACCGTCGGAACGGGCTGGGCGCGCGAAACGGACATGTTCTGCGACGCCGCTGGCCTCTCCAGTGCCGTGATCTCTGTGACTGCTGCTCCCCCGTTGGGCGAGGGCAGTTCGGTTACAGGGTCCGAGACAGAGCTCTGTGCCGGTGAAGTGGCCGGCGATTCCGTCGCACTCCTGGGCGCGGGTACTTCGTCCGTGAGGGGCCTGCGCTCGCTGGGGCCCGGGTTATCACGGCGTGATAGCCCGGCGTCGGCTCCGTCCGAGGTGCCGTTCTCTGAGGGGTTCGGCGCTTGGGAGGCGGAGGGGTTATCACGGCGTGATAGGTCGCGCTTGGCGGCGGCCTTCTGCTCTGCGGCTTCTGCTCGGGCGTCGGCCTTCGCGCGCTGTTCCTCGGGGGGCAGCTTGGACAGGTTACGGACGTGCTCGATCGTCCTGCGGCCTTCGATGAGGTCTGCCTGGAGGGCGGGGTCCAGGTCGAGGATGGAGAGCTTGGAGGAGATGGTGGACTGGCCGATGCCGAGGCGCTTGGCGGCTTTGTTCTGAGAGCCGTAGAACTCGACGAGCTTCTTGAGTGCGTGGGCCTGCTCGATGGGATTCATGTCGTCGCGATGGACGTTGGCGACGAACGCCGCTTCGAGGAGGGCTTCGTCGGTGGCGACGAGCTTGTTGTTGACGCTGACCCGGATGGTGTCGGCGCCGGCGAGCCGGGCGGCTTCGAGTCGGCGGTGGCCGTCGACGACGATGTATCGGGCGCCTTCATCCACGTCGTCGGCTCGGTCGGGCCGTTCGGCCAGGTAGGAGTCAACGGTGGCGACGGTAATGGAGTTGACGAGGCCGATCTCGCGGATGCTGTCGGCCAGGCCCTCAAGGTCGCGGAGTTCCTCGCGCGGGTTGTCGGGGTTTTGGCTGATGAGGCTGAGCGAGAGTTCGGTCGGGTCTGGCACTCCTTCGGTGGGAGCGGCGGTGGCGGCGCCGATCGCTGCGCGTCGGGCGCTGATGGGGCGGGCCTGTGCGAAGGACGCGCCGGCGCCGAGGTTCTTGGCCTTGCTCACTTGCTGATCTCCCGGGCGAGGGCTCGGAGGGCGACGGACTGCTCGCACTGGGGTGCGTAGGCGAGGAGGGGGCGCTTGGCGCGGACGGCTTCCTTCTGCTCCTTGAGGTCCCCGATGACGCCGACGACGCGGGGATCCTTTATGTCCATCCAGGACTGGAGGGAGGAGGTGGCGATGTATCCGCGGCGGGCGTCGTAGTGGTTGACGACGAGGCCGAGGTAGTCGATGTCGAGGGAGAGGTCGCCGCGCATGTCCTCGATTTGGGAGGTGAGCAGGCCGTAGGCGTCGGCACTGCTGTCTTCGGCCTGGACGATGATGAGGACGCCGGAGTTGCCGGTTTCCTCGTTGTCGCGGCGGCGTCCGTAGTAGGAGGCGGCGTCCATGCTGAGGCCGAGGCTCGGGGGGCAGTCGATGAGGACGACGTCGTAGCTGGCTTCGACGGCACGCAGGGCCCGTTCGAGGGCGGCTTCGCGTGCGCGGACGGAGGCGAGGCGGACGTCGAGGAGGAAGGCATCGGTGCAGGCCGGCAGGAGGTGCAGTCTGTCGCCGAAGCGGTCTTCGTCCACGGCGACGATGAGGTCGGCCAGGTCGCCCTTGCCTTCGCCGGCCATGTGGTTGGTGAGGGAGTCCCCGTTGATGGGGAGCGGTTCGTGGCCGAGCTGTTTGGTGAGGTGGCCCTGGGGGTCGAAGTCGACGAGGAGGACTCGCTGCCCGAGGCCGGGAAGGTCTTCCAGGGCGAGTGGGTCGTCGGGGCGGTCGTCGTCGTCGAGGAGTGCGGCGAAGTGCTTGGAGACCCGGACCGGGACGAGCTGGGCAGGGTTTTCCGCGAGTGCTTCGCCGAGGCCGGCGGTTACGGCTGTCTTGCCGACTCCGCCCTTCTGGTTGCAGACGACGATGCGTCGGACCGTCGCTGGGCGCTTGACCTCAGGCACAGGGTTGTTGTCGAGCCAGAGGGTGACGGCCTGGGCGATGCCCTGGGTGAGGGAGACGCCGCGGTCCTTGCAGTCGTCGCGGAAGCCGTCCCACAGTCCGGCGGGGAGGAAGGTGGCGTAGGTCTCCGCTCCGGCGGTGTCGACCGGGGCAAGGTTCGAACCCAGGCCGCGCCAGGCGGTGATGCCGGCTTCGACTGCGTTCTGCATGTCGAGGCCATGGAGAGCGGCACGGACCTTCAGGTCCTGCCGAAGGGTGGTTGTGAGCTTGGTGACGACCTTCTCCCGGTCGCCGCCCGTGTCAGGTGACGTCATGAGCGTCACTCTACTAACGACTTAGATCAACTTCAGCCATCAACACGTTAGCAAGGTTACGAATCCTTGCCGGGTTATCACGCCGTGATAGGTCCTCAGCCTTCCTGACCGACCTGCCGACCTATCACGGCGTGATACCCCCACAGCCGCCCCGCACGATCCATCGACCTATCACGCCGTGATAACTCGCTGACAAGGCCAACCGTCACGTCGTAGCTCGCCGGACCTAGAACACCAAAGGCCGGCGCCCGCGCACGTTGACGCGGACACCGGCCCTGAAGGTGACGATGAAGGTCAGTAGCGGAAGGCAATGCGGCAGCCCAACCCGCGCCCCCGATGCGGTTACGTGCGGATCCTGGTCCCAAAATGATCACCAGGGCTCGCGGTCGCGGGTTCGAGGCAGCGGCCGTGAGGAGAATCGTGGAAGACGTCATCCAGTACATCCTGGAGACCAACGGTCCGGACGAGACTCCGCCGGAGCTCCCCGACGAGCAGCTCCTCGCGCGGATCGAAAAAGAACACGGCATCCAGCTGCCCGCCGGACTCCGAGAATTCCTGCTCTGTGTCGGCGACGTCGAGCGCGGCCGCCTGGAACCCGTCACCGTCACGGACGAGGACAGGCACACGTACCTGCCGGAGCTCATGGAGATCGCCTGGGACCAGGGCGTCCCGCGCGACCTGATCGTCCTGTGCGAGGACGAAGGCGACTTCTACCTCGTCGGACCCGACGGCGCCGTCGTCCTCTGGAGGTGCATCGGAGAGGGCGGCCTCACGGAGGACCGCTGGGAGTCAGTATGGGACTGGGCGCGCGACGAGTGGCTCCGCCTCTGACCCATAGTCCGTGCCACGAGTTCCCCACCGCACGAAAAGCTTCCTGCTGCTCTGCCGATGACACCAGCGGTGTCGTCCGGGGAACCCAGAGCGGTTTGGCGGGTCGGGCACCGAAGCCGCAAAGGCCAGTCCCTAACAGTTCCGCAGAAGGTCCGTGCCCCGTTGTACCTGAGGGCACGGGCCTTCATCGTTCGCCCGGCGGGGGAGTGCGGTTGGAGTCGAGGAGGGCGAATCTGGAGTATCCAGACAGAGGGCGGTGAGGGGCGATGGTGGAAGCCTTCGTGAGGCGCACAGCGCTCGGGTGTATGGCGGCTTTCGTTGTATCGACGGCTGTGGCGGCGAGCAGAACGGTGACCGGTGGCGGCAAGAACAACAGACCGCGCACCCGTCGGCAAAGTCCACGACGGCATCTCCCACCGCCCCCACTCTCACCCCGGGGAAGACCGTGCCCGTGGTGACCAGTACCAGTGACCTGCTCGACATCCCGGGCGGCTCCGCCGACGTCACCTTGGTCAGCGTGAAGACGGCCAGGACAGTCTCAGACCCTGATACGGACTCCACCGCCACCGCCGAGCCGGGCAAGCAGTTCGTCTGCCTGGAGTTCAAGATCAAGAACACCGGCAGCACCAAACTCGACACCTATCCGTTCTCGCAGGCCGACTGGATTGGGGCGGACGGGGAAGTACAGAGCGCCGGCAGCCCTCTCACGATCGAGTGCGAAGACCTCGGACAGCAGGGCGACCTCTTCACCAACCTGCCGAACCCCGGCCCCGGTCAGTTCGTCCGGGGGACCACCCTTCTGCTCGTACCCAACACGCAGTCGGGCCGGATTGAGTTCTCTGATCGGGAAGGCGTGCCTCTCCTGTACGTGGAAACCCACCCACTGCAATGACCTGCAGTCGCCCCTCTCCTTGTCTCGCCTCATGATTCCTTGAACCCGAAACGCAGAAAGGCTGGCGTCCGCGCGGATGCCAGCCTTGGACGTGGTGGCGAAGGAGGAGAGATCAGGGGTCCCTGACTGCGGGCACACTGCGGTCGGGATCGGGGACGGTGGTTGAGGTAGCTGGCGCGGCGGGGTGTCGCAGGGCAGTGACCGGGACAGTGCCGGGCGCGTCGGGCCGGACCCAGGCGATGTGCCAGGCGCCGTCTGGGTGGCAGTGGACCGTGGCGTGGGCGTGCAAGGCTCGGGGGATGCGGGGGATCGCGTAGGGAATGAGGGCGGTCTTCTGTACGGGCAGGCTCTCCTGGGTGGGCGGTCACGGCGATCGGGCGCTGGGTTGAGCGGTGATCGGCGCCGCACGGGTGGGGGAGAGCGGAGTGGGGCGCCTGGACGGCATGACCCTTTCTGGTCGTCATGAGGTGATCACGTCGGCATCCGACCTCGTGGAAAACCCTTTTGGTGCGCGGCCTCATTGATCGCATGGGGCGCGAGCGTGGAGCTGACCGTACGCGCAGTACCAGCGGCTCGGCCGACGGCTTCTTGGGGTCAGCCGTAAAGCAGTGGGGGAGCGGCTGGTGGTGCTCAGGTCCGGCATCCACAAGTCATCTGTGTGGCTCCCGGCACGTCGCAGCGCCGCCGGATGTCCTGCCCGTGGATGAGGATGCCTTCTCGTCGGACCGTCGGACCGTCGGCCCCTGTGGCTCAGGTCGCTGGCCCTGACCAGGACCGGCGATGCCGGCTTGCCGGACATCACTACGGCTGGTCGTCACCGGTGTAGAGCACGGCCGCCGCGATTTCCCGCACGCGGTCCAGGCTGATTCCTGTGCGTTGCTCGACGGCGAGGGGGTGGTCGGTGGGTTCCAGCTCGATGAAGGGGCGTTCCCCAATCGGGCGGGTATGCACGTGCGTCTTCAGGTTGAGGGTCGTGGTCGGGTAGATCGGCAGGTCTGTGGTGAGCCAACCGAATTATGGTTTTTCGGACTCCCGGCCGGGGGTGTCCCACAGGTCCGCGGCACGGGAGAAGCTTGCTCGGCTGAGCGAGACCCAGACGCCCCAGGAGAACACGTCGCTGGTGCCGATGACCGGTATTTCGATCAGGCCCTTGACGAAGTAGTGCTGCCCGCGGATCACGCACTGGTCTGTGGAGAGCAGGCAGTCCTCGGCGTCGGTGAAAGCCGGATCCCACACGGCAGGGGCCTCGGCCGTATAGTTCATCGGCAGCTCAGGGTGGTGGTCCCCGCAGCACGTGCAGGTGAACCCGAGGTCACTGGTCGTGAGGCTGGAGCATAGTGCTGTGCTCGGTCTCGCCAGTTGTGACTGAGCGCTTCAGATGGCGCCATCCGCCAGATCGAGCACTCAGCCTTCATCCGACCCGGAACGGTTCACCGTGACCGATCTCGAAAAGAGTTTCACGGACTACCCTTGGTCTGGGCATGATTCCCGCCGTGCATGTGGACAGGGGCCATCGCGCGCAGGGACGGTACGCGCTGACGGACACGGGAAGCGGCCACGTCTGGGGCGTCTGCGCCGAGGTGGAGGGATTCTTCCGGGAACCCCTGCGCGGGACGTACGAGCTGTTCGGCTGGGTTCCGGATGGAGCTGAGGTCCCGCGCGGCTGGGTCGGTAGCAGGGTGTGGCTGGTGCCGGAGGACAGGACGCTCGACGCCTGGCTGCTGGAGGACGCGGAGAGTCTCGGGCAGCACCCGGGGACGGACGGTCTTGTGCTCACCGGTCTGGACGACTACGTGGGCCCGCCCGAGGGGCACCGGGCGCCTGTCCGACTGCACGACGGGTACCGGTGGCTGGGTTCCTGCCGGGAATTCGCCCGGATCCTGCCGCCCGAGCAAGTGGAACCTCCTCTCGTCCTGCGGGGGCTTGTCCCGAGTGATCGGCTACGGCGGGCACTGGCTACGGGCACCCGGCGCACGCTGGACCTGGAGGAGGCCTGGCTTGAGATACAGGACGACCGAGGCGAACCGCTCACCGATCGGCTGCTGCGACCCAAAGTCCGTACGTGGCAGCCGACCTCCCGCGGGGCGGAGCTGATTGATCTGGAACTTGACGGATACCTTGCACCCGTACCGGGATACGCCCGGTCAGTATGGGAGCGCTGGCTTGCCGGCCCGCCAGACGCCCCTGGTGCTTGGGCCGGGCTCGAGAGCCGCCAGCGTGGGGCCTGGCTCGATCTCGTCCGGGAGCGGGGCTGTCGGCTCAAGCACCAGGACCGGCAGGCCGGACACGCGTACGAGCTGGACGGCCGGCACATCACGGACGAATCGGGCCTCTACCTGGCACTCGGCGAGGCCGTCAACGGGCCGGGCGGCTACTTCGGCGGCTGCTTGGATGCCCTCGTGGACTGTCTGCGTGGCAACTTCGGCTATACCGCTCCTGCGACCTTGGTCTGGTGGGACGCTGCGACTGCACGCGAGCACCTGTCCCGCGTCCTGGCGCCAGAGGGTGAGCAATATGACCTGGTCGCCCTGGTGATCGAAGTTCTGGCCGAGGGCGGGATACACGTGACCCTTGCGTGAACTCACCGAGCCGCTGCGGTAGTGACTCCACGCTGCTGCCGGTCCGTCGGGCTATGTACGTGCCTGATACGGGAGCCCAGCTGGGCGCTGATGCCGACGGAGGGATCAGTCGGCGGCGGACAGCCTGTGCCACCAGTGACCGCACCCGTTCGAGCAGTAGCGCTCGCGGCGTCGTCCGTCGGCGATCGCGAGCACCGCGATTAGCAGCCGGAAGGCCTTCCGGCGTTCGTCGAGGGGAGTCAGAGAGGCGACCTTCCCCAGTTGATGGTCTATCCGACCACGGGTGATCAGCACCGCCGGCGTGTGCGTCGGGCGCAGACCGGCACGGCGGATGCCCTCCGGTCCGTCCTCGGCGACGACACGTGCCTGGACACAGTGGTGGCGCAGAAACAGTAGGACCTCGGACTGCTCGTCTGGGGCGAGTGCGTCGAACCATGCGATGCCCTGTGGCATCGGGCGGAGCCCCTGGGCAAGCTCGTTGAGTAGGATGTCGCGTTCAGTCACGCCGGTCTCCCATCGGGCAAGCGGCGCTTCGCCGCGGAGTCGAGGTCAGTGGAACCAGACAGCGAGTCGCACATGGTCTGCTCCATGGAGTTCGCTGAGTGTCCGCATCACGCTCCAGACCGGCCCCCAGTCGCTTTCGTTTCCGGCGACCGATTCTCGGCTTCGCGTGCCGAAACTGTCTGTTTCCTGCCAGTCGGTCGAGGCGAGCTCGGCCCACGTGATCCATGTCGTGCCGTGGGTGTCAGGAGATCCGCCGTACGCGGCGTACTCGGTCTGGAGCCCCTCGGATGCGTCGCTCGGAAAGCCGCGGCTTTCGGCCAGAGGGCGGAAGCCGAAGTAGTTCCGGATGCCGAAGAGGCAGGCGAGGGCGTCGTAGGCGTTGCCGTTGTTGAGCAGGAAGAGGTCGATGGCGGCGTGCCACACGGAGTCCTCGTCGTCGGGGCCCCAGAGGCGGGCGCCTGGCCGGCACTCGATCATTCCGCTGACTTCGGTAGACATACGGGCATGCTGCCCGTACGGCCCATCAGTCGGCACCCGCATTTCCTCTGTCGCACCTCACCAAGTGTGCAGGTGCCGACTAAAGCGCTTGCATGTACTGCAGCCCAGGGCGGTGCCGCTGCCGGGCCCGCCAGGTAAACCCGCGTGCCGGTAGCGAGGCGAGCGCCGGAAAGTTGGCCAGGTCCTGGACCGACAGATGATCCCCGCCCCGTATGTCTTCCACGCCGCCGTCTACCGCCGGGCCCATCCCGGCCCCGTCTCCAGCCGCCCGAAGACCCCGGGGCAATGGTGTACGGCGCGGCGAGATCGTCCAGAGTGCAGCTGTGCGACCACACCGGCCGGGATCCGGCCTCAGGGATAGGAACCGATACCTCCATGCCCTCAGCACAGCCCGCGGCAGCAGCCTCCCGTGCGGTTTTCGCGAAGACCCCGTAGGTAAGAAACCAGTCCGCTACCCCTGCCCGCCAACTCAAGCGCACAGCCCCGCCAAGTCAACGGCTCACTTGCCAAGTGAAGCGCTCAGTCTCACCAGTGACCGGCGCCCCCATTTTTCGTAACCGGCGAGCTACCCGAGGGCTCAAAAAGCCACGAGAGGCCATGTGTGAGCCTCCCAGCTGATCGCGGATCGATCCATACCGGGCGGGCCGAGTTCGTCGACTGAAGGGGCCATTCTGTGCGTCGCTTTTCAGGGTTTATTTCCGAAATACCCGATTTGAGAGACGGGTGTGCTGTCTCATCGAAGACTGATCGAGGTCACCGAAGGTTGATGACCGGCAGTTTCGTCTCACCGAAGTTTGAGCGGCCTGAGGTACCAGTCCTGCTCCGGGGAAGGCGGGTACGTTTCGTTGGACCTGCCCTCAGTGTGTGGCGGACCAGTCGGCGCTGATCTGGTCCGCCACGGAGAAGCCTGTTTCACAGTCCGGGCACGTGGCATCGCCGAAGATGTAGAGCATCGCGCTGGCGACTTCCGGGTGACCGTCGCTGAGCGCGATGTCGTGAAGCCGTCGGCCGATGCCGTCCATGTCTGCGACATTCGCGGGACGCAGGGGCGTCGTCTCGACGTCGTCCCCCGACAGCGCGTAGTCGCCGCTCGTGGAGAAGAATCCGCGCTCCCCGATGACAACGAACAGGTTGGCTTGGCAGCTGGGGCAGGAGATCTCGTACTCCTCGTTCACAAGGCCCCAGGCCAGCTCTTCGCTCCAACCCATGACGCCTTCGAAGCTCAGCATGGCTTCCAGGAGGTAGGCGTACTCGGTGCGATCGGACGCCGTCCGGAGGTGCTGGTTCACCACCGCCAGCAGGGTCTCGACCTCCGCCGAGTGCTGCGCGCGGACATCGCCGGCCCCGTGCGGCTGATCGGAGCCAGCCATGATCGCGCCCGCCAGGTTCAGGGCACTGACCGCCTGCTCTCGGTCATCGCTGCCAGCTACGTCGACTAGCCATGGCAGGGTCGCGAAGCTGGCCGAATAGACACTGCCTTGATGGCACAGCACCGACCACAGATCGTTCCAACGCTCGGCGTTCGGCTCCGATGCGATCTGGTCCAGCAGCGCGGGTATGTCCTCTGCGGAGCCGTAAGCATGGCTGAGTTGCGGCCAATCCGTCATACGGGAATCCAACCAGGCCAGTGAAGCGACATGCCAAACGCGCTCTCCGTTACGGCAGCGTGCTGGTCGATCCCGAGGCGAGGAGCTTCACCCATATGAGGGTTTTCATCCTGTTTTGCCCTGAGCGGGTTCCGTCAGGCCCGGACTGGCTTTGTCCACGAGAACGGGCTCTGGCACAACTTCTGTGGGCCTATGGCAGTCGTTGCAGGCGACCGGATAAAGATTCGTCCGCGGAGAACGATGTCTCTACGCTTGGCCAGAGCGGGAATGCGCGCATTTCCGCAGGCTGCGGTGCCGTGGCAGAGCGGTCCATTGCGATCGCCGTGGGCGAGGTCCCTCCCACGGCGACTGACGGAGACGGAGCGGACCTGCTCCCATCTGTCTCGCGGGTTCAAATCCCGTCGGCACCGCAGCCGACCAGGACGTAGCACGGCGCACGGACCTGCCGTCTCGCGCCAGATCCACAGAAGTTGTGCCAGAGCCCGAGAACGGGGTTCTGGCACAGATCTTGGGGAGCCATCGCGGAGAGTTACCTCGCTGTTCGATTGCGTGGGAATGCTCGCGTGAGACCGCGTACGCCGTGTCCTTCGACAGCTGGAGGTGACGCTCCCTCAGGTTCCTGTCGGTCGATGCTGCGGTCAGCTGCGAACGGTGATGGTGCTGGTCATGCAGACCGATGCACCGTTCTGGGACTCGCTGGTGTTCGACGGGCTCGGAGAACTCGCCATTCTCGATCAGTCCGGCGATTACGTCGGTCATGTTGTCGATGCCGGGATCCCTGACGATCAGGCCGTCCGAGACCCAGAAGTACCGGCCCCCGAGGGCCTCGTCGGTCCCTGCCCAGAGTTTCATCAGGCGTTCGACTTCCACGACGGTGAACACGGTCGCGGTCCAACGAGATCCATCCTTCAGAGTCACGAAGACATCGACGTTGCAGACCTCGTCCAAGTCCTCGCCGTCGCTGGGCAGGAACGACGCCTGGAAGTCCGCCATGCGAACCCGATACCAGGGCTCGTCCCACCCTCGCTCGATCGGTTCAGACGATGTGCTGTGGCTCATCGCGCGAGTGTCCCTGGTCGGGGCATCGATCTCAACCGAGATCCCCCTGCTGCCGCTGCCTGCGGTCAGAGCTGGGGACGTTCGTCCGTACGCAACTGGGGAGAAAAGTCCGTACGCCGACAACGAGCTCCTCAAGGCCGCACCCACACCGGCCCGTGCGGCCCGATTGACCCGCGTCCAGCTCCAGGCCGCGCTCAAGCGGGCCGGCCGTCAGCGCGGGATCGAGGCCGAGGCCGAACGGCTCCGCGAGGTCTTCCGGGCCGACTGGGCTCACCAGCCCGCACTCGTCGAGGACGCGCTCGGCAAGCAGATGCTCGCCCTCCTCATCCAATTGGAGGCTGCCTGCACCGCCGCCGCCCAGCTCGCCGAGGCGGTCGAGGATGCGTTCCCTCAGCATCCGGACGCTGAGATCATCCTCAGTTTCCCCGGCCTGGGCACCCAGCTCGGCGCCCGGGTGCTCGCTGAGATCGGAGACGACCGCGCCCGGTTCGCCGACGCCCGCGGGCTGAAGGCATACGCCGGCTCCTCGCCCATCACCCGGGCCTCCGGCAAGAAGTCGTCCATCACCAGACGGTGGGTGAAGAACGACCGCCTGAACGCCGTCGGCTACCTCTGGGCCTTCTCTTCTATCACCGCATCACCCGGTGCCAAGGCCCACTACCGGCGCCGCCGCGACCAGGGAGACTGGCACGCCTCAGCCCAGCGCAACCTGTTCAACCGCCTGATCGGACAGCTCTACCACTGCCTCCAGCACGGCCATCACTTCAATGAGGCCGTTGCCTTCCCAGCCGCGTCTGCCTTGGTAGAGGCTGCTTAGGAGCTGCTCGGCCGATCATGATGGTGAGCGATCAGACATGATGCCGTGGTGAATATCGTCGAAATCGAACCTTGGACGCCCGCCCATCAGGCGGTCGAGTCGAGCGATCACGCCACGCTCACGCGCCTCCTGGACGAGGGAGCTGACGTGAACGAGGTCTGCTTCGGCATGACTTTGCTGACGCACGCCATCGAACTGGAAGGGGACTCGGCTCTTCAGTCAGGGCAGCCGATCGACAGCGCTCTCACCGCAATCGTCCTTGCCTATGGTGCCGACCCCACCGCCACCCCCGACGGTGGAAGAAGTGCTTACGAGATGGCCCGGTTCTACGACCACGACATGGCGATCCGGCTGCTGGACCGGTTCACCACCCAGGATGGCGGAGTCTCGAAGCCCGCTACAGGTAGACCTGCCGACCATCTATAGCCACATGATCGGCGGGACAGATCCTGGCCACTTCCCTCCAACAGCCGTCAGCCGAACGAGCCGTCTGCGCGGACCATGAAAGAACCACAACCATCGTGCTCGAAGCGCACCTGCCCATCGAACATTGAATCGGCATTCGAGCAGGCACCCCAGTCCTGACCCAACTTGCCGCTCAACGCGACCCAGAACCGGCACCCACCGCACTGCGCGTCATACCACTCGTCCCGATAATCAGGCGCTCCGGTCGACCTGTTCCGCAGCCGCAGCCACCGCTCGTGAACCTCGTCGTTGTGACCACGGTCACCACCCGTCCACGGCCCGCCAGACACCATCCACCCCCGCTCGCTCTCGAACAGATCGACAGGCTACACACGGACCCAGCTCGGCGAACTTGACTTCCTAAGCGCCTGAGGTGTCTGTCGCGGGGGCGCAAGCGCCGGAGGGCAGAGAGCGAGGGCAGTGGTGAAAAAAGAGGCTGCCGGCCCGTGCGCCCCGCCTCTCATCAGGCGTGGGGGAGACGGGGCGCACGCGGAGCGGGCCGGGGGCTCGGGTCAGTCGCCGGCGGCAGTGCGGTACTCCTGCGTCATGTCCCAGACGAGCGGGCGCAGGAGGTCGTGGGCGCGGCGCAGGAAGACGTTGCGGGAGGTCTCGTCGGTGCTGTTGAGGGCCTCGTCGAGGTGGGACGAGGCGGTCTCCAGGTCCTCGCTGCCGTTGATGCCGGCCGTCTCATAGCGCGGGGTGGCGGTGTCGAGCTGGCTGATGAGGACGACGAGGTCGGTGGCCGGGGGCTGCTGCGCGACGTAGGCGATGTCGTCGGCGTAGCGGCTGATAAGGGTCTCGGCGGTGATCACGGTGGCGGTCATCCGTTGTTCTCCTGCACGGTGGGGGAGGCCGATGTGGCGGCCGGGGCCGGGCTGTCCGGTCCTCCGCGCCGCCCCCGAACTCCGCGCGGGGCGCGGCGCGGGGGCGGCACAGAGGGCCGTCAGACCATGCTCGGCACCGTCTCGTCGAGGACCTCGGTCTTGCGGACGCGGAGGGTGAGGTCGTCGAAGATGTCCCGGACGTTGGTGACGGGGACCGGCGTCGGGTCGTCGGCGGTCAGGAGGGTGTAGCGGTGCTCGGGGGTGCCGCGCTCGGTCTCCTCGCGGCTGTAGTGCAGGACCGTGCCGGGGGCGAGGTAGTAGGTGGCCTCGCCGGTGGTGTAGCCGCGCCACCGGCCGGGGTTGCTCAGCAGCTGGTTGCTGAGGTCGATGCAGTAGGCGGCCTGGGCGGCGCGGTGCGCGGCGTCGTCCTCGGAGGCCGCGGCGACCTGGTCGAGCGCCTCGCTCAGGCCGCTCGGGACGGCGACGCCGCGGACCTCGGCCACGCGGGCCTCGGCGGCGGCGCGCATCTCGGCGACGTCGGCCTGAGTGAAGCGGCGGCGCAGCGGGGCGAGCACCGCGTCGGCGACCGTGGTGAAGAGGAAGACGCCGCCGAGCGCGACGGCGCCGGTGGCGGCCAGACGCAGGTCGGCGTCGTAGGTGGCCGGGTAGTAGGTGTAGCCGGCCACGGCGCCGCTGACGGCACCGGCCAGCATGGTGACCATGTCGGTGCCGTCGAGCAGGCCCTGCACTCCCGAAGCTGCCGCCAAGTGACAAGTAGCTCTCAGTAGCGATGCCACCATGCTGCGGTCATGTAGTCGTCGGGGCGTTGTCGGTTGTTTCGGGGATGTAGCCGCAAAGCTGCGGCGCGCATTCGGCCTTGTGGTCTCGGCCCCATTGGGAGGTGTCTCGCTCGATGGAGCGGACGTGGTGGACGAGTCGCAGCTGGTCCTTCCGGAGCAATGTCGAGGGTACCGCCGTGAAGGTCTCCGGGAGTACGGCGACCATGCTGCTGACCTGCTCTCCGTTGTACATCTGCAGCAGCATGGTGCACTGCCACCAATCGATCTTGCCGCCGCGAGCGTTCGGAGTACCGGGCCAGTAGTAGTTCGCCGGATCCGGGAGCAGATAGTGGATGCCGTCGGGGGCGAGGTGGGCCCGGAACCACGATCCGCCACCACCCAGGCCGAGCCGAAGTCGTCGGGCCTCGTCGTTCAAGGCGCAGACCGCTTCGGTGTCGAGGGCCTTGAGAACGTTCGCTTCTGCGGGCAGCGGCTGCCGTCCGGAGGGGGCCTTGACCGGCCAGCGTCTGAGCAGAAGGCCCACCCGTTGCCGCGGCGTCATCGACGACGGGGCCCTGCGCGATTGCGGCAGCGGCGGGGGTGGCGTCCAGCTTCGCCCTGCCTGTTCGATGTGACGCAGCATCCATGCACGGGCGTCCGGGCCGGCGGTGTTCCACACCCAGCTCATCGGCCGTTCGGTCATCGCCTGATCGAAGCTGCTGAGGGGCTTGCCCTGGCGGGAGGGCCTCCTGGCACCTGGACGTGCGACACCCGGAAGGTTGTGGCTCAAGTTGGCCAGGAACCTGATGCGGTCCAGAACCTCGTCATGGGAGGTGTCCTGCTTCCCGCGCTGTGGCCTCCCAGCCAGATGCCGTATCTCGGTAAACGCCATTGCCGCCAAGAGCGCGGCTATGTCCCGGTCGAGCTCGGCCTCCTGGCTCCTCATGCCGATCCACCCTCAATGCCGCCCTCAGAGCGGGTTCTGCGGGCCTGGGTATGCGACAAGGAAATGCGGCGGCGCGCGATGTCGACCTCAATGATCTTCACGGTGAGGGCGTCGCCGACCTCGACGACGTCTTTGGAGGATTCATCCAGCTCGCTGGTGTGCACGAGCCCCTGGAAGCCGTCCTCTCGGTCTTCGATGCGGACGAAGACGCCGAACGGCACGATCTTGGTGACCGGCCCTGTGACCACTTGGCCGATCCTCTGCGCTACCTGCGGCCATGGGTCTTCCTGCACTGCTCGAAGCGACAGCGGCACCCGTTCCCGGACCATGTCGACGTCGAGGACCTCGGCTGTGACCTCCTGGCCGACGCTGACGACGTCGGACGGGTGCTCGAACGGGCGCCAGGACAGCTCCGGAATGTTGATCATCGCGGTGAAGCCGCCGATGTCCACAAAGGTGACGCCGAAGCTGGCGATGGTCGTCACCGTGCCGGTGACAACCTGGCCGCGCCGCAGGGTCTTCAGGAACGCCCAGTCCCGGTCGCTGGGTGTCGGCTCGGTCTGCCAGCGCGCGCGGAGTATCCCGTCGCTGTCGGGCAGAACAGCGGTGAACAGCGGGAGATCTTCACCGGCATACATGGATACGACGCCGGCAGCACTCGCGCTGGCAAGCTGGGAGGTCACGTCCTCGAACTGGGTCTCGTCCACGACTGTGCTCGTGATCTGCCCGTCCTCGTCCTCCCAGACGATCTCCACTAGCCCTTCGTCGGGCAGAGCGGCCACGGCCGTGTCGACGTCGGTGAGCAGGTCCGGCCAGACGGCCAACTGTGCGCGTGGGGTCAGCTGGGAGCGCACAGTCTCGATGTTGTCGCGGGTCAGGCGGTGCCACCTGGAGGCGTTGAGGGCGAAGGTCTCCTCCAGGAAGGTGGCGCGGTGGGCGCTGACGGTCCAGCCAAGGCGGGCCCAGAAGTCGGCGTCGGCCGGCCGCTGCACGTACGCGGGGTCGTCGGGGGCGAAGTCGTACGGCGAGGCGTCCAGGCGTTCCGGGAACAGGCCGAGCGCGCGGGTGCGGGTCAGGGCGGTTTCGCAGGGCAGGTTGCTGCCGATGTAGAGGTACTGGTCCCAGCCGACGTGCACCGTGAACTCTCCCTCCGCTTCCAGGCGGCACCAGGCGCCGTTGTCGCGGAGCATCGCTCGGATAAGTTCCAAGCCGACACCGATCGGCACCAGCGCACCGTCGTGGAACCCGGCGGGGCCGGCGGGGAAGAGGCCGGCCAGGCCGTAGCCGTCGATCGGTGGTTCCAGGCCGAAGTGGGCGAAGCCGCCGATCTGCGGCTCGCGGATGGCCAGCTGGTCGACGCCGGTGTCCTCGGCGAAGGCGGCGACGGCCCGCAGGTAGGCGGCTTCGACCGGCCCGTGGTCGCTGGTCGTGTCCTCAGTGCCGGCGTAGTGGCCGTGCTGGTCGCGATCGGCGGGGTCGTACTTGGTGACCTGATAGACGTAGGGCAGCACGTCACTGCCCACCGGGAGTCGAGGGCGTGGCTGCGTTCTGGTGGCGTTCAAGGACGCGGTAGACCGTGGCGCGGCTGACGGAGAAGAGCTCGGCGAGGTCGGCGATGGTGTGCTCGCCGGACCGGTGCTGCTGGACCAGGTGGCTCTGCTGGCGGGCGCTGAGCTTGGGCTGCTTCCCCTTGAGCTTGCCCTTGGCCCGCGCCACCGCCATGCCCTCGCGGGTGCGCATGCGCAGGAGGTCGACCTCGAACTCGGCGAATGTGGCCAGGATGTTGAAGAACATCTTGCCCATCGGGTCGGCGGGGTCGTAGAGCGTGCCGCCGAGCGAGAGCTTGACGCCGCGGGCGGTGAGCGAGTCGCCGATGTCGCGGGCGTCGGGTACCGAGCGCGCAAGGCGCTCGAGCTTGGGGACGACGAGGGTGTCGCCGGCGCGGACCGCCGCGAGGGCCTGGGCCAGGCCGGGCCGGTCGCGGTTGGTTCCGGTCAGCCCGTGGTCCAGGTAGATCCGGTCCTCCGGGACGTCCAGGCTGATCAGGATTTCATGCTGGGCCGTGAGGTCCTGCTTGTCCAGACTGCATCTCGCGTAGCCGACGCGTTCACTCATGCCCGGAGCGTACGGTAAGCCCCCGCTCAGCGTACAGATCACCGGACACCCTAAATGAGACACCGTCAGCGCAGGTAGCTCTCTCCCGCCAGGCAAGATCATCATGGTTCGTTGCGGGTTCCCCTAACGGACAGACGGAGCGTCACCCGAGTGCTCAACCGAAGGTCCAGGCGCCGTCACCGAGCAGGTGGTCCAAGTCATCCGCGACCTGCTCGATGAGGTCATCTCCAAAGACGACGAGGGCTTGTTCGGCGTAGTGAGCAAACGTGCCGAGGCGGGCGTCTGCGGTAGCGAGGAACTGGAACTCGTCGTCGGCGATGGCGCTACCCGGCCAGGGCGGCTGTCCTGGGCCGCCAACGCGGTGCGGGTCGAACTCCCAGCCGTTGAGATAGGGGCGGGACTCGTAGACCCATTCGCCGGGCCGGACGCAGGCGCGCATGCCGCGCTCGATGATGCCTTCGGCGGTTGCGATCGCCGACGTGCCGCGGTCGAGCATGCCGTAGAACCAGCGGCGCGAGTCGAGCGGCGCGGTATACCGTCCGCTTCCGCTGGCGTAGTCGAAGCCGATGCGGGCCTCGCAGCGACGTGCTATCCGTCCGGACTCGGCGTCGTGGAGAGAATGCCTCGCGGGCGGGGTCGCAGCGGGCTCGCCCGGCGGGGTCCAGTGGTGGGACCGGACCGTCGTGACGTCCCGAAACCCAACGGCCGTAAGGGAGCTGCGCAGCTGCCCGTCGGCCTCGGCGACCAGGAACTCCTTCGCCGGCGGCTGGAACCGCCACAATGGCAGCTGGGCAAGCAGTTCGGGACGTGACGCGGTCAGGCCCCCGACAGCAGCGAACGCGGTGCCCCGGATGGTCTCCAGCCAGCAGGCCGCAGTAACCCTTCCGCGGTGGGTCAGCACACGGATGTCGATGTCCCAGTAGGGAATCGAGCCCATCGCGTGCCAGGTCGCCAGGGGAACGCGGTGGGGCCCGGAGCTGGCGGAGAGGTCGAGCGCCGGCTGCACCTGCAGCTCGTCCCACCGGACCGATTCGATTTTCCACTCCGGCTGCGGCTGGGGGAGGTCGAGCTCGGCGACTTCACCGACCAGGACACTGCGCTCCCATCCCCGGGTGAAACCTGCCCCTTCGAGCGAGGCCGTCAGCTGCGACGCTTCTGCGTCGTGGGCGAATACGCGCCACTCCACAGGTTCCACACGCGCGGCCGCGCGCTGCTGCACTTGCGCAGCAAGCTGCGCGGCCGAGGCCGAGGCGTCCAGGGCGGGGTGGTCGACGATGCAGTGGGTGCCGTAGTGCGTGAGGGTCAGCGGTCCGATGCGCTCGACCACGGTGCCGAACCGCGGAGGCGCCGAACCGGGTCCGCGCACGCTGCGATCGTGCGCTGCCAGCAATTCCCCCACGTCCAAGACCACCGCGGCATTCAAGCACCACGGTTCCCGCGACGCCATTGGTTAAATGCGAGCGGGCCTCAGCCCCGCGAGCGCCACCGTCGACCAGCATCAGCCCGGAGCGCGGTCGGCTACTCCGCCCCATGAGTCACATCGCGTCAGGCGTGGAACTGGCCGTTGCGGTACTCCTCGCGTGGCAGCGAGTCCCATTCGGTATTGGCGCCGTCGCGCGTCACCATGAACAGGGGACGCGATCGAAGGACCTGCCCGACGAGTTGCGCGCGCACGACGACCCCGGGATCGTCCGGTCCTGCGTAGCCTTCGGGCGTGTAGCGGAAGCGTCCGTCGACTGCCTCGGCATACGCGATGGCGTCGCGCTCCAGCTCCGACAGGTCTCGTCCGACCAGCGTGAGTCCGTCGTGTGCGACCTGCGGGCCGTGCACGGCGTCGGCAGCCACGCAGAACAGCCCCACGGCTTGGCTCGCATACGCGGTGACGGCAGGCGGAGAAGGAGCCACGCCGCGACGGTGGACCTCGATCTTCCATGTCGGCGAGAAGATCGCGTGGTCTCGCGGCAACTCGCTGACGCTCGACTGGCCGAGCATCTCACCCGCCTCGACCACTTCGTCGACGGTCATGCCGAACCGGAGCGGTCCGACCCTGATGGCCGGCGCATAGGGCCACTCGTCCCGTTCGGCAACTTCGGGATCGGCTTCGGTGTTGAACGGCATCGTCGCCCCTCTGGAGACAGCTGAGACTTGCGCTGATTGAACAGGCAGGGGAACGAAAGGATCAAGGTGCCGTCGCATCCTCGGTGCGCTCGGAGTGGTCCTGCGGGGTGCGCTGCTGCGGGAGGAGTGGGCCGAGGTGCAGGTGGCGGTTCATGTCCAGCTCAAACCTGCCGTAGGGATTGACGTGGGTCCAGAACAGCGGTGAGAGGCCGCGCCGGTCTGCCTCGGTGAGCTTGTTCGCCCACTTCGGCTCGGCGAGGACCTCTTGGACCAGCAGCGTATTGACGTGGACCAGGGCCGATTGGAGGAGGTGCAGGGCGAGCATGGAGATCTCCTGGCTCTCCTTGTCCTTGCCGGTCAGTTCGCCGTCCTTGCCGTAGAACAGGTCGTGGTTCGCGCTGTTCCAGTTCTCGACGACCTGCAGGCCTTCGCCGATCTCCCGGCGCAGGTCGGCGTCGGCGAGGTAGTCGCAGATGAAGGCCGTGCGCACGGCTCGCCCCAGCTCTTCGATGGCCCGGTAGGGGGGGGGGTGCTTGGGGCCGCCGCGGGTGAACCGTCGTAGGACCTGCTCGGCCTCCGCCGTGCCCAGGCGCAGGGCGGTGGTGTACTTGACGATCTGGTCGTACTGCTGGCGGATCAGCTCCCAGTCGATGGTCTTGGTGGACAGCACCGGGCCCAGCTAAGGCCACTGCTCGTCCTCGCCGGCGGCGGGGCGGTACAGCCGGGCCGACCCGACGTTCTTCAACCTGGGGAGCAGGTTGAAGCCGAGCATGTGCGCGAACGCGAACCCGACGATGGAGGCGCCGTGGGTGTCGGTGTACTGCCGGTCGACCTCCATGTCGGTGCAGTGGCGCAGTACGCCCTCGATCATCGAGGCGACTTCGGAGGCCGAGCAGTGCTTGAGCTGGGAGTAGATGCACACCGACTTGCGCTCCACGTGCCAGTAGATCATCACGCCGGGGCCGCGGTAGCGCTGGTGCCACTCGGTCATGAAGTTGCTGGACCAGGCGCCGAACTTGCGGCTGTCCGAGGCGCACGCGGTGCCGGCGCCCCACCAGCCCTCGTCCCTGGCGGCGAAGGTGTGGTTGACGAGTTTGACCAGTGCGGACCTCATGTTGGTCCGGTTCACGAACAGGTGCCGGATCCGGCGCAGGACCGCCTCGGACTCGCCGTGCTTGCCGGTGGCCACCACCCGCTTGATGCCCATGTTGGTGCCCAGCGCGAACAGCACCAGCAGCAGCCGGCGCCGCAGGACGTCGCGTGGGACCGCCTCCCGGAAGGCCATCGAGGCGAACTCGGAAGTGAAGCCGGTGGCGAACTCCGCCTCCTTGAGGATGTCGATCAGGTCGATCGTTCCCCAGCGGCGCTGGATCTCGGCCTTCAGGGCGACCAGGTTCTCCGGCTCCTCCTGCTTGGCCAGCGGGGACACCTTGATCCACGGCTCGCCGTGGCGCTTGATGATCTCCACCCCGCCCGTGATGCCCAGCTCCAGCGCCTGATCGAAGCCCGTGAGTGCGTCTCGCAGCCGCTTCTGCAGGGAGACGATGAACTCCTGCGGGTCCTGCGGCTGGCGGATCGCCGAGTAGTGCACATCGCGGTTGTCCTCGAAGTCCGCAGGCAGGTCATCCTCCGGATTGCGCCAGCGGCTGGCCCCGGCCACCCAGATCTCCCGTCGCCGCAGCGCGTCCCGCAGGCTGACCAGCACACACAGCTCATAGGGGATCCGCTCGACCCGGCCCTTGTCGTCCACCACCGCGGCCCGCCACTGCTCGGGCACCACTCCCTCCAGCGGCACCTTCTCCGCCGCGTCGAAGAAGGCCCCGTCCTTGATCGGCTGGTCCAGGTAGCGCTTGAGCAGGTCGATCGCGTCCATAACCGGTCGGTAGGCGGTGTTGTTGCTCTTCAGCTCCCAGGCCGACAGCAGCGGCGAGAGCATCCGGCGCCAGTGGGCCGAGTAGGAGGACCGCAGCACGGTGCGGATCCGCGCCTTGTACTTGGCCTCGTTCGCCGCCGCCTCCGCCGCCAACGCCTTGAGTGTCTTCTCCCCGCCGACCACCGGGTAGATCACCTTGCGGACCGTGCCGGACGGCTCGGCCAGAGCGGCCTCGGCGACCCGCAGCATCATCGCCTCCTTGCCGCGGACCTTCTTGAGCTCCTTGACGAACTCGCCCTCGACTTTCTTCTCCGCCCGCGTATTGATCTTCTGCACCAGTTGGATGAACAGGTCCACCAGGGAGTCGGTGATCTCGCTCTCGTGCACGTGGCACAGCGCCGCCAGCAGCGTGTACCGCACCGGAGCCGGCGCGGCCACCAGGTCGGACGGATACTCCTTCGCCGCCCGCGCCCGCCACGCCGACACCAGCTTTTCCGAGAACTCCCCGAACAACTCCGGCGGCAGCTCCAACTGCCGCACCCGCTGCAGCTTGTTCACCTCCGTCAGCAGACTGTCCAGGCCCAGCGCGCCGGGGTCCGCCTTCAGCTCGGTGAAGAACGTCCGGCCCCCGCCCACGCTGCCCTCATCCCCATCGTCCTCGGCCACCAGGTCGTCCAGCCGGGACCGGGAGGCCGCGGACAACCGCTCCACCGTCGTCGCGCAGAACCTCTCCTCGAAGGTGTTCACCGCCGACGCGACCAGACGCGTCACCCTCGCCAGCGCTGGCGGCTCCAGACGATCGTTTCGGCACCGAGCGACCACCGCCTCGGCCAGTCGGTCCCGGCTCAGCTCCACCGGGCACAGTTCCGCTGCCAACCACTGCGCGAGTTGGACCTGGTCCTCCTGCGTGCACTCGCGGAACCCGAACGCCGCGCGGACCTCCATCCGATGCCGCTTGATCGC
This sequence comes from Streptomyces sp. TLI_105, assembly GCF_900105415.1. Classification (GTDB taxonomy): domain Bacteria; phylum Actinomycetota; class Actinomycetes; order Streptomycetales; family Streptomycetaceae; genus Streptomyces. The sequence continues at coordinate 218,478 of NZ_FNSM01000002.1, read as the reverse complement.
CCGCCCGGACCAGTCGTAGACGCCCCACTCCTCGGCCGGCACCTTCACCTGCTGGGCCACGTACGACACCGCGGCAGCCGGGACCTCCGCGACATCCTCCGGGAAGCGCGCCTCCACCTCGAAGAACTTCAGCTCGGCCATCACCCGCTCCAGGAGCTGGGGAGCCGGGCGGGGCGGTGCGGGTAGCGGGGACCAGGGTGCTGCGGACGCGGGCGCCCGATCCGGCGGCGCGGACGGGGTACGAGCACGGATTGTCCTCCAGCGGGTGTGAGGGCGGGCAGTGCTGCGCCCCGCCGGCCGGAAGGGGCCGTCGGGGCGCGGGCGGTGGCCGGTCGGCCTGTCCGGCCCTCGCTCACCTCGGGAAGGGTGGGCGAGAGCCAGGCGGAGCGGCCGGGGTGGTTCAGCGGTTGGGGAAGCGGATGACGGTCGGGGGCGGGGTTTCGTCACCGGGCGGGGTGGGCGCGGGCAGCGTGGCGTGGAGGTGGAGTTCGGGGCGGAACTCGGGGCTGAAGGCCGGCGCGACCGGGGCCGCCTGGTGGTTGTGGATGACGGGGCGGAACGACAGGCCGCGCAGGGCGAGGATGCTGGCGAGCCCCCAGACGACGGCGGCGAGCGCGGCGGCCAGGAGGCGGCCGCCAACGGGGGAGGCGGACCACACGACCCAGATGCTGGAAAGACCCCACAGGGTCCACAGGATGCGGGCCCCGCTGATGCGCAGGAACCCGCCAAGCAGGCCGATCAGTCCGGTGGTCTGCCACAGGGTGTAGACGGTGGCGCCGGACAAGGCGGGCAGGTGCGCGGCCTGGGCGTCGAGGAAGGCGCGGATGGGGGTGGTGAGGGTGGGCCAGATGCCGCTGGTGTCGTGCTCCAGATCCATGTGCGGGCGGGGCACGGCGGTAGTGACCGTGTCGGTGAGGGCGCCCAGGACGCCGGCGGCCGCGCCGAGGAGCATCACCAGCACCGCGGCCGCGACCACCAGGACGAGCGCCTTGATCCAGTGGGCCAGGCCGTGCCAGTCGGCCTTCGGTGTGCGGCGGATGTCCTCCCACACGCCGTGCAGGACACCGCCCTGTTCCCAGGCGCGGTTCCACCAGGCGCCGACGGCGTCCAGCCGTGCCCGCATGCTGTCCTTGGAGGGCGGCTTCGGTGTCTGGCCGGGGCGGGGGAGCGGGGAGTTGTTGGTCGGTCCGGTCTGCATCGCCGGGAACTCCTTCACGAAAGAGGACGGGGATGGTGCTGGGGCCGGGTGGCCGGTCCCGCTCTCGTCCTGCCGGCCGCATGGGGGCGGGGGACGAGAGCCGGGCGGAGCGGCCGGATTCAGCGGTTGGTGATGCGGCCGAAGAAGCCGCGGGCGGTCTGCTCGGTGTGCTGCACGTGCTGGGTGACCGGGGCGTTGTAGTGGTTCTCGTTGTGGGTGACGGTCGCGCGGGCGTGCTGGAGGGCGCTGCCGATCGCGGTGGCCAGGGCGGCGAGCGCGGCGAGGGGGAGGGTGACCATCAGGACGCTGGTGAGGGTGACGGCGGCCAGGCCCTGCAGGATCAGCCAGGCGCTGCAGCCCACGCCGGTGATCCCGGCGCCGATCCCGATGGCGGCGACAGCCGTGCCGGCCGCCCAGGCCGGGACGGTGCGGGTCTCGGGCTGGAGCACCGGCGGGGTGGGCCCGATCTTCGGGAGCGGGGTCTCGTCCTGGAACGAGGTCGGGATCGGGGCCGGCGGCTGCGGCTGGTCGTGGAAGGCGGTGCGCAGGATCCGTTCGGCCTCGGCGGCGGCTTCGGGGCCGGTCATCGGGCGGCTGGGGGCGGGGCGGAAGTCCATGGAAGTCTCCGATCGGGGATGGCTGTGGGCCCGGCCGCGCAGCACGCGGCCGGGCCCACGGGGATGGGGGAGTGGGGTTGGGTCAGGGGACGAGGGTCTTGATGGCCTCGAGGGCCTGGCGGGCGGAGGTGACCTCGGCACGGCGCTTGCCCGCGGGCTTGCCGCCGCCGGGCTTCCCGCCACCGCCGTGCCGACGGGGCTCGTCGCCGTCGTCGTCGGGTGCGGGCCGGAACTCGCCGGGGCGCTCGGGCTCGTTCCAGTCGAACCACAGGCCCCGCTTGGTCAGCTCGCTGATCTCGTAGTCGGTGAGATGGACGACCTCGTCGGGGAAGATGCTCGCGAGGTCGGTGTCGAAGTCGGCGAACAGCGAGCGCATGAGGACGGCGCGGCCGTTGTCCAGGACGATGATCGCGACACCGCCGGTGGAGACGCCGTTTTCCGGGTCGGCCTCGCCGCGCATGGCCCGTTCGATCACCGAGCCCTCCTGCTGGGAGTAGCGGGTCGGGATCGTCGGCACGTCGTGGGGGTTTTCCATGGCGCCCTCGACGGCCTTGCGGGTGGAGGAGGGGTTGCCCATGTTGAACACCACCGCGCGGGAGTTCTGCCGCAGGTTGGCCTTCATGCCGGAGGAGAACCCGTCGTGCGCGAAGGGACTCTGGCCGGCGGGGACGAAACCGATGCCGTACTTCAGGCCGGTGACGGTCAGGTCGTCGGCGTCGGTCTGGATGAACTCTCCGTACTCCTCGTCCTTGGAGGCGGTCATGAACTCGTCCGCGAACACCGCCAGCGGCCGGTAGGGGCAGCGCGGGTCGCCGGGCTTGAAGTCATGCGGCTGGCCGTCGTGCGACCAGGGCATCTCCGCCCGGATCTCACACAGGGCCTTGGCCGCGCGCAGGGAGCGGGCCATCCACAGGGCGTTGGAGCCCTGCCGGTCGATGTACTGGCCCAGCACGGATGTCTTTTCGTCCTTGCGGACGGTGGACAGCCACACCACCCCGCCGCCCAGTGAGTGGGCGGCCATCGCCAGGGCGAAGTACTGGGTCTTGCCCGAGCGGCTCACACCGAGGATGAGTCCGTGACAGGGCGCGTTCTTGTCGTGCTGGTAGATCATGTTCTTCACCGGCTGGCCGGTGGTGGTGTACCCGCACACGTACATGCCCTTGGCGTCGGGCGTGAGCAGCTCGCGTGTAGCCGGGAAGATCTGCGACAGCGGCGGGGTGTCGAAGACGCTGATCAGGAACTCCGAACCGTCGATGAGGACGAACACGCACGAGTCGTCGGCAGGGATGCCCAGGCCGCGACAGACCTTGGCCAGGTCGATCCGCGGCACCTCGGTCTCATCAACCATCCGCCCCCGGTAGAACGTCACCCCGCGCTCCTCGTCGCGGGTACGGGCGACGAGCTCGGAGCCGGGGGCGCCGCCCTTGGACCCGGCGACCTTGTCGGCCCACCGCTCCTTCAGGGTGGGGGCCTTGGCGCGACGGGCGGTGGCGTCGGGAGTGATGTGGGCCTGCAGCCAGCCCGGCCCGCCCTGCCGGCCCTCCGGCTGCTGCTCCACCGGCGCCAGAGCGACCTCCTGCTCGTACACCGCGAACGCGGCGGCCACGTCGGCCTCGGACAGGGACCGGATCGGGCGCCCAGGGTCCTTGGAGCGCAGCAGGATCGTCAGATCCTTCGCCGTGTCCGGGTGCGGGATCGCCTTCACCAGCAGCGTGCCGCCGGGAAGACCGGCCCGCTCCCACAGCTCGCGTGCGCTGCGGGTGTAGAGGGAGGCAGCGTCCTCGGGATGCAGCGGCTCCTTCGCCGCTTCGGCCCAGGCGAGCAGAGCCGCCGGAACGGGCGCGGCCGGGACGGCGGGCAGCTCGGTGACCGGGGCGGGACGGTGGCCGCGCCGTCCAGCGCGGGACAGCGGGGCGAGCGCGCCGCACAGCAGGGCCCAGCCGGCCGCGAGCAGGACGTCGGTCTGCACCGGTCCGTAGCCGGGCGTCCATACCGCCGCCAGGTCGACCCCGGCGGCCAGGGCCAGGGGGAAGGAGCGCACGATGCGCTGTCCGGAGCCGGGCAGGCGGCTGGTGGCAGCGTGGATCAGGTTCGCGGCCCCGGCAGCGCCCGCCAGCAGGACGGCGATGTTCGCCGGGCCGTCGGGGGTCAGGTTGGGGGCGATGGCCAGGGCGGGGGCGGTCAGGGTGTAGGCGAGGCGTTCGAGCGCCACGCTGCGCGGCAGGACCATCGAGAGTTCTCCTGGAAAAACAGGGTCAGGGGCCGGTCCGCGCGGTGGCGGGCCGGCCCCTGACAAGGGCGGGGGTGGAGGCTTTTGGGTTGGGGCTAGGTCGTTCTTCTGGATCTCCTCTGACCGTGCCGTCTGGCAGAGCACCTCGCCGCGCCGTCTTTGTTTTCCGTCATCCGAGACATGGCGCCGGAGGATGCAGACTGGCAAGCAGTCGGCGCTGTAGAGCAGTTCGCGGCACGATGGCCGCCATGGGCAGAGTCATCGAAGCGATCAAGGGGAATCCCGAGGTTTTCGCCGCGGTGGTGGCATTCATCGGGATCGGCGGGGGCATCCTCGGCAACTTCATCGGCGCACGGATCCAGCTGCGGGGTGGCCGTGCTCAAGCGGACGCCGCTCGGGATGCCGCTCGCATCACGGCAGAGGCACAGCGATTGGCAGCCCTGCGGGACGACCGCAGGCGTGAGATAGCCCAGTTCGTACAGAAGGCGCGAGAGACGGTGTCCTATGCGAAGGCGTTGTATCAGCGGGATCATCAGGGGGGTGATCAGGCAGCCATCCGGACTGCGTACCTGGAGCTGTCACAGAAGCAGGCAGAGCTTGAGTTGATCGCCCCGGCGAGCCTGGTGGAATTGGCTCGTCAGGTCGTCGTGGTGGTGGAGAGCTGCATGGATCTCGCAGACGACCGCGCGCCGGCGGAGCGAGTTCGCCGCAGGTTGGAAGCCACCCCCGTGATGTCACCGCACCATGTCTGGGCACAGCGAGCGCTCCGCGCGCTGGATGACGCACGCGTTGCCAACCTCGCCCGTGACGGGAATGAGTATGCGGCGTTCAGGTCGGCGGCCCGTACGGCATTGGAGCAGCTGCCTCACGTGGGTGACGACGAAAGGCTCCTCTTGCTCGACGACACGTACCGGTTCCACCTTCGCGAACGGCGGCGGGACCAGGAGGAGAGCCTCAATGCCGCTCTTGGCGAGCTGGTGTCGGCTGCACGCCGACTGCTGAAGTCCGAGGATGTCGGCTGAGCCGTTTCTTTCGGATCACCTCGCCGACCAGATGGAGATGGCGGCGTGCTGATGGGCTCGGACGAAGGTGGAGTCGACTGCGACGACTCAGTCGAGATGGCCTTCGGCATCGGCCTGGGCGAGCAGAGCGGTGAAGACCTTCTCCCAGGTCCCGCCAGCGGCCCACTTCCGCAGTCGGTTGTGAGCCCCCTTCCACGAACCGAAGTGCTCGGGCAGGTCCATTCACGGTGTGCCGGTGCGGTACGTGAACGCGATCGCGTCGATCACCGGCAGGTGATCGACGCCACCGCCCACCCCGCTTCGGCTTCCGGTCCGGCAGCACCGGCTCGGTCCTCGCCCACCGGGCGTCAGTCAACGACACACCCGACCAACGACTCAGATGATCTAAAGATCACTGAGCTTCTTCAGAACGGCCACCGATCGGGTGACGGCCGGATCCGCGAGGGCTGATCACCACTGCAGCTCAGAGGACGGTCAACCCCACAGAGCCACTCACCCTCTGGGGTGGCCGCTGAAGAGGCTCACTGAGCCGTTTTCATCCTGAATAACTGCAGTTCAGCAGTGTGTGAACGGCTTGGACGACGGTGCCGATGCGGCGAGTGGAGCATCTGGCTCGCCGGAGGATTCGCCAGGACTTCAACTGCGCGAAGGCACGTTCGCCCGGGGCCCTCAGTCTGGTGTGGTCTTGGTTGAACCGCTGGTAGTGCTCGGGCTGTTCGCGGTGGCGGTAGTAGGGGGTGCGGACGGTGGCGCCAGCGCCCTGGTAGGCGCGGTCCGCGAGGACGAGGATCTGGCGGGTGAGGCAGGCCTGGACAATGCCGTGGGCACGCGCGGCGGTCAGGTCGTGGGTCCGGCCGGGTGTCGCGCGGGAGAACCACAGCGGTGTGCCGTCGGGGCGAGCGATGACCTGCACGTTCATGCCGTGCTTGCGGTGCTTCATCGAGTAGTACGGTTCGTCGGCGGCGATGCGGTCGGTGGGGATCAGAGTGCCGTCCACGATCACGAAGTCGCCCTCGCCCAGTCCGGTCAGGGCCTCGTGCAGGCCGGGCGCCCACGCGGCGAGGACGTCCAGGGTTTCGTCTACGTAGCGCCAGGCCGTCGCGGTGGAGACGCCGAACCCGGCCGCGAGTTGGGCGAACGTCTCGTTCTTCCGGAGGTGGGCCAGGACGAGCAGGGCCTGCTTGAAGCAGCCGAGTCGTCTCCACGGCGAGTTCAGTTCACGCCTTCGGGCGTAGATCAGCCAGGAGACATGCTCGACCAGCTCGTACGGGACGTCGAGCGTGGCAGGATACGGAACCAACAGAGCCCCCGGGCTGTCGGCAGTGTCGAGTGGAATCAACACCGCCAACGACCGGGGGCTCTGCCACGTTACCGCCCCAGCTGACCAGGCCTTATAGCCCTTCAGAGGCAGGATGAAAACGGCTCACTGATCAACTTCCTTGGCAATGCCGATGCTCCCGAAGTCGCCGCACATGCCTGGCGTACTGCCCAACCTTCGACCTCTGGGCGCGATCGATTTCAAGCACCTGAGGATCTGCCGCGCGCTCGTACAGCTCAACCTCGAAGGAGTCCGCGTCGACCTCGACAAGCCGGGCCAGGGCATCTCGATCCTGTTCAGCTGTCGGACGCGCTCGGACCTCGTCCCTCCACACCTGTCCGCTCGCCTCGGCTTCGTCCATCTCGCCAATATATGTGCGGGCAACAGCGTGCGGAGTCCGCCCCAACCAAGATCCGGAAGAAGTGCCCTAGTCATCGAAGAACCCGGGCTTGGGGGTCTTCTCCCGGCGGTTCGAGCGGACCTCGTCGAGCTCGCCGTAGAACCGGGCGTGCGAGCGCTGGAGCACACGGGAGTGGGACGCGCTCGCAACCGTGTCCTCGGTCAGGCGCTGGATGTGGACGGCCGCACCGCCCAGCGCGGTGGAGACCGCGGAGGTCAGCTCCACGAACCGCGGGTCCAGGTCAGCGTGCTCGATGGCCTGGGCGGTGTCCTGGGCCTTCTTGGCGTTGGCCTTCATCCGGTTCTGCAGGACCTCCAGCTCGGCGGCCTTGTCATCCAGCGCGTTCGACAGTCTGGTCAGCTTGGCCTGGATGGCCTTGTAGCTGTTGTCGTCACTGGTGACGGTTTCGCCGGTGTTTCCGCTGCTCATCGGGATGGTGTCTCCTTTCAATGGTTCGGTTCGGGTCAGTTGTGGTGGGCGGCGGCCGAGGCGTGGGCCAGGCCCGCGTCCTGTTTGGCGTCCATGTCCTGGCCGTAGACGCGGGCGACGCCGGCGGCGGCGTGCACGGCGGCCTCGGCTGCGTCCGCGCACTCCTGGGAGCACCGAGCGGCCTGGGCCGTCATCTCCGCCAGCGCCTCGGACAACTCGCTGATCTGCGAAGTGATCTCTGCGTCGATGTTGTGGTCGTCGGCCAGGTCAGCGGCGATCTCCTCAAGGGCTTTGGCCGTGGCCAGTAGGCGGCCGATCATCTCGTCGGCCGTCTCCTTGTCACCGAGGGCGCCCAGGGCGATGTTGGTCATCAACACCAGGTACTCGTTGAACTTGATGTCGGTCTGGTGCTTGGCGGGCAGCGACCGCGAACCGGCCTGTGCCGGAGTGTTGCCCATCGACAGGGTCTCCTTGGGGGTGGTGTCGGGTGGTGCGGACTGCGCCGGGATCTCCATCCCGGGCCCGCCCCCTGCTGGGGCGGTGCTCGTGTCGTTCCAGACGGGCCTCGAGGGCTCGGGCGGGCGGGAGTGGCCCGGCACGAGGAACCCCAGGAGCTGGGCTTTGGTGAGGTCTGCCAGGGGGTCGGCCTTGCCGCCGGGTACTTCGTCGGGACCGGAGGGCTTGCTCTCCTCCGTCGGCTCGCTCTCCTTCGCGGGCTTGCCGTCGTTGCCGGCCGGTGTGTCGGACCCGGGGGTTTGTCCTGCCGCCGCCGGGTCTGCCTCGGCAGCGTCCTTCTCGAGCCCGTTCTTGGGCGGGTGAGGGGCGTGGAGATCCTGAGGCTCGGCGCTCTGCCCGGGCTCTTGTCCGGGGCGGTCGTCGATGACGTCGGCGTCGACGATGTCATCGTCGGACTCCGGGCGAAGCGGAGAGCGGGCGCGCTCGCCCTCCGCCTCCATCCACAGCGGCGGCCGCGGGCCCTCCTCGGCAGGGGGCTTGTTCCTGGTGAGCCGGTCCTTGACGCGCTCACCGAACGACCGCTTCCCCAAACGCGGTTCTTCGCCTCCAGCCGTCTCGGCGGAGCCGCCAGACGGCTTCTCCTCGACGATCTCAGCCTCTTCCGGCTCCGTGCCCGCGGACGCGGTTGTTGGGGTCTCTGAGGGGCTTTCAGGGCTCTTGGCGGCGGTCGTGGGCGCCTCGGGCCCGGTGGGCTTCCCGGCCTTGCTGTCACCGCTGCCGGACTCCTCCTCGGCGGTCTCGGCCGTACCGGGCTCGCCCGGTTCCTTCTCCGCCTCGGCCTTGTCCGGGCCGCCGGGCTCTGTCGTCTTGTCGCCGGAGCCCTTGTCCTCCTTTCCGCCGGCCTCGTCCTTTCCGCCGGCCTTCTTGCCGTCCTCAAAGTCCGGCGCCGGCTTGCCCGTCCCCTCGGTCTTGCCGTCACCAGCCGTGCCCTTGGTCTTCTCGGACTCCTCCTTGGCCTCGGTCTTCTCGGACTCGGCCTTGCCTTCGCCTGCCTTGTCCTTGGCGAGCCGGGCGTCCTCGGCGGCCTGGCGGCGCTTGTCGAATCGTCGCTGTGCCTCGTCCCCGACCGCCTTGCCCAGCGTCGTACGCCCGGCCCCGGCCGCCTTCGCCTTCTCCCGCCGGGCCTTGCGCTCCTGGCGTCGGGCCGCGCGGGCGGCGCCGCGCTCGGCCCGGTCCTTCTGCTCCCGCTCCTGGCGCGCCTCGCGGTCCGCCCAGTCCTTGTCCCGGGCCCGCTGCCGCTCGGCGCGCGCCTGCTCGCGGTCCTTGGTGCGGTCCTTCAGACCGGCGGCCTGCTCGGCCGCCCGCCGCTGGTCCTTGGCCTTACCCCGCTCGGCGTGCCGTTCGGCCCGGGCCGACTGCCGGGCGGTCGCCCGGTCCTGACTCGGCGACGCGCCGCCGGAGCCCTTGGCGCCGTCCCGGCTGCCGCCGGCTCCGCCCCGGCCACCGCCGGTTCCGTCCCGGCCGCCTCCGGCCGGGGCCTGCTCCTTGGCGCGCTGCCGTTCCTGGCGGCGCTTGTCCTCGTTCGCCTTCGCGGCCGGGGCCGGCGAGTGGGTGGCGGAGGACCTGGCGTCCTTGCGGCCGCCCTTGTCCGCGCCGGAGCCGGCGCCGCCCCGGCCGCCGCCGGCTCCGGAGGTGTTCCTGCCGCCTCCGGCCGGACCAGTGCCGGAACCGCCGCGGCCGCCGCCAAAACCGCCCCGGCTTCCGCCGGAGGTGTTGGAGCCGGTTTTCATCGCGGCCGCGTCGCCCTTGCCCCGGGCGGCCTTTTTGTCGGCTGCCGCCTGGATACCCGCCTGGCGCAGTTTGTTGTGCACTTCCAGCAGGGCGATTTCGCGTTCGCTTTCCGCTTTCAGGCGGGCGACTTTCGCCTCGATGACCGCTTCCCGGTAGGGGCCTTCGGCCTCGAGACCGGCATACCCCTGGGCGATCCTGTATTCGAGCCAGTCACCGATCCTTTCCATAAAGGTGCGGCGCGGCTCGTATTCATATTCCCCGCCGCCCTCTTCTCCGCCGCCGGTTTCTTCTACAGTCGGGGAATAGGCGGGGGTGGATTCGGCGCGCAGCACACTTTCTGGGCCGATCGGTTCCCGGACGGGCGGCAGTTCGATCGTCCGCTCCATGGGGTTTTCCGTAGGGATTTCGCTGGGCGGGGGAATGAGGCGGTCGATATCGGCGAGCGGTACGGGCCGGTCGGTGACATCGCCTCCGGGGGGAAAGGGGATGAGCCGGCCGGGGCCGTCGCCGGGACCGTCGGAGGTGCTGGACACCGGGTGGGGCTCCTTCCTTGACAGGGTCGTGGCGCCTCGCGTATACGCGTGTGCGCGCCTGGGCGTGCGGGCGTGTGGGCGCCTGGGCGTTGGGAGCACACCGGAGGGGGCCGGCCGTGGTGGCCGGCCCCCTCCGAGGTCGTGCGGGTGGGTGCTACTGCTGGGTGTGCTTCACGTAGAGGCCGTGCAGGTCGTGGGCCAGTCGCCGCAGTCCCTGCACGTCGCCTCGCTTCAGCATCTTCCTGCCGTGTGTCTGCAGCAGCATGATGAGGAAGTAGAAAGCGCCGAGGTCTTCCCCGTGTTTTTCCACGAAATCCGTCCGCTGCTTGAGCAGGTAGTTGCGGGAATTCTGCGCTTTGATTTCGTGCCGGGTCAGCGGGCGGCTTGCATTGCTCACGCCGACTCACGCCCTCGCAGGTCGTGAATGTTCGACACGGGAGAAGCGTAGCCGCTTTCCGGCTTGCTGTGAAGTCCGGGCGGGGCGGCGGGCATGGGCGGGATCTGCTGCGGATTCTTCTTCCGCTGCTTTTCCAACTCCTTTTCCTTACGCTCTTTCACCGTGTTCGCGCAATTCTCGTCGAAAGCGTGACGACTGTAGGCAGCGGCCTCGAGGTCGGCGGCGAGGTTCTTGGCGTCCCTCAATACCTTCCGCAGAGCCTTTTCCACCGGCCGGGCACGGTTTTTGGCGTGCCAGAAACGGTCGCCCTGAAGGTGGGTGCCGCGCAGGTGGACGCTGGTCTCGTCCGCCAGCGTGGCCAGGTGGCGCTCGGTGTCGCGCACCACCCGCTGGATGTCCGCGAGGTAGCGGGCGGTCGCGGGCGCGCTGGCCGCCACATCCTGCAGCGGGTTGGGGGCGTTGTACCCGGGCGGCCGGCCCTGCGGGGCCGCGTCGGGACGGTGCTCGGGATTCACGGGGTCGTCCTCCAAAAGGGTGGGTGAGCCGGGGGTGTTCGCCTGCGGTTTCGCCTCTTTCCGGGGCGCGGCCGTGGCAGGGTGGTGGCGGCGTTTCGACGCCTTCACCGTGCTCCCGAGGCGCTTGCTTCGTCTCGGGGGCCGGTGGAACCGTCGAAACTGGCTCGTTTATGCAGGTCAGGCGACCTCCGAGGGAAGCTCACCGGCCTCCTGGAGGAGCTGGATGGCGCGCTTGCGGCGGCCGGAGGCGGTGGCCTGGGAGAAGTTGAAGATCTCCTCGATCCGGCTCAGCGTGATCGCCTTGACGCCTTCGGCGCGGATCATGTCGGCGATCTGCCGGGCTTCGCGTTCAGCCGGGGTCAGGCGGGCTTCAGCCTCCAGCTCGGCGGCCTTCAGCTCGTCCGCCGCCGCCTTCAGCCGGGCCGCCTGTGTGGCAGCGGCGTCCTCGGCGGCTTTGCGCTCGACGGCCTTGATCGCCGATTCCGCTTCGAGCTCCTTCTGCTGGTTCTCCTTGGCCTTCCGGTCGGCTTCAGCAGCCGCCTTGCGGGCTTCGGCGGCCCGCTTCTCCAGCTCGGCGGCCCGCGCGTCCTCCTCCTGCTTCACTCGGCGGGCCGTCGCGGCCTCCGCGCTCTCCTTCAACTCGACTTCAGCCTCCAGACGGCGGGCTTCAAGCTGTCGGCGGTGCTCGTCCTCCTTCTGCCGGGCCAGCAGCTCGGCACGCTCGGACTCCCAGTTGAGCTGGTCCTTTTCCCGCTGGCGGATCAGCTCGTCCTGCCGGGTCTGCTCCTGGGCCTCCAGCTCGCGGACCTTCGCCTCGGCCTCCGCCTTGACGCGCCTCGCCTCGGCCTCGGCTTGCGCACGACGGACCTGAAGGTCGGCTTCAGACTGCTGAACCGCCACTGAAGCCGACGCATCCGCCTCCGCCCTGGCCTTGGCCAGGTCGCCCTGGGCGCGAACCTTGGCGGCCTCCGCCTGAAGCTCGGCCGCCTTGATCCGGGCCTCCGCTTCAATCTTCTGAAGCTCCGCCCGGGCCCGTTGAAGGTCGCGCTTCTGCTCTCGAAGGTCCTGCGCGTCCTGCTGACGGTCGGGCTCTTCCAGGGCCTGTTCGACCGTCATGCCGTAGGCGGCGAGCCGCAGCGGCTGAAGCTTTTCTTCACTGGCCTTGAAGCGCCACAGCCGGCCGTACTCCTTGCGCAGTCCGGAGCGGTAGACCATCAGCTGCCGGTCGCGCTCCAGGGCCGCCTCGTAGGAGGTGATCTCCCAGGACTTCATCAGCCGGTTGACCCGGGCGGAGCTGACCGGCTGGTAGAACCAGCGGGAGAAGCGGATCCGCTCCATCTGGCGCCGGTTGCGCAATCGGCCGATGTGCGCGGCGTACAGGTGGGCGGCGATCTCGGACAGCACCACCCACAGTGCGGCGAGCGCGGCATGCCCGAGCTTGCCCTCCCTCGTCGCGCCGGTGTTCCAGTTCAAGACGATGGTGACGACGGTCAGCACGCGCGGCACCCACTTGACCCAGGCAAGCGGCTTTTCTGCCTTGACCAGCAGCAGGTTGACGATGGAGAAGGTCAAGATGCCCAGGTCGACACCGACGGGAAGCATCCAGGCGTACTCGCCCCAGCCCCAACCACCCTCGGCGGCCGTCCTGGCGGCCTTCTCCTCCAGGGCCTTGTAGGAGGAGGCCAGGCCGAGAGTGCCGACGCCGACGCCGGAAGCGATACCGGAACGCAGCAGCCACTTCTCGCCCCGGGACCACGACAGGGAGGACCCGGACGGGGGCGCCCCGTCGAGGGACGGGAAGGGGTGCCCGTCAGAAGCATCAGCAGCCGGAGCGGGCACAGGGCCGGGGACGGAGTGGTGCTCCGGCGCCCCGTCGGCGGGGCGGGCCAGGTCCGTATGGGTGGTCATCAGGCGCTCCTTGAGCGGTCGTGCCGGGTGGGCCGGCAGAAGAGGGGGAAGGGGTCAGGCCGGTGTGGGCTCGTGGTCGCCGACCAGGCGGGCGACCTCCATCAGGCGCTCGCGCTGCTGCTCGATCTCGGCGGTGAGCGCGCGGACCAGTGGGGTCTGGTGCGGCCAGGAGTAGGCGCGGGGCGTGTAGTCGTCGGGCCAGCGGATGACCCAGTCCGAGGCGTCCAGGCCGAGCTCCCGGGCGACCGTCTCGAGCTCGAGCTCGTGCTCCTCGCCCGCGTCGCGGCGCTGTTCGGCGGCGAGCAGGGACAGCTCCTCGGCGACCGCGTCCCACGCCCGGGCCGCGTCGAGCGCGGCCCGCTCGGCGTCGGTGAGCCGGAGCAGCTGCGCGCGCCACATGCCGTCGGAGGTGTGGCGGAACACCTCGAACGCCTCGCGCAGCTCGCTCTGGGCGGTGGTCCACGCCTGCCAGAGCGGGGCGGCCCGGCGCAGGACTGGGGCGGCCTGGATCCGCAGCCGGCCCTGCGACCACAGTGACTGGGCCACGGTGTACTGGCTGTCCAGCTCGCACTTCTGCTTCCAGGTCAGCGCCGGGTCGTCCCACGCCTCGCGCGGCATCTCCGGCCGGCTCTCGCGGCCGGTGAAGGCCCGGAAGTAGAAGGTGACGGTGCCGAACGCGGTGGGCTCGGCCCGCAGGTAGTGGGGGTGGCAGTGGCGGGCGATGTCGGCGGCCGGAGACAGCTGCGGCTTCGCGGCCGCGGCCGCGAGCGCGTCGGCGGCCTCCCGGACGTCCTGGGGGAGGCGGCTGGTCTCGTCGAGCGGCCGGCGCGGCAGGCGGCCGTGGTCGTCGAGCGGGTGCAGGAGCGGGATCGTGCGGGTCATCGCGGTCCTCCATGAAGTCGGCCCGGGCTCCTGCCCGGGCACGGCGGTACGGCGAAACCGGCGGCCCGCCTGGCGGGCAACCGGAGAGGGCGGGTGCGGTCGGGCGGGTGGGAGCTTCGTTCGGGCTCCCGCCGGACGGGAGACGGCGGAGCGAGGTGCGGGGCGGGCCCCGGTGCTCCCCGCCGTCCCTCGCCGGGCGGGCGAGGGACGACAGGCAACTCGGGGAGAGCGCAAAAGGCGGCAGGTCAGGCGGCCTGGTCCGCCTCGGCGGCGCCGGGCCCGTAGGCGCGGGCGAAGCGGGCGCCGGCGGCCAGCAGAGCGGTGACGTCCTCACGGGTGCGGTGCAGGCGCTCCGCCCACGCCGTGGCGCGGGCCTGGTCGTGACCGGTCAGTGCACGGACCACCAGGGTCAGCACCTCGTACGCGACGTCGCGGGTGTCAGCATCGCCATCCCCGCCGCGCGCCGCGTGGTCCAGCGCCGCGGACAAGGTGCGTGGGGCAGGGGCGGTCTCCTCGCGGACCGCGAGGAGCACCTCGCGGACCATGGCCTGCGTGCTCATCGACTCGATCGCGGGCAGCTCCGCGCTCACGGCCGGGCCGTAGTTGGACATGCGAGTCCAGCCGTCGGTCTCCAGCAGGGCGACGGCCGCCTCCAAGTGACGGGCGACCGACTCACCGGTCGACTCCTCACCCGAGGCGCCGGTCCACACCGGCCGGTAGGAGTCCTTCACGAGCCCGGCGGCCCGGGCGAGGACCTCGTCGGTGAACACGGTGGTGATGGTGCTGGTCATGCGGTTCTCTCCTTCGGAGACAAGGACCGCCCCCGCCGGGCGGCGGGGGCGGGAGAGACAGGCGAGCCTCAGCGGCGCTGCTGGGTGAGGTGGTTGGTCCAGGCGTCCTGGAGGCGGGAGAACCGCTCGAACAGCGGCGCTCCCACCTCGTACGGAGCCTCGACCCGGCACGAGCAGTCGGTGACGTGGGTGGTCCACTCGTCGACGGCGGCCATGTAACGGATGTAGAGCGGGTTCTGGCGGGCAGTCACTTCACCTGTGATTTCGATCAGGGCTCAGCAGAACGGGCAGTTCTGGCTTTCCGACCAGCAGCCGCAGTTGGAGCACTGCCACAGGTGACGCAGAACCGCGGTCAGCCTGGCCAGGCAGGAACTCATGCCGACACCGCCTGTCCGCTCGGGGACTGCTGGCGGGCGCGGCGCTTCATGGCGCGGCGCTCGTCCTCCGACAGCCCGCCCCAGACACCGTCGTCCTGCCCGGACTCCAGCGCCCACCGCAGGCACGCCTCCATGACGGGGCAGCGGCAGCAGACAGCCTTGGCTTCCTTGATCTGCAGCAGGGCGGGGCCGGTGTTGCCGATGGGGAAGAACAGGTCAGGGTCTTCTTCGCGGCAGACCGCGTTGTGGCGCCAGTCCATGGCGGTCACTTCCCCGAGCGGACGCGGCGCAGGGCCTCGTCCATGTCCGTGTCGGAGTCGGTCGGGTGCTGTGCGATGCTGTTCTGCATCAGGTCCTCCACTCAGGTCCTGGACGGCCTCGGGGGCGCAATCCCCGGGGCTGTCGTTGTTTTGGCGGGTCGTACGACCGGCCACGACCAGCGGCCACCCCTCGGTGCAGTAGGGGTGGCCGGTGATCGTGGGCGTCCGTTCGAGAGGGGCGGCTCAGGCTGCGGCGTACTCCGGGCGGCATCCGGAGCGGATCGTCCGGCGCAGGCGGCCGGCGTAGGGGAGCAGGACGTCGACCAGGCGCTCGCGGACGCGGGCGGTGATGGCCGGGTCGGCGGCGAGGATGTCGCGGCCGGCATCCACGCGGGCGGCGATCTCGGCGCCGTACGCGAGGGCGAGCTCGTGGCGGCGGTCGGGCGGGACGGTCAGGACCGCGGCCGCGTACCGGCGCAGCTCCCGGTCGGTGCCCGCGGGCTCGTACATCTCCAGCGGCGTACCGAAGGCGACGTCGAGGTCGACGTCGAAGTCGTCGAGCGGGACGTCGAGCTCGTCCAGGAGCGCGAGCGTCTCGGCGTCGAACACCTCGCCGGTGGTGCCGGGCCGGCGGTTCGTCAGGGTCGAGGTGGCGGGCATCGGGCCTCCAGGTGCGGTGAGTCGGGTAGGACGGGAGCAGAAGGCCCCGGCCCCGTCCCCCGCGCGAAGCGGGAGCCAGAGCCGGGGCCGTTGTCGGTTGTGCGGGTCAGGCGGTCGCGGTACGGGCCGCGTACTGGCGGCCGAGCTCGGCCTGCCGCCGGGCGAAGGTCTTCTCGTCGACCGGCGCGAGCGGGACGTCGGGGCCCTCGGCCGGGGCACTGCCGGCAAGGATGTCGGCGCGGCGGGTGTCGGCGTCGCGGACCGCCGGCGCGGTCTTCTCCCACTGCGCCCTGCGGGCGATGGGCTTCGCCTTCTCGCGGGCGAGCTCCGCGTTGCACACGAGGACGTAGCGGTGGGCGAGGTCGCCTCCGTCCGTGCAGTGCTGGCCGGTGCCGCACTGCACGCACTCGTCGACGTGGTCGAGGTAGGCCTGCCGGGCCGCCTCCTGCGTGACTCCCGCGTGGATACGGGAGACCGGGGCAGCCGGGGCCGGGATCGGCTTGTAGAACTGCCGGGCGGCGCGCCGGTTCTCCTGCGGCATCGCGTCGCGCAGCAGCCGGTCCTGCCGGGCCTGCCAGCGCCGGACGTCGATGTCGACGTCCACCAGCTGGTCGCTGCCGGGGCAGAGGGGGCGCTTCTCGCCCTCCGTGGCCTTCCCCTTGTCTAGGCCGTGGGGGCGGATCTTGAGGATGGTCTCGCCGATGATCCGGCGCCAGGTGCGGCAGTCGGGGCAGACGATCGAGCGGACCTCGCCCGGACGGACGTTGAAGTCCTGCGGGGACATGGAGCTGAGCAGCAGCGGCTCACGGCGGTTGGTGTTCTTGGTCCGGACACGGCCGGGACGGATACGGGGCATCGGGTCCTCCTGACGTGATGGGCGCGGTGCTGCCTTCTCTGCCGCGCCAGGAGCCGGCCTTTCGGCAGGCGGGTCCTGACGGACAGACAGCGCAGCAGCGCTGTACGGGGTAGATCAGGTGGAGCTATGCGGTTTTGTACGAGTCGCCGGGGGAGCTGGGCTCGACCCCACTGCCGTCGCCTCCGAAAAGACGGCCACCGCCTCCGGAGAGGCGGAACTCGCATTTGTGCGGTGGTGCAGGTACTGCTCAGCGGGCGCCAGTAGGGGAGTTCCCCGAAGGCCCTTCTCTGCTGACACAGGTAACTTAGCTGATACAATCAGGTCCGTGTCAAGCAGTTCGCTACCGAAGCTAGGGAAGCTGTCTAAGTAGAGGAGCTCGTCCTACGATGTCGCTCATGAGTAGCGAGGCCGTGCAGCCGTACCAGCGGATCACCCAGGACTACGCCGAGAAAATCCGGCAGGGAAGGCTCAGTGCTGGTACCAGGCTGCCCGGTATCCGAGAGATCTCCGAGGAGTATGGCGTCGCCGCCGGCACCGTTCAGCGAGCCCTTACGGAACTGCGTAACGCGGGGTTGATCTACTCCCACCAGGGGCGTGGGTCCTTCGTGAGCGAGAGCGCCGAGAAGTCCGTTGAGGACTCGAGCACCCTTGCCATCAGAGCGCTTGAATCTCGGGTCACAGAACTTGAAGCGCGCCTGGAGAGGCTTGAGAAGGGTCATGATGGCTGAGTTCTCCTCCCGCTTCTCGCTGTGCATGTTCCTCACTCCTTGGTTGCTCTCGGCTTCGCTACGAAAGTTGTAGGCGCCCTGGCGACCGAGAGCCAGGTCTGCCATGTGTCCGGCAGGGCGGACACATCGATCGGAGACATGAAGGGGGATCAGTGTGGGACAGAGGCCGAACATCCTGACTCCAGAGGCGTCGCCTCTGGCACGTTTCGGCTACCACGTGCGGGAACTCCGCGAGCGGCGCAACCACACCCTGCGCAGCTTGGCTGAGGCGACCTACATCTCGTACTCCAAGCTGTGGAAATGGGAGAACGCTCAGCGCGCGCCAAAACATCGCTCGGAAGTGGAGCTGCTGGACCGCGAACTCGACGGCCGTGGGCTCTTACCCGAGCTGTGGGATCGCATCAGCACGGAGCCTCCCCCTGCGGCCCATGTGTCCGTTCCGGCAGCCCATGTGTCCGAAACGTCAACGGCCCTGGTCACGGCTTCGGCCGGACAGGCAGGCTCAAGGGATGACGGCACGGACATGGTCGTCGTTCCCTGCCGCGTCCACGGAAGGATCCGCTTCGTGCCTGTGCCCCGCCGCGTCGTCCTCGCCTCCGGCCTCGCTGGACTCGCCGCAACGGCGCTTCCGGCTCCACCTGCCCATGCTGCGGCTGCTGACATGGCATCCCCTGTCGAGCACTTCGCGCAGCTCCGTCGTGTGATGATCCAGACCGATAACTTGATCGGTCCCCGGCACGTTCTGCCTGCGCTCCAGCAGCACCTCGTTCAGCTCGCCGCTCGTCGACGCGCTTCTCGTGGGGCTGACGCGGCGGCGCTTCTCGCGCTCGAGACCCGCTACGAGGAGTTGGCCGGCTGGCTCGCCCAGGACATCGGCGACGAGCGCACTGCCCATGGGCACACCGCAAAAGCTTTGGACGCCTCCCACATCACCGGCGACGTCGACCTCACCACGTACATCCTCGGGCGGAAGGCCCAGTTGGCTAGCGACACAGGGCATCCTGCTGACGCCCTCGGTCTTGCTGTAGCTGCTCGTCGCACCGCACAAGCGGGCAGTCGTCTCGAGGTCATCGCCGTCATACACCAGGCCCACGCTCATGCCGTTCTTGGGGATGCCACCGATGCCCTCAACGCATACGACACAGCTTTGAAGCTTCTCAGCCGCGCGGAATCCGACAGCATCTGGGGCTCGTGGCTCGATGAGGCGTACATCAACACGGCCAGGGCTCGGTCCCTCGCAGCCCTCGGCGAATACGGGAAGGCTGCCGCTGGCTTCGATACCGCCATCGCCGCGCTCCCGCCCACCTACCGCCGTGACCGAGGTGTCTACCTCGCTCGCTCCGCCCGAGCGCACGCTGGCACTGGCAACGTCACGCTCGCCGCCCAGATTGGGCTGCAGGCAGTCGGCATCGCTGCCGAAACCGGATCCGCCCGGATCATTGGTCAGCTCGACCGCCTCGAGCAGGCACTCGCCCCCGCCTGCAGAGAGGATGGCGTCGCCGAGTTCCGCGCCGCGCTCAACCAGATCGTTCTTCACCCTGCCTGACTGAGCTGTCCCCCACTCATCCTTTGGAGCACTCGTGCCTCGCCCGTACGTCATCCTCTCGGCCGCCATGTCAGTCGACGGCTACCTGGACGACACCAGCCCCGAGCGGTTGCTGCTCTCCAACGCCGACGACTTCGACCGCGTGGACGAGGTGCGCGCCTCCTGCGACGCGATCCTGATCGGCGCAACGACCATGCGGAAGGACAACCCGAGGCTGCTGGTCAACTCGGAGCAGCGCCGCACGAAGCGGATCGCGGAGGGCCGGTCGGAGTACCCGCTGAAGGTGACGGTGACCGCCTCCGGCGACCTCGATGCGGACCTAAAGTTCTGGCACTACGGAGGCCAGAAGCTCGTCTTCACGGTCGACTCCGCCGTCGACAAGATGAAGGCAACGCTCGCGGATCTCGCGGACGTGGTCAGCGTCGGCCCCGAGCTCGACTGGGGCCTGGTCCTCGACGAGTTGGGCCGCCGTAAAGTCGGCCGGCTCATGGTGGAGGGCGGCGGCACGATCCACACCCAGCTCATGGCCCAGAACCTGGCCGACGAAGTCCACCTCGCCGTCGCGCCACTGCTGGTTGGCCAGGCCGACGCCCCGAAGTTCCTGGGCACCGCCAACTACCCGGGCAGGTCGACCGCCCGCATGCGGCTGCTGGAAGCCCGCGTGATCGGCGACGTCGTGCTGCTCCGCTACGCCCCGAAGGAGCGCAGCTGATGCACGCGCCCGACCGGGACCAGGACCTCCACTGGATGCGACGCGCGATCGGCCTCGCCTCGCTGTGCCCTCCGGCCGCCGGAGCCTACTCGGTGGGCGCGGTCATCGTCGCCGAGGACGGCACCGAACTTGCGGCTGGCTACTCCCGCGAGGGCGATCCGCGTGAGCACGCGGAGGAAGCCGTCCTCGCGAAGCTCCCGGCGGGCGACCCGCGGCTGGCCACGGCGACGATCTACTCGTCCCTGGAGCCGTGCTCTCAGCGGAGCGCGGACCGTACTCCGTGCGCGCAGCGGATCCTCGAGGCCGGGATCCCGCGCGTCGTCATCGCCTGGCGCGAACCATCCTTGTTCGTTGCCGACTGTGTCGGAGTCGAGCTCTTGGTTGCTGCTGGCGTGACGGTTGTTGAACTGTCCGAGCTCGCAGATGCCGCTCAAATGCCGAACCGCCACCTGGGTGACGGCCGCAGCAGGTAATCCACACTCACCCGCGCAAGGCTGCCCCACAGAGATCAAACAGTGTATCTTTTCGGGAAACGCTGAATGGGATGGAGGCTGCGATGTCGGATCCGCTGCGTCGAGACGATGCCCTAGTGGATGCTGACACGCTGCCTCCGCCGCGCATCCGCCAACAGCTGCGCATCGCCGCGAATTTGACCCAGGCGGAAGTCGCCGAGGCCATCGGCGTCAAGCGCCTCGCCATCGTCCGATGGGAAGCCGGCCATACGCAGCCCCACCGCAGTAACCGCCTGAAGTACGCGGAGTTTCTCCGCGGCCTGGCCGAAGAGCATCCGACCGTCGCTCAGGGAGGCCCGCGTGAGGACTGACCTGGCTCCCGGTTTCGGGTACGCCGACGCCGCCTTCGGTTTCGAGGGGGTCGGGGTGACGTAGCCGCCACCGGCCGCGCGCCAGATGAGTGGACGGCAATCCACTTCAACCTCGCGCGGCCCTTCGTGCCGACCATCAGGTCGGCCGCCCGGTCCCCGGTTGGCCCCGGTTCTGGGCTCCAGCTCATCGAGCTGGGTTGAGCAATCCAATGCAGTACCTGGTCCGCAAGGACCAAGCAGTAGCCGCAGCGGCCCTCCGGCAAGAGGGCTTCTGCACAACACCACCGAAGTGGCTCCGCCGTTCCGACAGCCCCGGCAAGGGCTTTGGAACACGGCACGACCAGCCCGAGGGCTATCCGTGCCACCCGTCCGATTCACCGCAAGAGAAGGGGGACCCGTCTCTGGTTCCTCGTCCGGTGCCCGCTCCTTGCGGAGGGGGCGCATCCACCTACCTGCTGAAACATCCACCCGGCGATACGCCGGGAGATACAGAGAGGCGGACGTCCTCATAGTGCCCGATCTGGTGTCCCCTGAAAAGTCGAGCCCTGCCTGTTTTAGAACGTTTCGCACCTTTGGCGCTTTTCATGTGACGGAACAAGCGCTCCTTATCTTCCGGTTCGCTACTTTTGAACAGGAAGTGACTCTTCCTGCAGGAAACCACGAGCTGATCGTTTCCTCCGGGTCTGCCCGGCCGTTCCTCGGCAGCGTCCACAGGCGCTCGCTTCCCGCCCAGCGGGATGGCGCGAAAGTTCTCGCCCGCCGTGCGGGAGCGGTGGACCAGATGCGAGTTCGTCGGTCTCTGTCCACAGGCCGGTCGGGTCATCGTGCCCGGGTGATCATCGCTCGCGCTGTTGCGCCTGTTCTCCGTCTCACCCTGGCCAGGGGTGTCCGCTTTGGCCGGTACACCACGGCCATGAATATCTGCACCGCTCTGCCTGCCCCAAGCGTCCGTTCGCTCGCCACGTTCCGCCTTCCGGCCGTTGGGAGTGCTCGATGAGCGTCGTGGCGGCGGCCGGCGCCGCTTCGGTGGACGAGTCCGTCAACGACGTCGCCGACAACCCGGTCGGCGCCACGTCCGTTCCGGCCGGTGAGGTCCGGGGGCGGCGTCAGCGGGTGCGGGTGCCGATGCGTCTGGTGTGGACGTCGTCCTATCAGGACGTGGCGCTGTCGGTGTACGTGAAGGTGAAGGCGCTCGCGGCGCGGCCGGAGGGGTGTGAGGCGCGTACGGAGACGATCGCCAGGTATCTCGGACTGTCGGAGGCTTCGGTGGAGCGGGGGATGAGGCAACTGCGCCGGCCGGGGCCGGACGGCGTGGTGGAGCTGCTTTCCAAGAGGCGGACGCTGCCGGGTGGCCGGGGCCAGTCGGCGGTGCGCACGGTGCGGCCGATGTTGCGGACGGAGGCGTACGTGTGGCTGCCGGTGGCGGCCGCGGAGGACCTGACGCCTCGGCAGCTACGGGTGTTCGCGCTGGTGGCGTACGCGCAGGCGCGGGGGATCGCGCTGACGGAGGCGGAGATCGCCTCTTATCTGCTGCACCACTCGGGCAAGAAGGCTGGCCGGGCGTTGTCGGTGACGGCGGCGTCGGCGGTCGTGGACGAGGTGGAGGCGGCGCGCTGGATGACGGTGCAGCGGCGGGCGGGAGCGCGAGGGCGCAACCGGTACGTCGCGCACGACCTGGCTCCCGAGGCCCGCCCGGCCGAGGTCGTCCAGGCGGCCGCCGGGGTGGTCGTGGACAGCGGTCTCGAGGCGTCGGCGAGTTCCCCGGTTGGTGAGGGATCGGGTTCTCCGGTTGGTGAGGGATCCCTCGCGAATGAGGAATCACCTAAGACTGACTCACCTGAGGACGGGCGAGCGTTCTTCTCATCCGCCGTAGGCGAGGTACAGGTAGGTAAGGGCGCTTCGCCTGTGGAAAACCGGGCCGGTGACAAAGCTGCCGCTGGCCGGGGCGACGCTGCTCTCGCGCTTCGCGCGGATGGCAAGAACGAGCCCTCGTCGAAGAAGCCGGTAGTCGAAAAGCGCAGCAGCGGGGCCGGGGGCGGCCGGGGATCGTCGTACACCGGTCCGCAGCTGGCGATGAGCGCGGAGATCTACGCCGTGCTGGAGCCGGTGCACCACCTCTTGGCCCAGGTGACCAGCGCGTTCGTCGCCCGGCAGATCGCCCGTGAGGTCGGCCGGCAGATCGACGCCAGCACCTGTGCCGAGCGTCTCCAGCACCGGCTGACTACCCGGCTGGCGGGGACGATGTCGGACGAGATCCGTGACCCGGGCCGGTGGCTGCTCGGGGTGGCCCTGCCCCGCTGGGGCTGCGGCTACGCCGACTGCGAGTCCGGCACCATCTGGCGCACAGGCGCGGCCTGCGAGGTGTGCGCCGAGATCGTCCAGGACA
Organism: Streptomyces sp. TLI_105; assembly: GCF_900105415.1. Taxonomy (GTDB): domain Bacteria; phylum Actinomycetota; class Actinomycetes; order Streptomycetales; family Streptomycetaceae; genus Streptomyces. The sequence goes on along the minus strand of NZ_FNSM01000002.1, from coordinate 195,643 downwards.
AGGCCGCCGCCCGTGAGCGCACCCGTCGTGCCGCCGCCGGCCTGTGCCTCCAGCACGGCACCCGCCCGGACCCGTCCGGCCGCTGCGCCGACTGCGACCTCGAGACCGCGGCCGCCCGGCCCACCAACGTTCCGGCCCAGCGGGCTGTGGAGGGCCCGGAGCGCGGGACGTGCGGTGAGTGCGGCTGCCGGATCTTCATGACCGGCCGGCCCCTGGACGACGGCCTATGCAAACCCTGCCGCGAGGAGCTCCACCCCGGCCTCGTCTCCGCGCCCCGGGCCGTCACGGTCGTTCCGGCGCCCACTCAGCTCCACACTGAGGCGCCCGTGCGGACCGCGACGGTCGGGTCGGTCGAGGAGTCCGGCCCGAGGACCTGCCAGGGTCGGGAAGCAGATGCGCCGTGCACGCGCGAGGCCCTGGCGTTGCGCCGGTTCTGCCGACGGCACGTGGTCCAGGGGATCGCCGGGGTGGTGGCCTGATGACCAGCACCCCGCAGCCCTCCGGGATTGACCTCGCCCGCCAGGCGCTCCTCGCCGCTCGTGAGGCGGCGAAGAAGCGCGGGACCGCCCGCCAGGACAAGCCCCGCCGTCGGACCCGGATCGTGCCGCGCGACGGCCGCGACCCGCTTGGCCTGGGCATGGCGATCAGCCTGATGATGACCGAGCGCGGCCTGGTTGCCCCGGCCGCTGGCGGCAGCGTCCTGGCCCAGTGGGACACCATCCTCATCGCGGCCGCGCCCGAGCTCACCGGGCACGTCCAGGCGGTGAAGTTCGATGCGGACACCGGCCGCCTGGAGGTCGTCCCCGATGCCCCCGCGTACGGCACCAAGGCCCGCTGGATCACGCCGCGGCTGATCGCGGCCACCAACAGCACGGTGCGCGAGGCGAACGTCCGGACGGTCAACGTCCTGGCGCCCACCGCCCGCACCGCCGCCGCGACGGTGTTCCCGGCGGCCGCCGACGATCCGGCCCCGCGGCCGGTCGTTCCGGCCGAACCGGTGAAGACGCGGGAGAGCGCGTCGGCCGGCTACCGCCGTGCTCTCGCCGCCCACCGCGCGGTCGCCCCGCCCCGCCAGGACGACCAGGCCCTGGCCGCCGCCGTCGAACGGCAGGAACAAGTCCGCCGCGAGCTCGCCGCCACTGTTTTCCCCGACGCCGAGCAGGACCAGGAGGACAAGGTAGTGGCGTCACTCGAAGAGGTCCGGGTCCAGCAACGACAGGCTGCCGCAGCCGTTCGTGCGGCAGCGATCCGTCGAGCCCGCGCCGGACGACCGGTGTGCCGCCCGCCGCGCCCGCTCCGCGCCAAGCCGGGTGAGCTCGTGCGCTCCGCCCGGCCGGTTTCAGCGGAAGCGCCAGTCGGTGAAGACCTGTTCGGCGTCGGCTTCGACGACGTCCCGCAGGTCTTCGTCGTCGTCCGGGGCGTCCAGGCCCAGTGCGGCGAGGACGTGCCGGTAGTACTGGTAGGCGAAGTGCGGGTCGCCTGCGGCCAGCAGGGACGACAGGAGCGGCTCGTCGCCGGCCGTGGACCGGTCGACCTGGACGAGCACCTGGACGCGTTCGTTGTTGGTGAGAGAGGGGAGCGCGGAGCCGAGCTGGTGTTCCAGCCGGTTCCAGCTGGTCGCGGTCCGTTCCCGTGCCGCCTTCTTCAAGGCTCCGCGGACAGCCGCCGCAGCGGGAACGAGACGGTCTGGCAGCTTGGCGGGCTCCGTGATCGCGTCCGGCTGTGGTTGCGGGGCCGGAGAGGTCTTATTGGCCGTGCCCGGTTCTTCTACGGGGGCGGCGATCTTTTCCACCCACTCGTTCACCTTGTGCTGCTCAGCCTCGGACAGGTGGTCCCCGGCCTCCTTCGCTGCGAGAATCAGCTCCTCGACGAGATGCTTCTGCTGCTGGGCGGACAGCTTTTCACGGCGTAGACGGCCGCTGATGCTCTGGACCCGCCCCCGCGCCCTGTTGCGTGCTTTGCGCTCCTGGGCCTGCGTCACGGGCTGAGCTTGCTGTTCCTGAGCCTGTGCCGCGGGACGGCTCCGGCGCTCTTCGGTCTCTGCCGTACGGCGTTCTTCCCGCTCCCGGACCGCTGCCGCACGGCGTTCGTCCGCAGCCCGCCGTTTCTGGGCAGCCTGCTGACGTGCTCCTCGAAGGAGTGTGTCGGCCGCCTGGAGGATGCCCGCCTCCTGCGGCGTGGTCACCGTGTCGCCCTGGATGAACCTTCTGACCTGCGGGGTCAGCGTCGTGACCTTGTAGACGTGACCGTGCCGGACCGCCTCATCGAGTCCGGTGAAGAGCCGCCAGCGGACACGGTCCTGCTCGTCGAGCAAGTCGTTGGCGTGGTCGATCGCGCGTTGCAGGTGATCGAGCGCCTGCCCTTCGCAGCGAGGCACCTGGAGCTGGGCGATGTCCCGCAGCTGGCGGACGGCGGCAGTCTCCTTCTTCTGTACGGCGGTGTTGATGAGCCGGGTCAGAGCGCCGATCTGCACCGGCCCTTCGGTCTTCTCGCTGCGCGGCCGCGGCACCGGCGTCCGCTCCGCGGCGGCACGCGCGGCTTCGACGCGGGTGACGACGGGGGTGATGAGCCGGCCGCGTCCGTCGACGGTGCAGTCCGCCAGCTTGAAGTCCCAGTCGGTGCCTACGTGCGGGAGCTCGGTGCCGAGCATCATGACCCGCTGGTTGCCCTCGCTGACGAACTTGATCCGGTTGACGTAGCCCCGGCGCACCAGGGTGTGGTGGTCGACCTGGACGCCGGGGCCGAGGATGATGTCGCCGGCCTGCGCCGCGTCCCAGTCGGGCGGCGTCGCGGGGTTCATGTGCAGCAGCAGCGTGCGCCCGTCCAGCTCGATCTCCACAAGAGAGCCGACTGGGGCGTCGTCGCGGTCGATGTAGCGGTAGCGCGGGGTGTGGCCCTGGCGGCGCAGCCACGTCTGGGTGGCCGCCCGCACGTACAGGTGGTCCGCGCTCGCGACGCCCCGGGAACGACGGCCGCATTCGGGCAACAGCCCGTCGGGGTCGGGGAAGTGGGCGAAGTGGCTGACGCGGACGTTGCCCCGCCTCGTAGTGAGCTGGCCGCCGCACCCGCCCAGCAGGATCCCGCACCAGAACGTCGTGTCGGCAAACTCCTCGCGGAACTCGTCGAGCTCGTCAGCATCCGTCGGGCAGACCACCGGATCATCGGACTCGGGATCCGCCAGAACGGCAGTCTGGATCTGCCGGTTGTCAACGCCCATCGCCAGCCCCTTCGCCAGCACAGCCCACCTCTCCCACCTGCGGGGGAGTGTCCTGCGGGCGGAAGGGGAGAGGTAGATCACCTTCAGCCGTTTAGCCTAATGAGCGTCACGGAGAGTCGCACCAGAATGCGGGAAACGTAGTCGCCGCGACGCGCCACCACTGCTACTCGTTCCGGCCGCCGACACGCACACTGCTCGACTCTCTGCCCGCAGGCAAGGCAAGGTGGGATTTCAACTACGCTCTCACTGCCAAAGTGTCTGCGCCCTAGCGGTGGCGGGCTGAACTCGTCGATCACGAAGTGCTGGAAGCGAAGGTACAGCAACGGGTGAAGGTCCCGGTGCCGTCGAAGCCGCAGATCCAAAAGCGGCTGAATGAGGTCAAGGGCGACTCTCGGATCGACGGCCGGTTGCCAGAAGGGGCGATCGGGGCGGAGCGACCGTGCCTGTGGCGGCACGAGGTCAACACGTACGCGTAAGAGTGACCGCCATTCCTGACGGACACGTGGGGCAAGTCGCTCACGATCCAGTTGTGATCCTCGGTCGCCCCGGGGGACGACCGCCATCTACATCCTCGCGCAACGCGGAGCTCGCCCGCGAGGTGCGATCCTCGGCCACCCTGACGGCCGAACTTGCTGGGACCATCCCCGCGTGCGCGGGGAGCAGGTCAGCGTCCACACGGAGATGACGGCCCGCCGGGGACCATCCCCGCGTGCGCGGGGAGCAGGAGTTCTCCCTCGGCATCCTGCGGGCCGTCACGGGACCATCCCCGCGTACGGGGGGAGCAGAGCGACGCACAGGCCGGGCGCAGGTCGTACTGGGGACCATCCCCGCGTGCGCGGGGAGCAAGACGCCAGCGTCAGGCCCTGCCCGTAGATCGGGGGATTATCCCCGTGTGCGCGGGGAGCAGACGCGGATGGCGGTGACCCGCGGCCGGGTGAGGGGACCATCCCTGCGTGCGCGGGGAGCAGCTGGGCACGATCCCGACCACCTGAAGGGTCGGGGGACCATCCCCGCGTGCGCGGGGAGCAGGACGGTCACTTCTGGTGGCTCTCCGATCGGCGGGGACCATCCCCGCATGCGCGGGGAGCAGGGAAGCACCGTTGAGGAGAATCACTACTCATCTCGCGTCATTGTGGTCTCGGTATGGCATCTCGCGTCGATGAAGTACACGACGTGGGAGCAGGGCCACAGGTGCGATCGAGAGTGAGTCGAGATGGTGAAGGGTCTGCCGATTGGCAGCTGACTGCTACTCAGCACCCTGGATGATCAGTGCCTCAAGCTCAAGCCAGTTCGCTGGTGTCAATGTCGAGACCGAAGGGTTCAGGGATTCTGATTTTGGCCCCGAAAGGGTGAGGTCCGTCAACGCGGGTGTAGCCGAGCCTTCCCGGTTCCGAGAAGAGGGTGACGCTCTGCTCCTGGCGGTCAATAACGAGATAGAGCGGAGCGTTGTACTCGGCGTAGCGCTTGCGCTTGACGACGCGGTCGGTATCTCCGTTGGACTCCGAGGTCACCTCGACGATAAGGAGGGTGTCCTCGGGCAGGAGAGCAGCGGCTCCCTTAGCCTGGGCTGCCGGGACGACCGCAATGTCGGGAACGAACCAGTTGGAGGAGCCGGGCAGGTCCAGGTTGCCGGATCCAGTAACGCATCCCAGTTGCCGTGCGCGCGGCCGGATCTGATCGCGGATGGTTTCCGCTGCCGCTTCGTGATCCCAGGTAGGAGACACCGGCTCGATGATTCCTTCGATGATCTGGGCGCGGTCACCCCTGATGTGCTGGACGGCGTACTTCAAAGCCTGTTCCGGATCGACGTTGCTGTAGTCAGCCGCTGTGCTCATCACGCTTCCCGTGTCCAAAGGCCTGCGGGGAGAGTACTGGCGCCCGCTCCACAGAAGCTAGAGCAGCCACGTACAAGGTACTCACGTGAGTACCTACCGCTAAACGTTAAGGGGAGCTACCTGCTCTTGGTAGCAGGGGAGCAGTCGGACAGCCAGCCGGCCATCGAGCAGACCTAGGGACCATCCCCGCATGCGCGGGGAGCAGCCCGACGTGGTCCATGGCCATGATGTAGCCCTGGGGCCATCCCCGCGTGCGCGGGGAGCAGACATGCGGGGGCGGCAGTACCTCGGGAAGGCCGGGACCATCCCCGCGTGCGCGGGGAGCAGAGGTCGTCCTGGAACGTGTAGCCCCCGTACTTGGGACCATCCCCGCGTGCGCGGGGAGCAGGTGGGACGAGGCCGAGCCGCTGGTCCGGGAGGCGGGACCATCCCCGCGTGCGCGGGGAGCAGGTCTGCCCGGTCGGGAGCGTCGCGTAGACCCAGGGACCATCCCCGCGTGCGCGGGGAGCAGGACCTTCCGCCGGGGTGCCGGCACCCGAGGGCAGGACCATCCCCGCGTACGGGGGGAGCAGAGCGACGCACAGGCCGGGCGCAGGTCGTACTGGGGACCATCCCCGCGTGCGCGGGGAGCAGCCGGGAAGCTGGTCGGAGTACTTCTGATCGTTGGGACCATCCCCGTGTGCGCGGGGAGCAGACCTCTTCTCCTTGAAGACCCTGAAGGATCTCGGGACCATTCCCGCGTGCGCGGGGAGCAGGCCTGAATCGCGGGAATCCAGTGGCGTCGGAAGGGACCATCCCCGCGTGCGCGGGGAGCAGTCCATCCATGCATCGGAGGACATCGTTCGGGCGGGACCATCCCTGCGTGCGCGGGGAGCAGGTCAGGTTCGCGGCCTCCGCGCCGAGCTCGATGGGACCATCCCCGCGTGCGCGGGGAGCAACCAGCGATACGGGCGCGCAGGGCGCGGGAGCGGGGACCATCCCCGCGTGCGCGGGGATCAGTGTACGGCGTCAGTACGAATCCCCTGGCCAACGGGACCATCCCCGCGTGCGCGGGGAGCAGAGCGACGCCATGGGACCATCCCCGCGTGCGCGGGGAGCAGATCCGCTGCTTGGCTTCGCGCTTGAGCGGCACGGGACCATCCCCGCGTGCGCGGGGAGCAGGCCACCTTCGGCGGACTCCTCCGCCTGATCGCGGGATCATCCCCGCGTGCGCGGGGAGCAGTTCGAGCTCTTCCTTCGTCGAGCCACGGAGTCGGGACCATCCCCGCGTGCGCGGGGAGCAGGGTGACGGGACGTCCGTCGGCGAAGCGCTCATGGGACCATCCCCGCGTGCGCGGGGAGCAGCCTTCGGGCCCCGCCTTGGCGGGGCCTGTTGCGGGACCATCCCCGCGTGCGCGGGGAGCAGTGCATAAGAGGACCCCTCAGAACGCCCCAGGAGGGACCATCCCCGCGTGCGCGGGGAGCAGCGGGTGTCGACGGACGCAGGGAACACCGTGGCGGGACCATCCCCGCGTGCGCGGGGAGCAGTCCTTTACCCACCGGGCGACCCCGTCGCCCTTGGGACCATCCCCGCGTGCGCGGGGAGCAGAACGGCGTGCTGCGGTCGATGAACCTGCCCGCGGGACCATCCCCGCGTGCGCGGGGAGCAGCACCACGCGTCGCACTGGTCGCCGCCCGGGTCGGGACCATCCCCGCGTGCGCGGGGAGCAGGCGGGCGAGCGGATCGCGGCGGCCGTGCACCGGGGACCATCCCCGCGTGCGCGGGGAGCAGTGCGTGGCATGTTCACCTCGGCTGGTGATGAGGGGACCATCCCCGCGTGCGCGGGGAGCAGGCCCAGACTCTTCTCGCATATGCCGGAGGCTGGGGACCATCCCCGCGTGCGCGGGGAGCAGCCGGTGGTCCGCCGACCTGCAGATCAGCCCACGGGACCATCCCCGCGTGCGCGGGGAGCAGCTGCTGCGGGGCGACTCGGCCGCGCGAGCAACGGGACCATCCCCGCGTGCGCGGGGAGCAGACTCGCTGACCTGCATGTTCTTGCGGGACACGCAACGATTTGAACCATCTTCACTGAACTTCCCATACCCGTCAGAGCGTGACAAAACCCCTACGCTTCTCGGTGCCTGCGTCCCGCTTCATGCATCGTTTCTCCCCAAGTCAGATGCTTTCCATGGTCACATGGCTGGAGGGGACTGTTGGGCCTGCAGGAAGAAAGTCTCGCGCCACGGCTAGGACTTGTCCGGACGATCACGTTCGGAGCCAGATGGTGAGGGCTGCAACGGTGGCGGTGCCGAGGTAGACGTAGCGACGTTTGTCGTAGCGGGTGGCCACGGCTCGGTGTTGCTTGAGCTGGTTGATCGCCCGCTCGACGGTGTTGCGCTTCTTGTAGCGATTCTCATCGAAGCCGGTCGGCCGACCGCCACGTGAGCCCTTGCGTATGCGGGCCGCCTGGCTGTCGGATTTCTCCGGGATGGTGTGTCGGATTCCCCGCCGTCGCAGGTACTCGCGGATGGGGCCGTTGCTGTAAGCCTTGTCGGCCGCGAGGCTGTCGGGCTTCTTGCGTGGCCGGCCCAGGCCAGGTCTGGGCACTCGGATCTTCTCCAGGACCGGCTTGAACTGGGTGCAGTCGGCCCGCTGACCTGGTGTGACGATCAGGGACAGTGGGCGGCAGCGGCCGTCCGCGCTCAGGTGGAGCTTGCTGGTGAACCCGCCGCGCGAGCGGCCCAGGCCCTCACCTCCCGCACCACCTCCACCAGGCGGGCGACCAGGCTCTGCCATGGTGTCTCGCCCTGGTGTTCCACCTCTGCGCCCCCCTTTGATCCCGGGGCCGGCGGCAGGTCGGTGCGGGCGCCGGCCGCGTGCTGATGCGCGCGGGCGATGGTGGAGTCGACCGAGATGTCCCAGTCGATCTCGCCGGCGGCGTCGGCCGCGGACTGGACCTGTTGGAGCAGACGTTCCCAGGTGCCGTCGGCAGACCATAGGCGGTGGCGTTCGTAGACGGTTTTCCACGGTCCGAACCGTTCGGGCAGGTCACGCCACTGCACCCCGGTCCGCACCCGGCGCAGAATCCCGTCGATCACCTGCCTATGGTCCCGCCATCTGCCGCATCGGCCGTTGCTGACCGGCAAGAACGGCCGCAGTCGTTCCCACTCGGCATCCGTCAGATCACCCCGCCCCATGCCCAAAACAACGTCCTGAGCAAAGAGGAGTCACGTGACTGAGCTCGACAGATCCCAGAAATGCGCTTGACTGCCAGGGTGAACATCAACTCGACGGAAGCGAGTCCGTCCGCGACCGCGAAGGTCAGGCGTTTCCGCAACGGTGACTCGGTGGAGCAGCTCACGTCTCTGCTCCACCGTGCCTACGCGGACCATGCTGCTGCCGGACGGGTCTTCTTCGCCTCCTACCAATCTCCGCAGGACACCCAGCACCGTTTGAGCAAGGGCGAGTGCTGGGTCGCGATGAACGGAGACGTACTGGTCGGCACCGTCACCGTCTCAGCTCCGCACACCACCCCGGCCGGATACCCGGCGCCGGCGGGCGGGGGCTCGTTCTGGCAACTGGCTGTCGAGCCGTCGCAAAGAGGCACCGGTCTCGGGCAAAGGCTGCTGGCTCTGGCGGAGTCACGCATTATTGCCCTCGGATCGACACAGGTCGTCATCGACACCTCCTCGCAGGCAACAGACCTCGTCGACTGGTATCGCCGGCGAGGCTACGAGTCGATCGGCGCCTGGCGGTGGGATGTCACTAATTACGACAGCATCGTCCTTATGAAGAATCTGCCGCCGACAACTTCGTGATCGCCCGGACAAGTCCTAGTTTCCAGGCGGACGGATCCCAGTACAACCAGTGGTCCTGACAGGTAACGGGCCCTGAACCCGCCCGGGCCGTCACGATCCACAACGGCACACCGGTAACCGCTCCTCAGCCCCGAGAACCGCCCCGTACGCGGCGGACGGGCTGCCTGGAAGAGAGTTGGAGCACCCCCACGCCGTGGGGGTGAGCCGTAGATCTCAGAGGTGGATGTACCGGAGCTCTCGTCCTTTCTACCTGCCTGGGGAACTCGGACGTCGGTGGGTTCGCGGAGTGTGTCGATAGCCTGTGGGTGTGTCGGGACATGTCATTCCAGGTCGCGCGGGCGATCTGATCAGGGTGCAGGCTGCGGATGCTCTGTGGGCCGACCTCACAGCTGATAGCGCTGTCCCGACGGCTTCCACAGTGTTTGTCAGCCCTCCCGTCAGTGTCCGGGCGGGTTATGTCCTGCTCGGCAGCCGTGTGGTGATGACGGTGAAGGCGGGTGACGGCCGGTGGAGCGTTTCGGAGAGTGAGGTACGCCAGGCCGCAGCGGAGCTGTGCGCGATACAGGTGGACCTTGAGGATCTGGTCCGTATCGGTCCCTTCGGCGGTGTGCCGAAGCAGGAACCTGGTGGGGGAGTGCTGCTGGGATGGCGTCGGCGCATCGTCCGTGAACTGCAGGAGCCGACCCTGCCCGGGCAGGCGGTGCGAGACGAAGGTGTCCGCACGGTTCATCTGGCGGGGCTCGACTGGCGGCGAATACTCGTAGAACAAGACCGTGACCGCGCAGGACGCACGTGGTGGCTGCCACGCTCTGTGGTCAGGGCGCTGGACGCGGCAGAGCATGCCGAAAGACGATGGCTGCAAACGGCACGGACCGGTCCGGAGACCGCAGGGCCCACCAGACCGCGCCCTCCTCGCAGGCAGACTCCCCCCGGCAGCCGGCAGACAACAAGGCCCGATCCCCCGGCCGCCCGCCTGCGCCCGTACAACGAGGAACTCAAAGGCCTGCTGTATTCAGTGCTCAGCAGAAAACCCGACACTTCCCGCAAAGTGGCCGGATGGATCTGTGCCGTATGCCACACAGCCCCCGCCGCCGTCCTGGACCACTGCCACGAACACGGCTATGTCCGCGCACCCCTGTGCCAGTCCTGCAACACCCAAGAGCGCCCCGACCACCTCTACCCCAACGACATCCGCGTTACCGACCGCTACACACGCCTGTTCACCACCCACGCCCACCACTGGCTACACCACTGGCACCGCTGCCCCGGCTGCCGCACCCGCACCACCCTGCCTCTGCCCCACCTCGCCGCATGGACCGCCCACACCGCCTGCTGCCCCCTGCGCCCCACCCACCGCGACACCCACAGCTCCCGCGGCCGCAAACCCTGCGGCACCCTCCGCGTGTCCTGGACCGGTAGCCACCACGCCCCACACACCTGCCTGCTCACCATCAAAGTTGACTTCTGTCCCTCCGGCGAACACCGGGACCTGGCGCAAATCCCCTACCGCCAAGCCGCCGAACAGTTCCGTATCTGGCTGGCGGAGACTGCCCCTACCGTGGCCGCCGCGGCCGGCCCCGACCGTCTGGACGACCTCCCTACCCAATTCCGACCCGTCATCGCAGACACCAGCAAGGAAGATCAGGGACTGTTCTGACGACAGAATGCCAACCTTCTCCCCACCTCCGCGGGAGCGGGGGAGCGCCGAGGGTGGTAACGGTGACGCCGGGGACCACCCCCGCGTGCGCGGGGAGCAGAGCTTGTCGGCGATGGCGTCGGCCAGAGCCGGGGGACTATCCCCGCGTGCGCAGGGAGCAGGGCCTTCTGTACGGACAAGCAGGGAAGGGCGTAGGACCATCCCCGCATGTGCGGGGAGCAGGACAGCCGAGGGCCGCAGATGACCACGAGGTTGGGACCATCCCCGCGTGCGCGGGGAGCAGCCGCGGGCACGCCGGTCATCCTTCGGCTGCTGGGGACCATCCCTGCGTGCGCGGGGAGCAGCAGCAGACGGGCCGCGCGAGGCCTGGCGGGTGGGGACCATCCCCGCGTGCGCGAGGAGCAGGCGGGGAAGCCGACGAGCGCGGCCTGCATGCCGGGACCATCCCCGCGTGCGCGGGAGCAGAAGACCCCCAAGCGCCGGCGGGTGTCCCGCTGGGGACCATCCCCGCGTGCGCGGGGAGCAGAGCACGTCGGCCCGGCAGGACTGGCACAGCGGGGGACCATCCCCGCGTGCGCGGGGAGCAGATGAGGCCCGCGTACGGAGCGCAGGCCGCCGTGGGACCATCCCCGCGTGCGCGGGGAACAGAGCTTGGTGACCTCGGCCGGGGTGTACTCGGTGGGACCATCCCCGTGTGCGCGGGGAGCAGATCGCAACGCAGTTCCTGACCTACCTGGTGGTGGGACCATCCCCGCGTGCGCGGGGAGCAGCAGATGCCGCTCTGCGGGATCGCCCTGATGACGGGACCATCCCCGCGTGCGCGGGGAGCAGACTCTGGTCGACGTGCCGTTCGATCAGGTGACGGGACCATCCCCGCGTGCGCGGGGAGCAGTCCGGCTCCCACATGTACGAGAACCGCCAGAGGGGACCATCCCCGCGTGCGCGGGAAGCAGATGGCGCGGGCGACATCCAGCCGGGTGCGCTGGGGACCATCCCCGCGTACGCGGGGAGCAGTACAGACTATCGCTGGGTGATGCTGTATCTACGGGACTATCCCCGCACCCGCGGGGATGGACCTCCTTCGGTGGACCTACGCTCCCGCCGTGCGTCTGCTCCCCGCTCGCCCGGGGATGGACCCCGTTGAGCCTTGCGGCGGTGACGGTGTGGTCGTCTGCTCTCTGCTTGCGTGGGGGTGGTCCTGGATGGGGAGGCGGCGGGTGAGGTGGAACTGTTTCCTATCTGCGCCTTGGCCGGTTCTTCGAGGACGCCGGTTGCTTGTCTTGTTTGCTGCGTTTGTGGGGTTGGTTTCTGCCGTGCTGTCTGGTCGCAGCACGGCAGGTCCTGCTCTTTTGCGTGCCCTGCTTGCCGGGATTTCCTTTGGTTCGTCTGCGATGGGTTTCCTGGTGGGTGGTCAGCTGCTGGTGGGTCTGGTGAGGACGAGGCCGCAGGAGTAGGCGCGGGCTTTTCCGAGGCCGTTGGTCAGGGTGTGGGTGAAGTTTGTGGGGTGGGTGACGGTGAGGGTGCCGCGGATTTCGGCGCGGCTGATTTTGAGGCCTTTGTGGTGGTCGGATTCGACGGGTGGGAGCATGCGGATCGCGAGGGTTGCGCGGTCTGCGTCGGCGCCGATGTGTCCGGTTTCGTGGTTTTGGTGCTGTGTGGTGTCTGTGGGGTGGAGTCGTGCTTCGAACCAGCGGCGGACGTGGTCGGGCCGGACGTGGGGGAGGCGCTTGGAGGGGCCTCTGGGGTGGGTGGTGCCGGGGGTGTTTGTGGGTCGGACGGCGCGGACGGGGTTGACGACGGTGCGGAAGGTGTAGCGGTCGCCGGTGGTGATGGGCAGGTCGATGTTGCGTACGTCGGCGGGCTGGCGGAGTGCGGTGCGGGGGAGGGGGGACCAGTCGGGTCGGACGCGGGACTGCACGACGATGAGGAGGGTGTTGGTCTTGAGGTCGGCGGACCAGGTGGAAAGGACGCCGAGCTGGGCGCGGGCGTCGCGTTCGCCGTCGGGTACCCAGTTCTTGAAGCCGGCCATGACAGTGCGGTGCATCTGGTGGGCGTCGGTGAGGGCAGTTGCGGCGTGGGGGTGGTTCAGGTCGAGCTGGAGGATGCTGTGGCAGGTGATCAGGCGGCTGGTGGTCACGGGATGATGTCCCATTCGATGGTCGGCTCGGGGGTCAGGCGGGTGCGTGTCTCCCACCGGGGAGCATGGGTGCGGTGCTCAGGGTGGAAGGTGACGGGCTGGTCACGGGTCTGAATGGCTCCGTGGGTTCCGTTGGTGGCTTCGAACCAGGCCCAGGGGCGTGTGGTGGTGGCGTTGGGCAGGAGGGCGGTGGTGTTCAGGACGGTCTCGAGGGTGCCGGTGTGCACGCCGCCGGAAATGGTTCCGGTGGGTGGGCAGGATTTACGGCCGAGCCAGAGGAGGCGTGCGGGGTGTTCGAGGGCGTGGCTGATGCGGTTCAGGAGTGCCTGGTCGGGATGCTGGACGGCGGCGACGAAGGCGGCGTCGGCGAGGTACCAGCGGGTGGTCATCATGGCGTCGCGTGTGGTGTTGCCGGCGACGAGGGTGCCCAGGTCGGGGTCGGGGGCGATTTCTTTGGGTGCGCCGTACCAGTGGGTGACTGATTGGGCGGGCAGGTGCCCGAAGGCGGGGCCGGTTGCCTGGTCGAGTGCTGCGGCGGCTTTGGCGGCGCGGCGGTGGTCGGTGATGAGGTCGCGGGGGCGCAGGGGGTAGTTTCCGCCGCCGACGATGTGGAAGTCGCGCAGGGCGGTGCCGGGGCGGTCGGCGCGGGTGGCGAAGCGCAGGCTGGTGAGGGGGCCGAGGTCATCGGTGCGGTCGTGGCCCAGGGCGGCTGCGATGAGTCCGACGACGGCTGATTTGGTGGGTCGTGGCTGGGTGTCGCGGCGGTCGAAGCGGGCGAGGGCCCCCCAGGACTGGAGAGGGGAGGCCAGGCGCATGAGGAGGACGGAGGTCACGAGCTGGTCAGCTCCTGTGCGCTGTCTGCTTCGGTGCCGGGCAGGGTGCCGGCGCTGATGTGCTGGTCGACGAGGTGCTGGACGTCGAGGTCGTAGGTGAGCACGCGGGCGGGGGAGATGTCGGTGCGCTTGCGCAGGACGAGGGCGTGCTGCTTGAGGAGGCGGTCGGCGGCGGCGAGGGAGGCGGGGCCGTCGGTGGTCTCGTCGATGGGCTTTTCGAAGGCGCCGGCGTAGTTGAAGGGGCGCTTGCCGGTGAAGGCGAGGACGAGCTTGGGTAGGACGCCGGTGGAGGCGGTGGTGTTCTTCTTGGCGTGGGGGACGGCGTTGGTGAAGGCTTCGACGAATTCGCGTTCGGCTGCTTCGGCGGCGGTCTGGGCCTCGTTCGGCTTCATGCCGGCTGCCAGGAGGTTGAGGCGGATCTTGTAGCGGTCGAGGGTGGCGTGCCGGTAGAAGGTGCCGGTGATCAGGGACTGGTAGCCCGTCATGCCGGCGCCTGCGTCGTCAGCGACGTCCAGGAAGTCCAGGGCGTGCTCCTTGCGGTGGAGCTTGGCGTCGTCGGCGGCGGCATAGAAATCGTCAATGTGTTCTGCGGCATGGACGGTGAAGGCGTGGGCGGTCTGGATGGCGCCGTCGACGTTGGGGGAGTCGGCGATCTCGGCGAGGAAGCGCCCGTAGAGGGCGATGTCGATGGCGTCGCGGGGGGCGAGGGCGGTGAGGACGGCCTCGCGGATCTCCTTGGGAAGCTTGGGCAGGTTCTCGCCGGTGTCGTCGGCGCCGGTATCGGCGGGGTTCTCCGGTACGGGGGTGCCGTCCTTCTTCGCTTTCCGGGCGGCGGCGGCCTTCTCCTTCTTCGTGGCCTCCGCGGCGGTCTGGGCCGCCTTGGCCTGGAGGTATTCGCTCACCCAGGCGGCGGTCGTTTCCTCGTTGGCGCGGACGTAGGCGGCGATGGACCGGCCGGCGTCTTCGGGGGCGAAGAGGAGGACCTGGGTCAGGTTCTGGGTGTTGGGCTTTGTGCCGAACTTCAAGCCGACGCCTGTGAGGAGGGCTTTTGAGGTTTCCAGTGCCCGGGTCTTGTCCCAGCCGTGGAGGCTGGTGAGGGCGTCGGCGGTCTGCTTGGCCCATTCGCGGGTGCGGATGCCCATGGTGTATCCGGCGAGGGCACCTTGGCCGTTGTTGGCGCGTTCGCGGCTGTAGGTGCGTTCAGCGCGGCGCCGGGACTGCGAGGTGATCATGGTGCGCAGGTCGCCGCCGTACCTGAAGGCCTTGGGCATCCCGTTCTCATCCCTGACGGGAAGGGCGGCGGTGAAGGTCTCCAGGAGGTGGAGGGAGAGGAACTGGTCACCGCTGAGCAGGTCGGTGGCGGCGGTGTGGGAGAGAGCGGTCACTTCGGGTTCCTGTTCGGGTAGGTGGGGGTGTAGAAGGACTTGCCCCAGGCATCGGCGACGGGGCGGCCGCGTTGCTGCCAGCGGGCGAGGTCGTCGGGCAGGAGTTCCCAGGCGGGTGGTGCGGTGCCGCAGGAGCGGGCCCGGTCGATGACGTGCTGCAGGTGGCGGGCGGGGACTTCGCGGGAGGCGGTGATGCGGGTCAGGAGCCGTTTGGCGCCGGGGTCCTGGGGGCCTCGGGTGAGTCCGTTACCGATGCGGCGCAGTGCGGCGCCGACGTCGCCGTATCCGTAATGGGGGCTGGTGGCGCCGGCGTGGTAGCGGGCGAAGAGGAAAGCGGTGAGCTGGTAGTACTGCTCCTGCTCCGGCACGGGGGCGAAGGAGGCGGCCTGGTAGTGCGGTTCGAGGCGGGGGAGGGGCTGCGGGCGGCGGAGCGCGGCCAGGGCCCCGACGTTGCGGGAGCGGACGAGTCCTGCGAGCCACCCGGTGAATTGCGCGCTGGGGGGATGCTCGGCGGCGGGCTGGGTCATGCGGCGGCTTCCTTGAGGTGGACGGGCGCTTTGCTGTGATCGAGCAGCTTCTCCAGGCGGCTCTGGGCCGTGACGCGGGCCTCGAGACCGGTGGTGCCGCCGGAAAGGCTGATGAGACGGTCGTTCAGGCTCTGGATGCTCAAGGCCCGGATGGCGCTTCCGAACTCGTCGAGAGCGCCGGTGGTGTCCTGGCCAGCGGTGACCTGGTCGAGCAGGACGTGGAAGTGGTCCGCGGCACCCGCCCACATCTCGGGTTCGCCGTTGAAGCGGGCGATCTGGGCCTTCTTGTCGTCCGGTTTGGGGTTGGGGTAGGCGATGTCGCGGGCGGTGGACGCGGCGAGGTAGAGGGCGCGGGCTGCGTACTCGCAGATGGCTGAGCCTGTTTCGGCTGCGTGCCGGAGGGGTGCTTCGCGGCCAGGTACGTAGGGGAACTCGTCGGTGACCCAGGTGATCGGCTTGCCCTGGGTGGCCAGGAGGCCGACGGTCCACAGGTGGATGCGGCGGCCGTGGAGTGTCGCGATCCGCCCGTAGAGGTCGGTGCCCTTGTCCCGGTCGGCGACGGCGGCATACAAGGCTTCGGACTCGCGCCACAGGTCACGGTTGGCGGAGGGTCCCAGAAGGCGCTTGACGCCACCTGGGCCCGTGTGGGTGACGGCGTCCTGCAGGTACTCGGCCGGCAGCGGGGCCAGGGTCTCGCCGGCGCCGATGAGGACCCTGTCGACTCCGGCGGTTCCGTCCGCAAGAAGGGCCGGCCGCAGGGCGATGGAGCGGCCCAGGACGGTGTGCAGATCCGCAGGCCCCTGAGGGGTACGCGCCTGCCGGGGGCCGGGCTGGGTGAAATCACGGCGCTGCGGCAGCTCCTGGCGCCATGTCAGGTTGAGGGGGCCGGGGTCGCGCGGCCAGGGAGTGGTGTTGAGGCGCAGAAGATCGCCGAGGGTCGCTCCGTCCCAGGCCGGGCGGGCGATGACCCGCAGCCGTGAGGCCAGCCGGTTCGTCCCGAGGTTGGTGAAGGTGCCGGGCAGTCCCATGGCGCTGGCTTTGATCCTGCCGCGCATGCCGATGGCGAAGGCGTGCTGGACCAGCATGGCGCGCCATGCAGCGTCGGCCGGGACGGGTTCGGGGTGGTGCAGGTGGTGGTGGTCGAAGAACTGGTTATAGTCCCCGACCCGTTCGACGAAGAGCTGGGCGGGTCCGACGCCGTACGTGTCGAGGTGCGGGTGTAGGGCGGGGTTCTGTCCGAGGGGCTGTTCGGAGTCGAACAGGTCCCAGCAGCCCGGATGCTTCTCGATCCAGGCGGCGACCTCGTCGAGTGGGGCGCGGTTCTCCACATACTGCTTCCACTCGTCGGTGGTCTCGGGATAGGCGTCGGCTGCGTAGATCAGGCCGAGCAGCCACTCGATCACTGCGGCTGTCTCGCCGGGGCTGTCACCGTAGACAGCGCTGATCTCATCGGCCCGCCGGAAGGTGTCAGGCAGGTTCAGCTTGAGTTCTTGCTGGTCAGAGCCCGTTGTCAGTGTCGGGATGCATGCTTGGACGCGCGGTTCCCACCGCATGGTGTCTGCCCTCTTTCATGGAGGTCGGAAAGCTTCCGAACCTATGCACTCTGTTCGGCTGAGGCTGACGGCGCGAGACATTACAGGAAGGAGAACCCTCGTGACTCAAAGTCAGGAAAATTTCCTGAGGCCTCATCAGTTCATCTGGGCAAAGACCGATCAGCGAGGAACCAGCCGCCGAATGGGCGGCCCCGCCTGGAACTCGCTGCTCGCACACGTCCTCGACGTCGCGGCCGTCGTCGGCCAGTTGTGGGACCGGTACCTGCCCCCCACCATCAGGGCCCGGCTGACCGAAGCCTTCGCAGAAAAAGACCCCGTCACTGCCAGGACGATCGTGATGCTGCTGGCCGGCCTGCACGACCTTGGCAAGGGATCAAGCTGCTTCCTGCGCCAGTTCGGTCAAAATCCCTGGGACGGCGCCTACCTGCGCCAGGCGCGTACCACCTGGGAGAAGCAGGCCCGCGCCGCCGGCCTGCCCCTCGCCGACCGCCTCGACGCCGAGCCCTCCGTACGCCACGAGCACATCACCGCCTTCCACCTGCCCCGCCTCCTCGGCTGCCCGGGCGAGAACTGCGGAGGCACAGGCCCCTGCCACACAGGCCTGCACGACGTTGCAAACCTCCTCGGAGGACACCACGGGCACATTCCCAGCCACGCAACCGTCGAGCGCGCCCCCATGGCCGCCGACACCGGCCTGTGGCTGCCCATCTACACCGAACTCGTCGAGGAGGCCGCCGCGCTGATCGGCGCCGACCTCACCACCCTGCCGCTCCTCGTACGGCCCGAACGCCCCGCCGTGCTCCCGATCTTCGCCGGCCTGGTGATCCTTGCCGACTGGATCGCCTCGGACGACACCCGCTTCACCTACCGCAACCTCTCCGACAGCACGACGACCTGGTGGCAGACCTCCCTCACTCAAGCCCGCACAGCCACAGACGCTCTG
Organism: Streptomyces sp. TLI_105; assembly: GCF_900105415.1. GTDB lineage: Bacteria > Actinomycetota > Actinomycetes > Streptomycetales > Streptomycetaceae > Streptomyces. Next base: position 177,758 of record NZ_FNSM01000002.1, on the reverse strand, counting down.
GGCCTGGACGCCTGGCAGGCCAAACCCACCACCTGGGAAGCCCTCTACCCGGGAACCATCCCCCGCAGCTTCCAGACCGCCGCCATGGCCGCCCTTCCCGCAACCGGCCCCGCCCTGATCATCATCGAATCCGACACCGGCTCAGGAAAAACCCGCCTCGCCCTCGCCTGCGCCCACCACCTGGCCGTGACCTGCGGATACCAAGGCCTCTACCTGGCCATGCCGACCAGAGCCGCCACCAACCAGGCCGCGCGCGAGACCGCCCGATTCATGCAGCACGCCCTGAACAGCCAGGACTCCGCGATGCTCGCAGTCGTCCACTCCACTGCCCAGGCCACCGACTTCGTCCACGACCTCCTCGACGCCGGACGCGCACCAGGACAAGCCGCACTCGACAGCCTCGAGGACTTCATCACCACCCCTGACACCGGACCAGGTACCAGCCCTGCCACGTCCCACGCCGTGCTCAGCCCCTGGTACCTCCGGCGCTGCCTCGGGCTGATCGCCCAGTTCGCCGTCGGGACCGTCGATCAGGTCGTCCTCGCTGCTCTGCCCAGCCGCCACTGGATGCTGCGCTTCCTCGGCCTGGCCACCAAGACCGTCATCATCGACGAGGCCCACGCCTACGAGCTCTACCAGCAAGGCCTTCTCGCGGCCGTCCTGCGGTGGCTCGCCGACGCCGGATCCTCCGTCGTCGTCCTTTCCGCCACCCTGCCCGCCGCCGCCCGCACAGCACTCACCGACGCGTGGTGCGCGGGCCACCGCACCGCCCCTTCGGACGCGGGCCAGACCGGCCCGATCACCATCGTCGACGAACACGGCTCCATTACCCGCACCGGCAGCGGCATCAAGATGCCCAAACTCCGCACCCGCATCGCCTTCCTCCCCGACCCAGGTGCCCAGGAACTGGCCGACCACGTCATGCAGGAGGCCGCCGGCGCCGGCATCACCCTGGTGCTGCGCAACCGCGTCGACAGCGCCGTCGAGCTCTACACCACTGCCCTGCGGCGCGCGGCCGCGAACGGCTGGCGACCCGACAACATCATCCTGCTCCACGGACGCACCCTCCCGCGCTTCCGTCTCCCCGTCGAGGAACGCCTCAAGAACCTCCTCGGCCCGGACGAAGACCCCCAACGCCCCAACCCCAACCGGCCACACCGTTTCCTCGTCATCGCCACCCAGGTCGTCGAACAGAGCCTCGACATTGACTTCGACCGCATTTACACCGACCTCGCACCGATCGACCTCCTCATCCAGCGCCGAGGCCGCCAGCACCGCCACACCGTGAACGACCCCTACCGGCCCTCTTGGGCCCACAAAGCCCGCATGACCCTCCTTCTCCAGGAAGGTCCCGACGGCCTCCCGCTCGTCGAACCCCCGAATCCGAAGGAAGGCCGGCCCACCGGCAACCTCGACGGATACGTCTACGCCCCGTACACCCTCATCGCCTCCTGGCATGCCCTGAAACTGCGGACCCGTGCCGACGGCACTGTCCGCATCGTCACACCCACCCACACCACCGACCTGATCGAAGCCGTCTACGGCCCCCGCCAGATGGCAGACGGAGCCCTCGGCGAGATCCTCGACCGGACATGGGCGAGCTGGCAGAGCCAACTCGCCGACGAACAGGCCCAGTGCGACATCCGCGCGCTCAAGCCCTTCACCCGCAAAGGAAAGCCGACACCCGTCAGCGGCCTCGTCTCCGGCGACGCCCACGGAGACGGCGACGACGATGGCATCGAAGGGATTAGGGCCGTCTCCCGGCTCGGTGACCCGTCGATCGAAGCCGTAGCCCTTTACCGCCAGACCGACGGAACCCTCACGTACGACCAGGAAGGCACCCTCCGAGCCGACCTCGCACGCCACACCCCCGACAGCCCCGCCCGCAAGCAACAGCAAAAAGACTTGCTCCTCAACACCCTGGCCATCCCAGCACACTGGTTCACCCGACAGAAGACGTCCCTGCCCGCCCCCGAGACATGGCCGGTACACCCCGCACCCGCGCTCAAATATATGAACGTCGCCCTGTTCGACCCCGCCGATGGCACCTGTATCAGCGGCCCCCTCGGCCTGACCCTCCACCCGTCCACTGGACTGTCCAGGTGAGTCCCCACAAGGACACAGCCTCGAGCGAACGTTCCTGCCGCTATCGTTTCTCACCTCCGGTCCAGCCGGAGATAGGCCAAGAGTTCATAGATTCTGGCCTTCAGCCCCACCGCCGTGGGGATCACGTGCCGCCCAACCGGGCGGCACGTACCGCCCGGCAACACCTTTGGCTCTCCAGCAATATGGACAGTCACAGGCTGTCTCACCCATCGCCTGACCGGAGCGGATCTGTTTCCGGCGCTCGCAGGAATGCACCCAAGGCCGAGGTCTACCTGCACTTCGAGCACTGCTGCTCCCCGCGCACACGGGGATGGTCCCCACCAGTGATCTGTGGTCGGGGCCCGGTTGCTCTGCTCCCGCGCAGGCGGGGATGGACCCCCGCTAGGTGCACCACCGGAGGCGATGTAGGCCTGCTCCCCGTGCACGCGGGGATGGTCCCTTGTACGCTGCGGCCTTTACCTTCAGGCGGGTCTGGTCCCCGTTCGCGCGGGGTTACTGTCTGCTCCCGGTACCCGCTGGGATGGCCCCTTCCCCATGCACGGACCACTTCTTCATCAAGGCCTGCTCACCGCACCCGCGGAGATGCTCCTGCCATGATGGGGCGCTCCTGGCTCGTGTGTGCCTGCTCCCTGCCTGCGCGGGGATGGCACCGGGAGATCGGCTACGACCAGGAGCTGATCGAGCTGCTTCCCGCTTGAGTGGGGATGGCCCCATCCGAGTCAGCACGTGGAAGGAGGAGAAGATCTGCTCCCCGCCTGCGTGGGGATGGCCCCAAGACCGCCGAGGACCTCGCGGGCGGTACCGACTGCTCCCTGCTCGCGCAGGGATGGTCCCGGGCTCAGGGATCGTGGCGCCGATCATCTGAGCTGCTCCCTGCTCCCTGCTCCCTGCTCCCTGCTCCCTGCTCCCTGCTCGCATGGGGATGGCCCCTCCTTGAACGCATCCGCGATGATGTCGGTGTCCTACTCCCCGCCCCTGCGGGGATGGCCCCGAGGTCCAGGCGAAGCTGGCGCTCGGCCTTGACTGCTCCCTGCTTGCGCGGGGATGGTCCCCCGCAACTCTGGCACCTGGGAAGCGCCAGCATCTGCTCCCCGCACCCGCGGGGATGGCCCCTCGGTTCCCACCGCACTGCGCGAGGTGTGCGTCTGCTCCCCGCGCACGCGGGGATGGTCCCAAGTTCGCGGGCTGGAAAGACGGCGGCGAACTCTGCTCCCCGCGCACGCGGGGATGGTCCCGCGTCAGCCACAGGCTCGACGAACTGGAACGACTGCTCCCCGCGCACGCGGGGATGGTCCCCGACCTGCCCTTCGTGCGGGCTGGACGGCGAGGTGGGAGTCACCGCCGACGGCAGCCCCGTGCTCCTGGAAAGCAGCGACCCTGCGGCACCGCTGGCAGCGGGCTGCTTTCCGGGTCTGCGTCGATGGCCGCTGTACGGGTAGCACGTCCAGCCCCTGCCGGAGGGCGCCGACTTGGAGACGGTCTGCCGGATCGAGCACGCGGTCGTCTGCCCCGCCCGCCCGTTTCTGCTGGAGCAGCCTGCGCTGTGGAGCCGGTGGCTCTTGAACCAGAAGCGCCGACGGCGGGCCCAGGAACTGGCCGAGGCGGAAGCGGAGGCCCTGGGCGAGGCGTGAGCCGGCGGACGGTGGCCTGTCGTTGCGGGGCGAGCAGGTGCGCCGCAACGTGGAGTCGCTGCCAGGGGCCGACGGCGAAGGCGGCGGGACATCCTTGACCGTCACATCCAGGGCTGCAGCCGACGACGGTAGGCGTCCCGCCATCAGGCTGCTGGCGGTTGGCCAGTCGGGGCGGCTTGGTCGGCGGGCTGGTCCAGCTGCTGCTGGCGGCGCCGCTGCTCGTTGCGGTGTTCTTCGACCCGCTGGGTGAACAGCTTCAGTGCCTGCTGCTCCTGGTCGGCGTCGAAGTCGCTGTAGGGGCCGACGCCAAGGGTAAAGGCGTTGGCCTCCTCCTCGATGGCGTCGGCGGTCTGGAGCAGGAAGTAGCTGCGCTCGCGGTACTTGTAATAGCCGGTGAAGGCGGCTGCCAGCGTGACGGTGAAGCCGATGGCGACGATCGTGATGTTCTGCCAGGTGAACTGATTGCGGGTGTCCAGGGCTGCGACGGTCGTTGTGGACGCAGCCCCGATCATGATGAGGTTCTGCAGCGTGTTGTGGATGAGCCGGTACTTACGACTGTCCGTCCGGTGCTGCTCGATCACTCCGGCCACGTCCTCGCGGTAGAGGCTGCGCCGCTCCTTCAGCGTCGGGTGGATGAGCGCGCTGAGAAACCGGAGGGTTTCACGGTTCGTCGCGAGCATGTCCTCCAACTGGGCCAGGCTCAACTGGCCGCGGGGAGGCGCGGCGACCAAGGCGGCCGCGCCGGAGACCAGCGCCAGCACTCCGCAGGTGATGTCCACCCGGAGAAACCGGGAGGGCGAGCCCCAGGTCAGCACCGTCCACAACAGGCCCGTCAGAACCGCACCGCCAGCTACGGCCAGGGCCAGGGCCACCGTGCGGATTCTCCTCCTGCGCCGCACCAGGTCCCGCTCCGTCTGCCTCACGTCGTGCCGCAGCTTGCGCAGCGAGGAGTGTTCATCGGCTTCGGCCTGCCGTTGCTCGGCACTCAGGTGTTCGTCGGCATCACTGATGCGGCGGGGTGCATCATCGTCAAGGCTGCGGGCCACGGTTTCGGTCCTCTCGTCTGCGCAGGCTCAGGGGGCGAACGCTTCGGTCAGGCCGATGCGGCGGCCGTCTTCTCCCATCAGCGCCACGGTGACGCCGAACGGGTCGGAGCGGTCCAGCTCGATGGGGCGAAGGAGAAGTTCACCGCAGCCTGGATCGGCGGCACCGGCTCGCCGCCGGGCCGGGGCGCGAAGGTCGGTCTCCGGCCGAGGGTGACCGACGTCCAGCCTTCGGGGTTGCGGGACAGAAGCTGCTCGTTATAGGGAAATTGGTGCAGGACGTACCCGTTCCGGGTGGCGAGCGCCAAGTTGAGGCGTGGGACCGGACCGACGACCGGAAGCTCGCAGGCGGTGGTGACATCGTGGGTCTCCCAGGCAAGGACCACCTTGTCCGCACCGGCCGCCGCGGCGATTCCGGCAAGCATGTCCTGCCCGGGGCTGAGCGGGCGGGCCCACATCAGCCCGACCAGCTCGCCGCGCATCAGCGGCATCATCAGCGGACGCGGCTCGCCCCCCTTGTCCAGCGAGGGGGTGTACGTCTCCTTCGCCACACCGACCAGACCGTTCCACATCCGCGCATCCACGGAAGCCCCCATATACCAACTGTTCGTGATCACAGCCGACCCTGCCACGTGGAGGGATGCGGCGTCAGGGCGATGATCGGCCAGCCTGCGGCGGACAACAGGCACATCAGCAGCCCGCTCTCGTTGGACAACCGGAGATGGGGCGACCGCCTCGGGACAACGGCGATCCGCATCTCGGTCAGCTCCTGCGGCACCGAAGAGGCGCGGACACGCTCATTGCGGACCGGCCAGGTGGGGTGAGGGGCCGTCAGTGGGTCGGCACTCTCTTGGTCAAGGCCGGCCGCCACGTCTTAGAGGCCCTAACACAATGAGGTGGATCGGTCCTGGTGGCCGTGTCCGGTCGTCGGGATCGGCGTTGTCCGGCCATGGGGGCTTCACCGTGGATCGTGTCGGATGACCTGTGGGAGCGGATCGAGCCGCTCCTGCCGAAGCGGGAGAGACGGTTCAGATACCCGGGCCGCAAGCCGGTCCCGGACCGGCAGGTGCTGTGCGGGATCCTGTTCGTGCTGCATACCGGTGCCCAGTGGGAGCACCTGCCCCAGGAGCTCGGCTTCGGGTCCGGTATGACGTGCTGGCGCCGGCTACGGGACTGGAACGAGGCCGGGGTCTGGCAGCAGCTGCATGAGGTGCTGCTGGCCGAGCTGAACGCAGCGGCCCGCCTGGACTGGTCGCGGATGGTTGTCGACTCCAGCCACGTCAGAGCGTTAAAAGGGGGCTTCAGACCGGCCCGTCGCCAGTCGACCGGGGACGGGCCGGCTCCAAGCACCACCTAATGGTGAGTCACGGGGCCGGTGAAGCCTGAAGCACCACTGGGTCCGGAGCCCTTTGATCAGACGGGCTCGCTGGTCCCGTGCCCCTGGCAGCGACGTTACTGATCGGGTGATCGATTCGTTGGTGTCCGTGGTCCGAGCCCCTCGCGGGGAACACCTCTCAGCTCACCGGGGAGCCGTCGAGCCCCTGCCAAGACCGAGGCCCCCGCGGGCAGCTGGGGTCACGAACGGCTGATCGGATGACGGGCCACCAGAGCCCTTCCATTAGGGAGTCGCGTGCCCCTGCACGGCTGTGACCAGCAACAACATGTGGCCACGGACAGGAAGGACGTGAGACAAGCCCATGAGGGTGTTCTGCGGAATCGACTGGGCCAGCGACCACCATGACATTGCCCTCGTCGATAACGACGGCAAGCTGGTGGCCCGGGCCAGGATCAGCGACGATGCCACTGGCCTCCAACAACTGCTCGACCTCCTGGCCGATCACGGTGACGGTCCCGACACCCGCATACCGGTGGCCATCGAGACCTCCCGGGGACTCCTGGTGGCCTGCCTGCGAGCCAGTGACCGGCCGGTCTACGCGATCAACCCGATGGCAGCGTCCCGATACCGAGAACGCCACACCGCTGTGCGCAAGAAGTCCGACCACCTCGACGCGATGGTCCTCGCCAACATCCTCCGCACCGATGCCGCGGCACACCGGACGATGCCCGCCGACAGCGAACTGGCCCAGGCCGTCGCCATCCTCGCCCGTGCACAACAGGACGCGGTCTGGGACCGCACGCAGGCCGGCAACAAGCTCCGATCCCACCTGCACGAGTACTTCCCCGGCTACCTCGACGCCGTTCAGCCGATCCTCGGCGGACTGAACTCACCCGTCGCCCGAGTACTCCTGGCGGCCGCACCCACCCCGGCCCGGGCCGCCCGGTTGACCAGGACCCAACTGCGGTCCGTACTGAAGCGAGCCGGGCGCCAGCGTGGCATCGAGGACGAGGTGACACGTCTGCATGCGGCACTCCGCGTTCCGCAGATGCGCCAACTCCCGCTGGTCGAGGATGCGATGGGCCGTCAGGCCCTGACATTGCTGCGAAAGCTGGACACTGCCTGCATCAGCGCAGATGAACTCGCCGAAGCAGCGGTGGAGGCTTTTGAAGCACACCCGGACGCCGAGATCATCACCAGCTTCCCAGGGCTCGGCTCACTCACCGGCGCCCGGGTGCTCGCCGAGATCGGCGACGACCGGTCCCGCTTCGCCGATGCCAAGGGCCTCAAGGCATACGCCGGAGCCGCACCGGTCACCCGGGCGTCCGGCAAGAGCCTGTCCGTCAAGGCCCGCCGCATCAAGAATCAGCGCCTCGCTGCTGCCGGCTACCTCTGGGCCTTCGCGTCCCTGACCGCCTCACCAGGCGCAAGAGCGCACTACGACCGCCGCCGCGCTGACGACGACCGCCACATATCGGCCCTACGCAACCTCTTCAACCGCATGATCGGCTGCCTTCACCACTGCCTCACCAAACGCGTCCACTACGACGAAACCGCTGCGTTCCCCACCCGACCCGAACCTTCCCTCGCGACTGCGGCTTGACTCCTTAACCGCATCGGATGTCTGATCACCGACGGACACGGCACCCCGCTCGCGGTCATCCTCACCGGCGGCAACCGCAACGATGTCACCCAGCTCATGCCCCTGCTCGATGCCGTCCCGCCAGTCCGAGGCAGGCCCGGCCGGCCTCGCCGCAAGCCGCAGTCGGTCTTCGCCGACCGCGGCTACGACCACGACATCTACCGCGACCAGGTCCGGGCCCGGCGGATCATCCCCGTCATTGCCCGGCGCGGCACAGCCCATGGCAGCGGCCTGGGCGCCTACCGATGGGTGGTCGAGCGCACCTTCGCCTGGCTCCACGGCTTCAAACGACTTCGTGTCCGCTGGGAACGCCGAGCCGACATCCACGAAGCCTTCCTCAAGCTCGCCTGTTGCCTGATCACCCACCGCCAGGTGCTGTCCTTGACCGGCCCGGCAAACTGATCGCATGAACCGAGACGCCCTGCAATCCGCACTGTCCCAGGACGGCAGCATCTCTGCACGGGCAACCCTGGCCGAGCTGGAGGCAGGCGCGGACTTCGAGGTCTTCCTGAACCAAACGGCTTCCGCAGAACAGCTCTGGGACATCTGGTCCTGGCGGCACGAAGTCATGCTCGACAAGGGCGTCCCACCTCGGCCCGGACTCGCCGAAGCCGTCACAAGACTTCAAGCCGCAGGAACAGCTCGGGTCTACATGGCGACCGTCACTGGATCGCAGAGACGTTTCACGATCTTCCTGTCGGAAGACCTCTCCCAGTGCGTGGCCTGCTGGTGACTACCTCATTGTGTTAGGGCCTCTTACAGGGGGAGATGTCCCGCGCTATCGGAGTCCCGTGTCTCGGCGGATGGGACTAAATGACCTTCTGGCATCTAAGGGGAGGAGGGGACTATTAGGGCATTACATACTAAGGGCTCTTTTCCGTCAGGCGTGTTGAGGGGAAGACCTGGCGAAGGGTGGCGAATTGCAGTCCCGTCCCCTATATCGCTCAGAACGCCCCTGAGGATGGCGTTAGATGGGCCCGGGCTGTCGATTTGAATGGCTGTAGAGGAAGAAGTGATTCCGGATATTCATCGAGGTGGAGCGTCGTAGTTACCCGGGGCTCGGAAGACGGCTTCATCTCGCCCGCTCGAGTCCGCCATCCATGTAGCACAGGGGTCTCCGCAGGTCACTGCACATGACCTCGGCATCTCGGAGACTTGAAGCGGGGTTCCTTGCAGCCGCCGGGGGCTGAATCAATCATTCCGATATTTGACCAGAGAGATAAGGAAGCATGGCCGGAGAAAGTGTCGTCCGCAGGACGACAAATGACGTCGTCCGGAAGACGACATCATTACGTTACGGCGAAAACCCCGCCCGGATGTCTGCATGGGAGCGATTCCTTCAGCCGCTCGACCCAAAAAAGAAAGCCAAGGGAGCAGAGAGGGAAACCGCCAGCTGGCATCCGGTCCGCGACCACGGGCTCTCCAGCATCTCGACCGAGTACGACCAGCTCATCGACCGGGCCCGCCGCCTCGACCCGGCCATCGACGAGACTGAAGTCCTCGACGGCCTGCTCGTCGTACGCCAGCTCAGGAACAAGCTGCTCCTCGACGAGCGGCGCCTCATCCAGGCAGCCAGAGCAAGGCGGGTCACCTGGTCCCGCATCGCCACCGCTCTGGAACTGAAGAGCCGGCAGGCGGCCGAGCGCCGCTACCTCCAGCTTCGTGAGGACTTCGACGACTACGCGCACGACAACCTCACCCAGGCTGAACGCGTCGAGTTCGCCCGCACCCGCCGGCACCGCACCGCGGAGTACAGCTGGGCGATCAAGCACCAGGAGCCCATCATCCGTCTCGCCGCCCAGCTCAGCGCCGTCCCCGATCTCCAGGAACGGGCTGACCGGTCGCACGAAGCCCACACCGCCCGCCAGCGCGCCGCGAACGATGCGACCTTCCGCGGTGAGGCTCGGCCGGCCCCTGCCTCCCTTCCCTGGCCGGGTCGCCTGCGAGAGGCAGTGGGCGCCTACGAGGCCCACCTCAGAGCTACACATGACAACGCGGCGCCGCCTCTCCTCACGGCCGGCGACGTTCTCGCGCCTGCACGGTTCAACAAACTCGTGCACGAGATGTTCGGGCTCATCGCCCATGCCTCGGATCCGGTCATCGCTCTTGATCACCCCGACCTTGCCCGGCAGGTACGCAACCTCTACGAGGCGGCCGGCACGGCAGCCCCGCAGGATTTGCGTACATAGCGCCGTTGGACTGCTGTCTCTCTGTCAAGGCTGTCCTCCCTGAGCCGGATGGAGCATCTGGCGCGTCCAGAGAGCACAGCCATGAACGGACGACGATCTTGCCTCCCAGTGCTCTTCTCCCTAGCGCCGCCGATGACATTGCCGGCGGTCCTCCCTGATAGTCAGGGAACTGAAGAGAACTGGAGGTGCTGGTGGTGCGTCGAGACATGAGCAAGCCCGGCGGCGGATGGCACGCCCCTGACAGGTGGCAGGTGGCCCTCTCGGCCGTGGGGGTGCTTGTGGCGATCATCGCCTTGGTGGTGCAGATGGTGCGGTAGTCGCACGGACTGAGCGCGGACGACGGTACGGGCAGTAAGCCCGGCCGAGAAGTAGACGGCCGGGCTCGGTACTGCACAGAGGGCCTGACCCGGTTGCCGCCGGGTTGGGCCCTTACCTACACGACCGAGTTGTGCCGGTCGGCACAACTCGACACTCGCAGAGTATCTGTGTTTCCCAGAGAACGCCGGGTCGCTCTACTGATACGTCCAGTGCTTCCGCGGTGAGTCACACTCCAGTGGCAAGCGCGATTCCTTACGGCCGACTTCGGCGAGGGGGTAGGCGCGGAGAGGGCGTGAGCAGTGTCTGCCTTGCCCGTTATCGCGACGAGCACAGCTACGCCATGGCCTACCTGAATGGTGAACACCGCCTGCCGACTGAGGGCAGTGCATGTTCTGCCGTCCACCCCCGGAAAGGCTGGTCCCGCTACGGCGGCCGCCGATCCGACCTCGCCTCCGCCCGCACCATGCCCCGCTCCGTCGGCTGGCTATCGCCGCACGATCGAGGCGCACCGCCAGGCCGCGCCGTCGTCCGGCGTGGACCCGGCTATCGGAGAGGCGGTGGAGCGGCAGACCGCCTCGACGCGGGAGCTGTCTCGCAGGGCGAGGGCTGCGAGGGCCAGGACGGCTACCTGATGACGGTGAGGGCTACTGCGAGCACGGCGCTGAGAACTGTCAGGGTTGCCGCGAACGCCTTGCTTGCTACGGCGACGCAGTCGGGGACCGGGTTCCCTCCCCAGCGGCCTACGGCGAACGCGGCTCCGGCCACCATCAGTGAGAAGACCACCGCCAGGCCGATCGTCATGATCACCATTGCGGCGTGGGTGGCGTTCACGGTTTCTCCTCCAGGTTCACGTGGGATGTAGTGCGCTGCGCACCGTCGTGAATTGACGATCCACCCCCCAGGCTTGCTTATGAACCGGTTGGATGTTGTTCGCAGGACAACGTGGGGTTGTTCGATGAACAACCTTGGGGAGGAGCGACGTGGGGGCAGCGAGGCGGCCTGGGCGGCCGTGGGCGGAGGCTCGTGGGGCATGCAAGGAGATCAACGACCTCGTTCATGTCCTGCGTGGCTGGCTTGATGAGTCCAACGTGACGGTGGGCAAGCTGCACCGTCTTCTTACGCCTGAGCACTTTGGCAGTGGTGCGATTCCACCGCTCTGGCGGCTGCGTGAACAGCTCAATGGTGTGGGCCTGAGCTGGGAGGTGGCTGAGGCTGTCGCTGATGTGTGCTTCCCGGCGGACACGGCGGAGCAGGCAGTTCATCGGCTGGAGCAAGTTCGTCCGTTATGGACTGCCGCGGGTTCTTCCCCCACGCCAGCTTCTGCCAGCTCCGCTTACGATCTTGTCGAGGCGCAGCAACGCACGATCGCTGCGTTGGAAGAGCTTAATCGTGTGCGTCAGGCGTTCGAGGTCAGTGAGCAAGCCCGGCTGCAGGCTCTTCAGGTTGCGACCGTCTTGTTCGCTCTGCTCGGTCAAACGCAAGCACAAGTTGCTCAGCTGACCCGGCAGCTTGATGCGATCAAAGCGTCCAACAGCGCTGGGCCTGCGGAAGTGGAGAAAGCTGAGACCCGATTGGACCGGGCTCAGCAGCAGACGGAAGATCTTCGACTGCAGCTTGCACGAGCCGAGGCGGAGCGTGACAAAGCACAGCAGGTGGCGGACCTAGCAGCGCGCCAGATCAGCCAGCTGGAGGCGGAGCTGCGAGGGCTACGCCCTGATCTGGATGCTGACGACGAGGCGGTTGGACCGGCTGTGATGCTGCCGAGTCCACGAACTGCGCATGCGGATGATGACGCCCTCGATCAGGTCGACGTCGCGCTTCAGAAGGCCCGTGATGTGCTTGATCGCGAGCACGAAGCAGTTCAGGTGGCGGCTGAGGACGTCGGCTGGTTCGCGGCTGGCACCGGGGCGGCCGAAGGCCGGATCGTTCCTGGTGCGACCGTTCAAGGGGACCCACGCTCGTCCGGCCTGAACGGTTCTGAGGGGTTGTTTGGAACAACCTCTGACAACTCGGCTGCCAGCGGAAAGAGAGCTCCTCTTGCGGCCTTGCCTGCCGGATCGAGCTCGGACACCGTGCAATTCATCGGGGCGGCGACCCGGCGCATCGCCCGCGGCATCGACCTGGACGAGATCGTCCTCGGCCTGTGCCGGGCCACCGTGCCGACCTTCTCCGACGAGATCCTGGTCTACCTCCGCGACCCGCTTCCGGTGGGTGACGAGCGGCCGGTGGCGCCCTTCGTGCTGCGGCTATGTCGTACCGACCGTATGCAGCTTTCTGAAGTGCCAGGGGAAGAGCACGTCCTCGTGCCCGATCCGGATCCGACCTCCGCGGCCGAACTCTGCGAGGTGCGGTCCGGCGGGGCACTGGCCGAGGTGCTGCGCGGGGTGCGGCCGGTCTTCGGCGACTCCGCGGCCGCCAAGGCCGCGCTGACCGAACTGCTCGGCCCCGAGCACCCGCTGCCCGGCGGGCTGCGCGCGGTCCTCGCACCCGTGCGGGGGCGGCGAAGGGTCATCGGTGCCATCGTGTTCGTCCGTCGGCCGGAGACTGCTTCCTTCGAGCTTGACGCCTTGCAGGTAGCCGCGCAGTTGGCCACGCACACGGCGCTGGGCATCGACAAGGCCGTGCTGTACGGCCGCGAGGCGTACATCGCGGACGAGCTCCAGCGGACGATGCTGCCGGACTCGCTGCCGCAGCCGACCGGCGTCAAGCTGGCCTCGCGCTATCTGCCGGCGGCCGAGACGGCCCGGGTCGGCGGCGACTGGTACGACGCGATCCCGCTGCCCGGCAGCAGGGTCGCCCTCGTCGTCGGCGACGTCATGGGCCACTCCATGACCTCGGCGGCGATCATGGGCCAGCTGCGCACGACCGCGCAGACCCTGGCCGGTCTCGACCTGCCCCCGCAGGAGGTCCTGCACCGTCTGGACGAGCAGGCGCAGCGGCTCGGCGAGGACCGCATGGCGACCTGCATGTACGCGGTGTACGACCCGGTCTCGCACCGGATCACCGTGGCCAACGCGGGTCATCCGCCGCCGATACTGCTCCACCTGGGCGGCCGCGCCGAGGTGCTGCGGGTGCCGCCCGGCGCCCCGATCGGGGTCGGCGGGGTGGACTTCGAGGCGGTCGAGCTGGACGCCCCGGCCGGCGCCACGCTGCTGCTCTACACCGACGGCCTCGTCGAGTCCCGGCTGCGGGACGTGTGGACCGGGATCGAGCAGCTGCGGGACAGGCTCGCCGCAATCGCACATCTGACCGATCCTAACCAATCGCCGCCTCTGGAGGCGCTGTGCGACGACGTCCTCGACATGCTGGGCCCGGGCGACCGGGACGACGACATCGCGCTGCTCGCGGCCCGCTTCGAGGGGGTCACGCCGAGCGACCTGGCGTACTGGCTCCTGGAGCCGGAGGACGCGGCCCCGGGGCGGGCCCGGCGGCTCGCCCGGCGGGCGCTCGCCCGCTGGGACCTGGAGGAGCTGACGGACTCGGTCGAGCTGCTGGTCAGCGAGGTCGTGACGAACGCCGTGCGGTACGCGGAACGGCCGGTGACCCTGCGGCTACACCGCACCAACGTGCTGCGCTGCGAGGTCGCTGACGACTCCCCGCAGATGCCCCGGCAGCGGCGGGCGCGCGACACGGACGAGGGAGGGCGCGGCCTGTTCCTGGTGAACCGGCTGGCCCGGCGGTGGGGGGCGACCATGCTGCTAGGCGGCAAGGTGGTCTGGTTCGAAGTAGAGATCTCCAGGAGCACATCCAAACTGGACAGGTAGCCGAGCGCACCGCTCCACCTCGTGGGCCATTCCGTCGGCTCCGCCCTTCCTTGCCCACAAGGGCGGGGCCGCGCTGAGCGCGCCGAGTAGGTTGAGTCCTTGCGTTTCTGTTGGCCGGTTTTACCGGAAGCACCAGTCGGTGAAGACCGACATCTCTGCCGTCCGTCCTGTCGTTAAACGATGACGGCAGTGACCGGCGGCGGCCGACCGGTCCGGCTACTACGCTCCGCGCATGACTGATGACATGAGCCGCCGCGGCGTCGAGAACGTTGATACCCGCCCGAAGCATGTAGAGCCGCAGCAGAATGACGAGGTGGAGGCTGCGCACTTCCAGAGGCGTATCCGTGCGTACCTGTCACGACCGACGTTCTCGCTACCGCCGCTGATGACCGCCGCCGACGTCCAGGCCGCCGAGGAGTGCGGGGCGTTGCCGGGGTGGTGATGGCTTCCTCTACGTATTTCTGATAGTCGTTCTACGGGTTGAGTTGACTGCGCTCCGTACAATCGAGGGGGGCGCGCAAGCGCACCCCCCTCCACTACACGCATCGCAACCAACTCATGGCCTCTGACCTGCGAAAACGCTGGTTGATGTTGCGGACTTCCCTCTCAATTCTGGGTGTTGCGACCCCCGGGAACGGCCCGGCGGCGCAGCAGAGAGAGGACCCGGCGATGCCGACCGACACGAACACTCCTGTCCCCGTGGCAGAGCAGCCCTTCCAGGGCGTCACCGACACCGCGACCGTCATCAAGCCGCAGACCCCGGTCCCCACCGGGCCGGCCGACGAGGCGTCGCGGTGGCGCCCCGTCCCGGTGGCGTGGCGACCCCCGCGTCCGCTCGACGCCCTGCGGGCCCTGTCCGGGGTCCTGGCGGCCTCCCTCGGCCTGGGGTACGTCCCTGACGGGATGGCGTCCACTGCCGGGTTCGCCGTGATCTGCTTGCACGGCGTCGTCGAGTTCGTCTCCGGGTGCGTTCGCCGCACTGGCTGACCCGGCGCAAGGGCGACCTCGCCGGTCAGTAGTGACGGCGGATGAACGCCCAGGCGTCAAGGAAGAACTCGAGCTCTCTAAGGGCGGCCATAACCGGGGACGGGTCGGGCTCGTCGTGGTCTTGGTGCTCGTCGAGGTCCCTCTCCGGCGGCGCCTGGGTGGCGGCGAGCCGGTCGAGGGCCTGTCGAGCACCCGCCCCGTCACCGCCGTGACCTGGCCTCGCCGCGGACGGCCCCGAAGGCCCCGGTCGTTCGCCCAGATCCTCTTCGGTACCCCGCCGCCTGACCGCCACCGTCCCCGGGGCCGTGACCGGCGAGGTCGTCCTCTCCCGCGAGGGTCTCTCCCTCAAGCCCAGCTGAACCCACCGGCGCCCCGATGCACGCCGCGCCGGTACGGCTCCGGCTACGGGGTGGGCAGGCGGCGGGCGAGGTCGGCGGCGAGCTGCCCGGCCGCCGGGCCGCGCCCGGCGGGGTCGAGTTGCTCCAGGAGCTGGAGCAACTCGATCGTCTTGTGTGCTTCGGCGGTGGTGAGCACGGCGAGGCGGGGCTCGTCCGGGTAGGTGCCGGTGACCGGCTCGGTGGTGTCGTGGTCCATGCTGTGCTCAACTCCCTCGTCCGCGCGGAGGTACGGCCGGAGGCGGGCCCGATCACCCAGTGCTGGCGGTCCTCGCGGTGCCATGACCGGACCTCGACCCGGGTCCAGTCGAAGACCCGGTTGGCTTTGTTCACGAGATCGGCATCAAGGGCCTCGTAACCGCTGGATACCCAACCAGAACGGCCCGCCAACGGCCGCATCATTTCAACGAGAACCGTGCGAGTCCGTCGCTTGGCAGAACTGCCGGGCGCCGCGCAGTGTGGTCCACAGGATGCGTTGGGTCGCCCTGGAGTCGAGGCGCACGTCGAGAGGGCCAGGGAGGGCGCTCTTGGCGCGTAGGCCGGTTGGCAGTCGGGAGGCGTCGAGACCGTCTCGCTGAGCGATGAGGGTGCCGAGTTCGTGGCGGCTGACGGCGTCTGCCCCTGCGAGGTGGTGGATGCCGGCCGTGTCGGATGCCGCGAGTTCGAGGAGGGCGGCGGCGAGGTCGGTGACGTGTACGGGGCAGCGGATGTCGTCGGTGAACAGGACGCCGTCGCGGGTGCCGGCGGCGAGTTCGTGGACGATGTTTTCGTGCTTGGATCGCCCGTGGCCGATGATCAGCGATGTGCGGGCGACAGCCGCTTTCGGGTGTACTGCGAGGACCCCGGTCTCTGCCGCTGCCTTCGCCGCCCCGTACGGGGTGACGGGGTCGGGGAGGCAGGACTCGTCGTAGTTGACGCGGGCGCCGGAGAACACCGCGTCGCTCGACACATGGATCATGCGGGTTCCGTGCTTCGCCGCCACTATCGCGAGCCGGATCGGGCCCTCGGCGGTGACCGCCCAGTCAGCTAGGCCGCTGGACACGTTGAGGACGAGTCGTGGTTCCACCTCGGCCATGACGGTGTCGAGGCTCTTGCCGTCCCGGAGATCCAGGGGGTACCAGGCGGTTGGGTCAGCAGTGCTGGGCTTGGTCGCGTAGGTCGCGACCGTGGTGTGTCCGGCCGTTCTTGCCTGCCGAATGAGTTCGGCCCCGAGGAAGCCGCTGCCGCCGACAATGAGAACCGTCATTGCGACACCGTAGACCGCGGCCCTACGCGAAGGCGGTCACCCGGGGTTTCGGGGCGACCGCCTTCGGCGTCAGCATGCCGTCTCGGCGACTACATCTGGGGCTGCCAGATGTAGCGGACGTCCGGTTCGCGCTCGTCGTTGCGCAGTCCGTCCGTCCGCTCCACCGCGATGAAACCATGCCGTTCGTAGAACCGCTGTGCTGCTTCGTTGACCTGGAACGTCCACAGTGTCAGTCCGGCGGGCTGTCGCTGCTTGGCCAGTTCCATGAACCGGTCGCCGAGGCCTCGCCCGCGCCATGCGGGGTCGAGGTAGAGCTGCTTCAGCTCGGCGTCCTTGAGTACCAGGAGTCCCACCACCTCGTTTGCGGTGACCGCTACCCAGGTCTCGTACCGCGGCACCAGGACGCGTGCGAACCAGTCCCGTACCGCGGGTTCATCGTGTGCGCAGCGTACGGTCGGCAGCGCCGCGGCGAAGGATCGCAGCCACACATCGGCCGCGGCGCCTGCGTCGGCGTCGCAGGCGCGGCGCAGAAGGACGTCGTCCCTGTTCATGGTGCGAGACCTCCGGTTTCGGGGGCGTCGGTTGAGTTTGTGACCTCTCGGTCGGTGCTACTTTTCGGGTCGTCCGAGCTGGTGCACGGTCCAGCCGGCCGCGCGCCAGGGCTCCGGGTTGAGAGTGGTGCGGCAGTCGACCATCAGCATGCTCGCGGGCAGGCCCGCCAGGGCCTGGGGGTCGGCCTGCTGGTACTCCGGCCACTCAGTGGCCAGGATGACGAGGTCGGCGCCGTCGAGCGATGCGGGCAGGTCGTCGGTGTAGTCGAACTCGGGGTTGCGGATCATGGCCGTGGCCACGGCCTGGGGGTCGTGCACGGTGACGGTGCCGCCTGCTTGCTGGAGAGCGTGGGCGAGCGCGAGGGCCGGGCTCTCCCGGACGTCGTTGGTGCCCGGCTTGAACGCGGCGCCCCACACGGTGATCCGGTAGCCCTCGACGGGGCGCTGTCCCAGGGCGCGGGTGATGAGGTTCATGGCGATGTCGGTGCGGGACTCGTTGATCTTCTCGGCAGCGCGCAGGAGGGTGGCGGCCTGATCGGCGCCGAGCTGGCGGGCGGAGGCGGTGAAGGCGCGGACGTCCTTGGGGAGGCAGCCACCGCCGTAGCCGAGGCCGGGCCTCATGATGCCGATGCGCGGGTCGATGCCGAGGATTTCCACGATCTGGTCGACGTCGGCGCCGGCGGCCTGACACATGTCGGCGATGCCGTTGATGTAGCTGATCTGGAGGCCGAGGGCCGTGTTCGCGGCGCCCTTGGCGAGTTCAGCGGTCGGGTAGCTGGTGACGAAGATGGGGACGCCGGTGTCGATGATGGGGGCGTAGACGGCTCGGATGGCCTTCTCGGCCTCGGCGGTGGTGAGACCGGCGATGATGCGGTCCGGGCGCAGGGTGTCCTGGACGGCGTGGCCTTCGCGGAGGAACTCCGGGTTCCACACCACTTCCACGGCCTGACCGGCGGGGGCCAGGCGCTGGGCGAGGGCGGCGACCTTGGCGGTGGTGCCGACGGTGACGGTGCTCTTGCCGACGATGGTGCACGCCTGGTCGAGGTGGGGGGCGAGCTGGCGGATGGCGCCGTAGACCTGTCCGGTGTCGTAGGAGCGGCCGTCGGCGTCAATGGGAGTGCCCACGCCGATGAAGTGCAGTTCGGCGAAGGTGGCCGCCTCGCGGATGTCGGTGGTGAACCGCAGGCGTCCGCTCTGGGTGTGGCGGGCGAGCAGCTCGGGGAGACCGGCCTCGTAGATGGGGCATTCGCCGGCGTTGAGCCGGTCGACCTTGGCCTGGTCGACGTCCACACCGATGACGTCGTGGC
Organism: Streptomyces sp. TLI_105; assembly: GCF_900105415.1. GTDB lineage: Bacteria > Actinomycetota > Actinomycetes > Streptomycetales > Streptomycetaceae > Streptomyces. The sequence goes on along the minus strand of NZ_FNSM01000002.1, from coordinate 159,243 downwards.
CGAGCTCGGCCATCGCCGCCGCGTGCGGGATGCCGAGGTGACCACAGCCGATTACGGAGACACGCATTGCAGGTCCTTGCCTTGTCGGGTCAGGGGCTCACGGGGTGCCCCTGACGCTAGCGGTGCGGGGGGATGGTCCGAGTTGGACCGATTTCGCTCAGGTGTTCACGTTGACGTGGGTCACCGCGCCGGAGATCGCCGCGATCAGGGCCTCGACGTCTTCGTCCGTCGCGGTCAGCGGGGGCGCAACAACGAACCCTTCACTCTTCGGGTGGCCGGCGCCGGTGAACGGATAGAGGAACACTCCCCGTTCCTCGGCTGCCTTCAGGACGGGCCAGAGCAGGCCCGGGGTGACCTCGATGCCGTACAGGAAGCCCAGCCCTCGTACGTCCCGGACGGGACCGTGACCGGTCAGGTTCTTCATGGCCGTGCCGAGGCGTTGTGCGCGGGCGGTGAAGGCGCTGTGGTCCATGGACTCCAGCTCGTCCAGGACGCCCAGGCAGGCGGCCGCCATGAGCGGGTGAGCGGCCATGGTGCCCATCGCGGGCAGGGGGTCGGCGTCCTTGTGTGTGAGCAGCGGGGCGATCTCGGGGGCTACGAGCACGGCCCCCACACTCGTGTACCCGGCGCCCAGGCCCTTGGACAGGATGACGATGTCGGGTTCGCAGCCGTCCCAGTGGTGACTGGCCAAGGGTGTGCCGGTGCGCCACAGTCCGGTGAGGACTTCGTCGTGGATGACGAGGACGTTCCGTTCGCGGCAGATCTCCGATACGCGCCGCAGGTATCCGTCGGGCGGCACGTAGGCGCCGCCGGTGGTGCCGTTGACGGGCTCGATCAGGACGGCGGCCACGTTCTGCGTTCCCCTGTTGTCGATCGCCTTTGCGATCTCGTCGGCGCACGCGGCGTCGCAGCTGCGTCCTGCGTGGTCGTGCGTCGGCGGGTACGGCGCGGGGTAGGAGGGGCCGAGGCCCAGGGCGTCCTCCGCACGGGGCCGTCGGGCGTGGTTGCCGGCGAGCGCGAGGGTGAGCGCGGAGTTGCCGTGATAGCTCAAGGTGGACGTCAGGATGTCGCCGCGGTGCTTGCCGTCTCGGGCCCGGGTGATGTTTCGCGCGAGGCCCACGGCGACCTCGACGCCGAGCGTCCCGCACGTGGTGAGAGCGACGGAGTCCTGCGGCCGGCCGACCGCGTGGCACAGGCGGTCCATCAGCTCCATCTGGATGCGGGGCTGGACGACAGCTGCGCCGCCGAAGGAGTAGCGGAAGTACTGCTCCTCGATACGGGCGAAGACCTTGAGGCTGGACTGGCCGACGTTCACGCAGAGCAGTCCGCTCGATCCGTCGAAGATCCGGCTGCCGTCGGCGCGAAGAAGCCACGCCCCGTCAATCCCGGTGACCTCGAAGTCCGGCAGAGGCCTGGAGGACGTCAGCAGCCGTTCACGGCGGGCCAGGTACTGATCCACAGGAAGGTCCCTTTCTGGGGGTGTGCAGTGAGTGGGGGGGGCCGCGCACGGGCCACGGCGCCAGGCGTCCGTGCGCAGCCCCCGGGTAGCGCTGGTCAGCCCGCGATCACGGCCGCCTGCTGGTCGTGGCTGTCGACCAGCTCCTTCAGGCGCGTCAGCGCCTCGATCGCGCCCGTGCGCACGACGACGTCGCCCTCGCGGGCGCCCTCGATCGGGTAGGACTTGAACTCGCCGTTCTCCATCAGCCCCTCGGGGTCGACGAAGAACACCTTCATGCCGGCGGCGCGGGCGCGGGCCTGGACTGCGCGGCGGTCGGCGTGCAGGCCGAGGACGAAGAGGGCCTTGGCCCGGGGGTCGAACGGTACGGGCGGGATCTTCTGGTCGTAGCGGCGCACGAAGCACTCCGGCAGGCCGGCGCGCGCGGCGAGCAGGTCGAAGTTGTGCTGGATGACGGGACCGACGAGGTGCCCGGCGTCGTACAGCTCCTTCAGGATGTGGTGCGCCTTCGTCGGCTGGGCCTCGAAGGCGATCTTGAACATGGCGGTGAGCTGATCGGCCTTGCCGGTCGGGTCGGTCAGCATCTCCTCGATGAGCGTGTCGTCCTGCGGCCGCATCGTGAACCTGTGCGCCTGCGTGAGGGCGTTGTCCTTCCGCTCCGTGACCCGGTACACCTCGTGGAGGAAGTGCAGCGGGGGCACCCCGGCCTCGATGGACGAGCCGCAGCCGATTTCGACCATGAACGGCATGCAGTCCAGCAGCCCGGACAGGTCCTCGGCGATCGCCGGTTCGCCGCGCTGTTCCTTGACCCGCATCCCTCCGGCAAGGACGTTCCACGGGAGCTGTCGGACGGTCCGCGGCACCTCGAACTCGTCGGTGATGAAGCACACGTCGACGCTGCGGAACCCCGTCGGGGTGTCGCGGTCGGCGCGCTCGTCCTGCGGGTGCTCGTCGTACTCGGTGACGGTGACCCGCAGATCGCCCTTCGCCCAGATGCCGTTGTCCTTCTTCCGCCAGCGGCCCTGCCCCAGCCACTCGTCGATCCGCATCAGGTACGCCTCGATCTCGGCGGCCGGGGCGAGCACGGAGTGGTAGAGGTACAGGTCCTTCAGGACCAGGCGCGGCACCGGGAAGGTGTAGTCCAGGCCGTACTGGTAGCGGTAGTGCACGACGCGGCGGCGGCCGTTCTCGTCCTCACTCCAGCCGGACTGCTCGGCGTTCGCCGGGTCCTGGGTCCGCCGCCAGATGCCCTCCTCGATCGCCCGGGGACGCTCGTGCGCCTCACTCATCGCGAAGTGGCGGTTCCAGGTCTCCACCTGGCCGTCGGTGAGCTGCTCGATCACGCAGTGCGGGAAGAACACCATGCCTCCTCGGGATCACGTTGGAGTGCCGCACGCTGCGGCTTTTGCTCGCGGCCGGACGACGGCCGCATGCCCGCACCACACGGGGCGGGAGTCAGTGGGGTGGGGCCCATCCCCGGCGGGCGGCCCCCGTGCCGCGGACCGCCTCCTGCGGGCGAGGGCGGCACGCAGCAGCTCTAGGGCCCGGTGGCGAGCTCGGGCAGGGCTGCGGCGACGCGGTCGTACGTGGAGTGAAGAGCCTGGACGAGACGGGCGCGGGAGCGGGCCTGGCCCAGACCGCCGGCGGCCCGGATAGCCGGGGCCCTCAGGCGGCGGGCGGCCTCCCCGAGGGTGATCTCGCTCTGGAGGCGGGCGATCGCGGCACGGGAGCGCACGTCAGGATCCCGGGGCAGGCGGGCGAGCATCTTGTGGGTCTCGCGGACCAGGAGGTGGGCGTAGCCGGAGAGCTGGAGGACGGCCTGGTCGATGTCGGCCCGGGGCGGGACGGCGCAGCCGTCGCGTCCCCAGTCCAGAACTGTGGCAAGGAGCTGCTCGTGGCGCTCGCGGTCGAGCGGGATGTCGGTGTCCCACTGGCCGGTGGGGTCGTGGACGACGCTGCCGTACCTCATCATCTGTGCTCTCCTGCCAGGACGGTGTCGAGCATCGAGTCGACGGGTGTCAGGAAGACGCCGTGGCGGCACAGGAACCGGTGCTCGGCCTCCCACTGGTTCCACTGGAAGCCGATGTGACCGCAGTCCGGAACGACGATGCCGTGAATCCGGCTCTGCGCGACGAGTGTGCGGATGCGGTCCCAGCCCGGCCTGGACTGCGGTTCCCGGGTCAAGAGGCAGTCGTCGGAGATCCTGGCGTCGTCCGCGACCGTCCAGCCGTTGCGCTCGGCGACGGCGCCGGCGGCCGCGAGCATCCCTCGGACGGTGTCGGGGCCGGGATCGGCGGCGTACAGGGCGACCACAGTGGCCCGTAGCGCCTTGGGTGGGTTGATGGGGAACATTCCGGGCTCTCTTCCGCAGTGCGTTCCTGGTCCTCTCTCAGGTAACTTCCGGCAGTGCGGGTTTGGGCATATCGAGTTCGTTCATTCCGCTCGCGCCGACCGTAGCGACTTGACGATCCGTTGACTCTCGCGGTGGAGTGCGGCGGGACTACCGTGGGGTGCATGGAGCGCAACGCGGCGTTCATCGCGTGGATGGACGGTGAGGGCTGGAAGGCCCCGGAGCTAGCCGCCGAGCTGAATACGGCGATCGGGCAGAGTACCGGGAAGCTAGGGACGCTTTCGGATGTGACGGTGCGCAAGTGGCGATCGGGCGAGACGACCTGGCCCCGGATCGCGGTCCGCCTCGCTCTGGAGGCGATCAGCGGGCGGTCGGTGCAGGACTTAGGGTTCGTCGACCGGCGCCGTAAGACCCGCACTCCCCCGGAGGACCCCATGCTCCGCCGATCCTTCCTGAACACGACCGTCGGGGCCTCGGCATCCTTTGTCATGGCGGGCCCCGCTCCCTCCGTGGGCACTGCGGACGTCCTGCGGCTGCGCGGTCAGCTCGACTCCCTGAGGGCACTGGATGACCACCGGGGCGGTCACGACACCTTGGAGCAGGCCGCGCTCGCCGGCGCGCGCGAGGCCGCCCGGCTCCAGGCCAAGGCCGCCACCTCGCGCACCCGCGAGCGGCTGTTCTCGCTGGCCGCCGCCTTCACCGCGGCGGCAACGTGGTCGCTGATCGACGCAGGACGGCTCGACGGCGCCGACCGTTACCTGGACCGGGCACTCACGCTCGCGGGCCTGGCGCAGGACTCCGAGATGCTCATGCAGGTGTGGAACCTGAGGTCGATGCTCGCCCGGCAGCGCGGTGACTACCCCGAAGCGGTGGCATCCGCTCAGGCCGCCCTGGCGACAGCCATCGCGCGCCGCTCACCGCTGCACGCCTCCCTTGCCCACGCCCGGGTCGCCGTCGGCCTCGCCCACGGCCGCGATCCCCGGTCGGCCCTGAGCTGTCTGGGCCGCGCGGAGGAAGCCCTGGCCAAGGCAGACCCCACGCAGCCCCGTTCCGCCTGGATCGCGTTCTACGGACCGGCCGAACTGCACTCCCTGACCGCGATCGTGCGGGATGTAGTGGGCGACCCGGCAGAGGCGGAGGCCGCCTCCCACCGGGCGCTGGCGGCGCTGCCGGAGACATACCGCCGTAACCGGGCCTACACCACAGCCCGGCTCGCCCTCGCGCAACTGCACCAGGGCGACGCCGAGCAGGCATGCGCGACCGGCGGCACCGTCTTCACCATCATGGCGGGCACACCACTGCCCGGGCGCATGCGGAGGCTCCTGGGCGACTTCCAGCGTGGCCTGATCGCCCAAGCCCCCACCCCCGTCTCCAACGAATGGACGGACCGGTACCGGACCGAATGGAGCAGCGCATGACCGTCATCGAACTCCGTCACTTCAGGCACGAGGACCTGCCGGGTATCCGGCAGACCCTGCTCGACGTGCACGCAGACGCCTACGCCGACCAGATGGACGAGTTCGCCCAGCGCTTTCCCTGGTTTATCGACTACTGGGGCAGCAGCCCCGGCTTCTCGTGCGTCATCGGCTACGACGGCGGCGAGCCGGTCGGCTTCGCCTACGGCGCCCCGGCCCGGACCGGCCGCGAGTGGTGGCGCGAGCACCTTCACAAGGTGCCGGGCGACGACTCGACGTTCAGCCTCTCGGAACTGATGGTCCGCCCGCGGTGGCGCAAGACCGGTGCGGCGGAGCAGCTGCACGCCGCGCTCCTGCAAGGCCGGCCCGAGGCCCTGGCCGTGCTCCTCGTCGATCCCGGCCGCCCCAAGGTGCAGGCGCTGTATGAGGCGTGGGGCTACCGGCCGGTCGGCCGTCGGCAGCCGTTCCCTGACTCGCCGAACTTCCTGGTAATGCTCCACGCTCTCCCGCAAGCCCGACCCACCGGCTGAATCGACGCCAGGACCACTCTGCGGTGCCAGCGGCTCCGAGACGTGTCCGCCTAAGCGCCGCCTCCCCGAACCCGGCTTCAGATGCGTGGGGGCGGACTTCCTCTGGGCAGCGGTGGAGGATCCGCTGCCGGCTGTCAGTCCGCTGTGCGGTTCCACGCGCTGGGCACGATGCCGGGCATGCGGTGGTCGACCTAGGAGCTGTTTGAAGTTCGGATCATGTGGCTGCAGTGATGTGCTTCAGCCACATGATCGATCCTCGGAGGTGAAGCCCTGCCGCGTAGCTCTCGGGGGACTTGTCGTAGCGGGTGGCGATTCCGCGCCAGGCCTTGAGCTTCTGGAAACAGCGTTCCACGGTGTTGCGCTGCCGGTACCGGTGCGGGTCGAAGGCGACGGGGCGGCCGCCGGCCGAGCCCCTCTTCCGCCGGTTGGCGGCCTGGTCGGACTTCTCCGGGATGACGGCGGTGATTCCGCGCCTGCGCAGGTAGACGCGGTTGGCCTTGGACGAGTACGCCTTGTCCGCGGCCACCGCCGCAGGCCGGGTGCGCGGCCGGCCCAGTGGGCCCGGGACCCGGATCCGGCCGAGCACCGTCTGGAACTGCGGGCTGTCCGCGCCCTGCCCGGGGGTCAGAACGAACACCAGCGGCAGTCCCGCCGTGTCGACCGCGGCGTGGATCTTGCTGCTCAGTCCGCCTCTGGACCGGCCGAGTTCGGCCGCCTTCGCCCGTGCCCGGCGACGCCGACGCGCCGCGGCACGGTCCCGGTCCGCCTCCTCTGCGGGGCCCGCGCCGGCTCTGGCCTGCGGTGCCTCACCCGCAAGACCGGTCCCTGCTCCGGCAGCGGAACCCCCTTTTCCTCGGTCAGGGCCTGTTCAAGGGCGTCCAGGGTCTCCCCGGCGATCGCCAGTCCGGCCGATTCGTGATGGGCACGTACCACCGTGGAATCCACACTGACCAGTTCCAGACCAACCTGCCCACGGGTCGCGGCCTCCGCGACCAAGGCATCCATCAGCGCCTGGAACACCCCGGCCTTCGCCCAGGTGTTGAACCGCGAGTACACCGTCGACCAAGCCCCGTAACGCTCCGGCACATCACGCCAGCCGCAGCCGGTGCGAAACCGCCACAACACCCCGTTGAACTGGTCTCGCACCCGCCGGGGCAGCGGACCGGTCGCCGTCACCGGCAGGCACTCCTCGATCAAAGCCCACTCGGCATCCGTCACATCAAAACGCGCCACATGCGAGTTCTACCAGCCCCAGCCCGTACACCATCGAGCCTCATGAAGATCCGAACTTCGTACAGCTCCTAGTGCTCGCCCTTGGTGCAGCCCGCGAACGGGCCTCCAGAGGGCCGGAGCTCGCGCATGCAGGGGTCGAGGTGGTCGCGGTGCCAGACCGAGGGGCCGGTGTAGCCGCAGGTCGCCGGATCAGTGAGCTCCTGCCAGGCCAGCCACAGCGCGTGCAGGCGCGCGATGGCGACGGAGTGCTCGAACCACAGGTGGCACCAGAGGGCATCGGAGCTGAGCTCGACCAGGTACCCGGGGACCAGCACGCCCTGGGGTAGCTGTGTAGGTGAGTTGTGGGTTCTGGCACAGATCTTGGGGAGCCGTTGCGGAAAGCGACAGTTTCGTTCGATCTTTGATCGCTCGCCGGCTCGGGAGCCGTGTCAGAGGTGAGGTCTAAGGTGCGGGCCCATGAACGCTGCTGATCTTGACTATCGAGCCCGGACGCTGACGGGCTGCATTCCCTCATCACTGGTAGCCCGGCTTCTCGAGCTGGGCCATGAGCGGGAGGTGGAGGTGCAGGCCGGGCGCGGGGAGTGGTTCTGTGCGCTGGGGTGGGCGCGGTTGCTGGGCGATCGGCAGCAGTACGCGCAGGCGTTGGAGGTGCTCGCCCCGTACATAGCGACGGGCTGGTGGCGGGCGGCCCGGGCTCAGGCCGAGCTGCTGGAGGCTTGGGGCCGGGCCGACGAGGCGATCGCGCTGTGCCGCCCGTACGCGGAGGCCGGGGACCGGCTGGTCCAGGAATTCTTCGCTCGCCTGCTGTCCCGTTACGGCCAGAGCGCCGATGCGTTCGCGCTGCTGCGGCCCGGAATCGATGACTGGTTCCTGGCCGAGGGCCTGGTGGACGTCGCCGAAGTCGCGGGCCTGGACGAGGAGGCCGCGGCGCTGCTGGAGGCCCGCATTGCGGCGGCGGTCCCGGCCTGCGACGATCCCGACTGCGGCAGGCTCCGCCTCGAACCGTTCAACGCCTTCTCCCTGCTCGCCGCCGTCCGGGAACGACAGGGCCGGATCGAGGAGGCGATCGACCTGCTGCGCCGTCGGGACAGCACGTCGGTCAACGGCCGCGACGCGCTGGCCGACCTGCTGGCCAGGCACGACCGGATCGAGGAACTGCGCGCGTACGCGGCCTCCGATTTCCATGGGCACGCCGTGCAGCGCCTGGCCGAGGTCCTGGAGGAACGCGGCGACGTGGAAGGAGCGATCACCGCCTACCGGACGTTCGCTGAAGAGTCCGACGGCATGTGGCACGTCGCCGTCCCGCTGTCCGAACTCTTGGTCCGGCATGGGCGGGGCGACGAGGCGATCGGGGTGATGCGCACCCTCACCGATGGGCCCGGCGGCGCGGAGGACTGGATCATCCACACACTGTGCACCCTGTACGCCGACCACGGCCGGGCCCGCGACGGCCTGGCCTACCTCGACGCGCTCAAGGCGCGCCGCGGCGGCAAGGAGGACTGGGACTTCTTCCGGATCCGGCTCCATCTCATGGCCGGCCTCGGCCTGCTCAACGAAGCGGTCGAGCAGGCCCGGACGCACCCCGAAGCAGACACCTGGTACGCGGCCTGGTCTCTGTCCGACCTGCTCGCCACGGCTGGCCGCGCCGAGGAGGCCCTCGCTGCTCTTGAACGGCACCCGGCCTGCAACACCTCGCTCCGGGCCGAGCGCCTCATCGACCTCGGCCGCATCGAGGAAGCGGTGCAAGTCCTCCAGCAACGCCCGCGGCCCGCACCGGCAGACGATCCTTGGGCCGGCACCCACTCCACCGAACCGCCGTTCTAATGGCTCAGCGGTAAGTCCGAACACGGAAACGTAAGGGCTCGCTGCGTGAGGTGGAAGGCCGGGTTCTACCGGCGGTAGAATCGCGGTATGAGCAAGCCGACGAGCATCAAGACCAGCGAGGCCGTCCGTGACCGGCTGCGGCTGCTGGCGGAAGAGCGCGGTACGACGATCACCGACCTGATCGAAGAGCTCGCGTCGAAGGAGCTCACCGCCGCCGAACGTGAGCAGCGCGCCGCCGAGGCCGCGGCGGAGCTCGGCGTCGAGTTCACCGAGCAGGTGAAGCAGGCCGGCCAGGACGCCTGGGCGAAGATCCGTGCCCATCAGGGCCGGGCCGCGTGAACCTGACCGCGGTGCTCGATCACTCCGCCCTGACCGCGCTCTACCGGGCGGACCCTTTCTTCACCGGGCTGTACATCGAGGCCTCCCGCGGCACCGGCCGCATCCTCGTCCCCTCCCTGGCCGCGCTCGCCGCCGAGCGCCAGGCCCCCGGAGCCGGCAAGCACGCCGTCGGACTCCGTTTCTCCGAGAGCGTCGCGTTCACGGCGGGACACGCCGTCGACGCCATGGCCTGGCCCGGCGCGGAGTGGTCGGTCGCCCACGCGGCGGCCATCGCCTGGAACGCGGCCCGCGAGGGCGAGCCCGTCACCGTCCTGTCGCTGGTGCCCGACCTGTACGCAGCCACCGGCATCGTCCCGCTCGACCCGACGGCGTAACGAGCGCCGGCGTCCAGGCGCGCCGGGGAGGCGCATGGCGCGATCCGCGCAACCGATTGCCGTTGGAATATGCCGACTCGGCTGCGCGGCAACTCTCCGGTGCTCCACCGTGGATGCGGGCGGCCGCTCGGGACGCCCTGCGCCGGTGAGGAGGCGAACCGGGATGACCTGGAAGCGTGACGGGTTCGAGTCGCACGAGGGTGAGGTCGGGGTGGTGCTGGCCGACGGCACTGAGCCGGGCCCGGTCTACTTCGACCTGGGCAGCGGGGGTCACTTCCACGAGTCGACGGACTGGTGGGCGTACGACGGAACGTTCCGCAGGCCGACGGCGATGGCGCTGCGGGGCAGGTGCGCCTGTGGCTGGCGCGGCGAGCGCACCTTCCCGATCGACTGGCAGCAGGTCGACTCCCACGATCCCGACGCCTACGACATCTCCGGTCCCGAGCGGGACTGGGAGGCCCATCTGGACGAGGTCGCCGCACGCGCGGTGCCGCTGCCCGAGGACCTGGTGGTCTTGCTGCGGCAGTTGCACGAGCGTCTGGACGAGCTCGTCGACGACCATCCGCTCGCCGTGGTGAAAGCGGCCGGCGAGCTGGAGGCAGCCGTTGCCTTCTTCGGCCCCCTCGCCGCCAGGATGGTGACCAGGAGCGAACAGCTCCCTCTCGCTCACGTGGCCGAAGTCCTCGGCATGACCGAGCAGGCCGCCGGCTCCCGCCTGCGGCACTACGAGTACATGGACCGGTGACCAGGCACCTCGTTGCACGCGCCCTGCGAGCGAGAGCGGCTCCGCGTGCGTTTGCATGTCGCCAGCAGACGCAGGCAGCGTGAGAATGCGCTTCGGTACCCGATCTGCCTGCGGTCACCCGTGCTGAACAAGCCGTCCGAGCGCGGTGTGCCACCGGCATGCCCGGCGAGACACCGCGCTCGACCGGTCAGCTCTGCCACGAACACCGGCCCGTGTAGCCGGAGCTGACCTGGGCGGGGCGAGACAGCGGGCAGACCCGGCGGTTCCGCCATGGGGTCCGGGAGATACAGACAGAATCCGCCGCCTACGCCGCACGCCGCCTCACGGAGCCGGTCACGGCCGATGCCGTGGCCACGCTCCAGGGCTGTGTGCCGGACGAGCTGGTCTTTGCCCTGCCGGTACAGCTCACGTCGGCCGATGAGGAGGGTGTCCGGCGATCGAGTGGAGGAAGGTCGAGGAGGCCGACTTCGCTTGCGACCGAGCCCTGGCAACAACGAGCCCACCATCGGCGTCGTGCTCTGGCTCCTGAGTTTTTCGCGCGTTCGTCAGGAGCCAGGGTTCGGGTCGAAAAGATCGCCCTTGTCCTCGACCTCTTTCCATTTATCGGCGTCCGGGAGTGCTGCGCGCTGTTCGCTGATGCCGGGCCACTTCTCGGCGTAGGTGGCGTTGAGCTCGGTGTATTTGGCCCACTTCTCGGGCACTTCGGTCTCTTCATAGATGGCGCTGTTCGGGCATTCAGGCTCGCACGCTCCGCAGTCGATGCACTCCTCCGGGTGGATGACGAGCATGTTCGCGCCCAAGCGGAAGGCGTCGACCGGGCAGACTGCCACGCAGTCGGTGTACCGGCACCTGATGCAGGGTTCAGTTACTACGTAGGCCACGGGCACTCCCGGTTTGACGTCATGTGGTGGGCGCCGGCGTCCTGTCCCGGCGACATCCAGTCACTGCTGTACACATTTTGTGACCGCTTGTAGTCGACTTTGCGCGAGTGATGGAGCGGTCGAAGCGGCGCCGTCATACGCCACTTCCTGAGCCGGCCCGGCGGGCGCGGTGTTGGCGCACGAGAGCGGCGTGCATGCGCGCTACGGCAGCGCGGTCCGGTACGTGATAGATGTGCGCGTCGCGGCCGTAGTTGTCGAGCAGCTGCTGCCCCACGGCCATCTTCTTGTCCAGGTCCTTGCCGCAAGCCTTGAACAGCTGGCGATAGTGGGCCTGGTACTCCGGGCGGCTCTTCTTGCGGCTGGATGCCGCGGCCGCGGGTTGCCCGAGACCTGCGACGCATGACGCAACGAGGCCGCCAAGCGTGACCCGGAGCACGTGGCGGCGTGTCGGTTCGAAAGTCATGCACGGAAAGTAGCAGATTGATTACGTAGCGATGCTAGTGACTCGGGGCGATGGCCGCGCCGATCTGGAGCGCCGCACCGCAGGCACAGCGCCCGCCAGCGAGCTTCTGGATGCGGCGGTGGGCGGCCTGGGCCACCCGCTCCAGCCGGAAGTGCTCGGGGTCCATCGCGTACTGCACCTGCACGGCCTGCTCGCCGAAGTACACGACGTCGGCCACCTCGGGTTCCTCGTAGGCCGCTTCGATCAGAGCGGTCCTGACCAGACGGCCACCCTCCCTGCAGAAGCGGGACGTTCGCCCGATGAGCATCGCCGCGCCATCGAGGCCAGCGTAAGCTCCGAGCGGCCGCCGATCTCGTCGCACGCGGCCACGCCCTGCACGAAGAAGTGGTACACGACGACATCGCCTCGCTCGACCTGGGTGCCACCACCCACGACGTGCACCGCCTGGCGCAAGACGCCCACCTCCTTGAGAGACAAACTCACGTCCCTGGTATGAAGACCCCAAAGACCTCGGGCGCTGGCGGCTCCGCCGACTACCACAAAGAGCCCCCGGGGCAACGCCTCACCAACGTTGCCCCGGACCTCTCAACGCGCGTCCAACGCCTGCGGAGAGCAGGAGCTTCCCCAGCGTCGCCGGACACTGATAGGGCTCCTTGAAAATGGTTCTGTCCGCAGTTCCGTGAACGGGGTTCGGCTGCCTTGGATGGAGGATCGTTCCTTCAGGGCAGCTCTTGGTGGTGGGGGCTACTGAGCGATCGATCGAAGAGCTGCTGTACCCAGGCATCGACGGCGTTGCAGTGGAAGGCTTCACGGCCGACGACTGCCTCGTCGTAGTTCGAGCGTTCAGTCGGACACCGCTCCACTCGTGCTCCGCCTGCGGCGTTTCGTCGAAGCGTGTCCACAGCCGGTACGAGCGGAGGATTTCTGATCGCCCTGTTGCCGGCCGGTCGGTCGACGGTCATTCTGCTGACGGTTCGCCGGTTCTTCTGTGACAACACCGGATGTGTGCGGCGTACGTTCGTGGAGCAGATCGCCGGGATCAGTGAGCGATACCGCCAGGCCAGCACGGGGTTGCGGCAGCTGTTGCATGCCATCGCGACCGATCTCGGAGGGCGCCCCGGATCCAGGTTGTGCCGGAAGATGGGTGTGCCAGCGGGGAGAATGCGGCTGCTGCAACTCCTTCATGCTCCACCCGTCGCACAACGGGCACCGCGCATTCTGGGCGTGGACGAGTTCGCCTTCAGGCGGGGACGTGCTTACGGCACGATCCTCGTCGACGTGGAAAAGCGTTGTCCCGTCGATGTTCTTCCCGATCGCACGTCTGAGACGCTCGTGTCCTGGCTCGTCGCCCATCCTGGAGTGGAGATCGTCTGCCGGGACAGAGCCAGTGCTTACACGCGAGCGATCAAGGAAGCGGCTCCGCACGCAGTGGAGGTTGCGGACCGCTGGCACTTGCTGCGGAATCTGTCGCAAGCGGTCGAGAAGACCTGCCAGCAGCACCGGTCCTGCCTGCGGAAATACGCCGAGCAGGCACCTTCCCCGCTACCTAGCATGCCCCTGCTGGAGGCACTGCCTCCCACGTTGATCGTGCAACGCGTTCAGCAGCGACACGAACTCATCAACCGCATGCTCGACAGCGGCTACCCGCTGAGCGAGGTGGCCCGCAGGGTCGGCCTGGACCGCAAGACCGCCCGGCGCTATCGCGACACCGAGCTCGACGTTCTGATCGCGTCCGCCCGCGACCGACGCAATGTCCCCCTGGATCGATACAAGCCTTTCCTTCAGGCCCAGTTCGCATCGGGGGTGACCAGCGCGAAGGAGCTGTACGACCAGATTTGTGCGCAGGGGTTCCAGGGAGGGTACTCAACCCTGTCTCGCTACGTTCTGTCTCTCCGTAACGGAGTGGCTGCCGCAGCGCCGGCCCAGATTCCCAGCCCTCGCTCGATCACGGCGTGGATCATGCGCCCCAGAGAAAGTCTGTCAACCAGCGAGGTCGCTCGCCTTGACGAGGTCCGAATCGCATGCCCCGACATCACCGCGGCATGCAATCTCGCGCGTGCCTTCACCGATCTGGTGCGGCACCGCCGCGGGACGATGCTCGGTCTGTGGATCCGAGAGGCCGAGCAATCCACGATCGGGCCCCTCCGATCGTTCGGCAGCTTTCTGCGGCAGGACTTCGACGCGGTGACGGCCGGCCTGACCCTGCCCTACAGCTCAGGCGTCGTCGAAGGTCACGTCTGCCGCGTGAAACTGCTGAAGAGGAGCATGTACGGACGCGCGACATTCGCTCTGCTGCGGGCACGCATTCTCGCGAGACCCTGAGCCCGGTCCAGGCTCAGGCCGGGCCCACCACCTTGCCTGACCTGCGGATCGGCGGGCCAAGAACCTTGTCGACCTCCGTGGCCGCGACGTTGAGAAGTTCCTCACCGAACAGGCAGAGAGACTCTTCCCAGGGGTGTCCGAAGCTGCCGAAGCGGAAGTCCTCCGCAAGGAAGATGAAGTAGTCGCCGTCGGGATACGGGCTCAACGGCCAAGCCAGCTGCCCAGGACCGCCCACCTCTTGCGGTGCGAAGCGGTACGACGTGTGCTGCCAGTCGAGGGCGAACAGAGTGCCTGACGGGCCAGCGCAGGAGGACAGTCCTTGCTCGACGACGGCGACCAAGCGATCCAGACGCTCGTCATCCGGATCGCTGTCAAGCGCAGCGAGGCTCCAGGTCACCGACGCGACGGGCTCCTCGATGGCCGGCCACTTGAGCGGACTCATACTTGGCTGGAAGCTGAAATGCTTGTAGAAGCGATCCCATACACGTCGGTACTCAGCCTCTGGCAGCGCGACCACGGGATCTCCCATCATGCCGCGATCCTATCGATCCGCCTGACGGCCTCTGAGAGATCGTTCACGGAACTGCGGACAGAACCTTGAAAATCCCCACCCCCTGTTCTGGGGTGCCCCACACCTGCTCGATGGATCTCTCCATCCATACGAGGCCTGACCTGGGACGGGACGACATAAGGGGGTGGCCGCCTGATCGACGGGCGGCTCCAGGTGGTTCTGGTCAAGTTCCGGTTCTGGCTCACACTCTGTGAAAGCGTGCACCGTGAGCGACGGTCGCGCGCCGCTCCTGCCGTCCCCAGCACAGCCAGGAGTCTGAGTGTCGTGGTGGTCCAGGCTACGTCGCGTTCTGGCTGGCGCCGCTGTCCCCAACCAGCGTCGGCGAGCTTTCGGGCGTCTTTTCTCGGAAGGCATCCAGGCTTGCGGCACGTTCGTGATGCGGCAACCGCGACATCTTGGAGACCAGTGTCCACATCTCGCGTTCGCCGGCCAGCTCGCCCGGTAGGAGGAGACCGAGTGATCCGGCAAGCGGTTTACGGCCTGTGTTCACGAGTGCTCTTACGGCCGCGGACCATTCGTCGGTTGCCGACACGGCCGCGTGGTACCACACCGGAATCAGGACGCTCGGCACGGCAATGGCCGCGAGCAGCAGCGGGACATCGGGGTCGGCCGTGGCCAGGGCCGCTGCCGCGCAGAGGGCGACGGCGCAGTGACCGTAGAGCAGGGCCACGAAGAAGTCGACATTCGCGCGGGCGAGGTCGACCTGTCGGCGGACCTGCTCCGGCGCGTTCCCGGTCAGTTCGTTCCACATCACCTGGGTGTCGAGGCGGAACCGGTCGTAGCCGTACTCCTCGAAGCGCCGGATGGCATTGCCCAGCTTCGTGGGTGCCAACTGCGCGTCGTCGACGGGGTAGCGAGCGAGTCGTTCGCGAAGCAGCGCACGTTGCACAGCCGTACGCCGCCGGTCCTTGCGGGCGGACCGAGCGATCCGCGGATTGGCCCGCAAGGCCGTCAACCGGGCGGCGCCATCCTGTGCCAGCCGGTCCTCCCGCTCCTGGCGCTCCAGCCTGATCAGCGCGAGGCGGTCCTGCAGATCCTGCTTCGCCTGCCGCCGGCGAGCGCACCCGTACGTGTAGAGCGCGTTAGGCCAGAGGGCGTAACCCTCCAGCACGCGGTAGAGAGGGTTCTGCAGGGCGCAGAGCGCCAGCCCGAGGAGCACCGAAACGCCCAGCACTCCGGCAGACAGATGCGTGACGCCCTCTGACCACAGCCTCGCGGACCCCGAGGTGCGCCGCAGACTTGGCCAGACAGCCACCAGGAAGAGGCTCACGTTCAACGCGGTCGGCAAGAGCCATCCCACCAGCACTGTCCACGCGCCGCCGAGAGCGCTCCTGGCGATGTCACCCACGCGTCACCACTCGTCGTCATCGTCGCCGAAAGGTGGCCCGGGCGGTGTTCCCGCATCAGGCGAGGGCGGGGCCGGCCTGGATTCCGCCGATGGCCGCCACTGCGCCGGTGCCCCGTAGCCAGGGCTCGCGGAAGACCGCAACTCGGTCACGAACTCCTGGCCCGAGGCATAGCGATCCTCAGGAGACTTGGCTAGCGCCTTGGCCATCACCGCATCGGCATCAGGCTCGATCTCGGGACGTGCCGGGGAGAGAGCAGGTGGCGGCTCGTACAGGTGTGCCCACGGCAGCGTCATGTCGTCATCGCGCTGGAACGGCGGCCTTCCGGCAAGGGCTTCGTAGACGACGCAGGCCAGGCTGTACTGATCGCTCCGGCCGTCTACGAGACGGCCGGAGATCTGCTCCGGTGCCATGTAGTCGAGCGTGCCGACGAACTGGCCCACCGTCGTGAAGCCCGTAAGGGACAGTGACTTGTTCGACATCCCGAAGCCGGTGACGTAGGCGCGCTCGGTGTGATCGCTGTCGGTGCCCGCAGCGACCAGGATGTTGCTGGGCTTGACGTCCCGGTGCACCAGGCCGTGCGCATGGGCCGCGTCGAGCGCCGAGGCCACCTGGGCGGCGATGCGCAGGACGGTCGGTACCGGCAGCGGGCCGTCCCGGTCTAGCAGCGTCCGCAGGTCGAGGCCGGGGACATACTGCATGGCGATGTACAAGACACCGTCGGTCTCGCCCGCTTCGAAGACCGGCACGATATGCGGGTGGTCGATCGAGGCGGCGACCCGCGACTCGTGCGCGAAGCGCCTGCGGAAGGTGTCGTCGCGGGCCAGCTCCGGGGCGAGCAGCTTCAGAGCGACCACCCGGTCCAGCCGCAGATCCTTCGCGAGGTAGACGAGGGACCTGGCCCCACGGCCGATTTCGCGCTCCACCTGATAGCCCGCGATCCGTTCTCCGATCAATCCGCCACCACCCTTTCGTCGGAGGCCGCTTCAGATCGCCTCGGAGGTCGTCACCGCAGCATCGAAACACTCGCTAAGGGAAGACGGCTGGCCCAGTGAGTCACTCCTTCGCACCCGACTCCAACCAAATGGGTTCATGTCTGGCTGCTGGGGCATTGGGCCGGGCGTGTGGCTTTGTCGATGAGAACGGGCTCTGGCTCAACTTCTGTGAAGCCGCGTCGGCCGGGCCAGTCCCTCACGTCAGAGCAAGCCGTCGACCTGCCGGTTCTTCGGGCTTGCTGACCTCGAACGCTGAGGATCTGCCCGACTTCACAGAAGTTGAGCCAGAACCTGAGAACGGGCTCTGGCTCAACTTCTGTGAAGCCGCGTCGGCCGGGCCCGTCCCTCACGTCAGAGCAAGCCGTCGACCTGCCGGTTCTTCGGGCTTGCTGACCTCGAACGCTGAGGATCTGCCCGACTTCACAGAAGTTGAGCCAGAACCTGAGAACGGGCTCTGGCTCAACTTCTGTGAAGCCGCGTCGGCCGGGCCCGTCCCTCACGTCAGAGCAAGCCGTCGACCTGCCGGTTCTTCGGGCTCGCTGACCTCGAACGCTGAGGATCTGCCCGACTTCACAGAAGTTGAGCCAGAACCTGAGAACGGGTTCTGGCACAACTTCCGTGGTGTCGCAGCGTTCCTTGGTGCCTGAGGCTGGCGGGCGCGGGGAACCGGCAGGTCAACGGCTTACCTTGAGATCCCGGGCCTTGACCCCGAGGAAGATCAAACCAGCATGTTGATCCTCTGCAAGCCCTTAGGGCAGAGCGGTCCTGTTCACGAATTCGAACCTGCTGACAGGCGCCGCACCGTCACTCGGCCTTGCTGAGGTACTCGGCCAGTCCCACGACGTCGATCCGCTCCTGGATGACGGGCATCGCCGAGGCGGCGAGGCCACCGCCGATGGCACCCAGGACGGCCATCGTGCTCCGGTCCCGATCCAAGGTGTCGAGCATCGAGGCGTAGGCGCCGAGTACGGCCCCGAGCATCACCTGGCCGCGCGGTGTATCGCCGATGCCGCCCCCCCGGACGATGCTTGCGATCGTGACGGCGACGGCAGAGGCACCATCACGATCGCGGATCCTGTCGCACTGCGCATCGACGTTGCTGTTCTCGAAGGCCAGCCGGGCGAGCTCACGGAGCTCCGCCACGTCCCCCTCGCTTAGGCCAGCTGTGGTCAGCCGGAGGAGGTGGTAGTGCAGTCTCGTCAACTGGAGGTCCTCGAAGACCATCCCCTGATCGAAACCGAACGCCTCACCCACGCGACGCGAGATGTCCTCAGCGCTGCTCGTAGACATGTGCCCATCCTTCGCTCGATGTCCGGGCCGTCCCATCGTGTGCGCCCCGGCCCCCTGCCATTGCAGCCGCCGATGGCTTTGCTGTCTCGGTCGCAGCACCGACCGGGCGACGCATGCACCCCGATTGGCAGAATGCCAGCACTCCCGCCTCGGTCAACGGTCTCCGATCGCCTACGAGAACGCCCTCCAACCAACAACGACTACCCTGGCCCTAGGGGGTGTCTTCAAAGCTGATCAAGTGATGAGAGATCATGTCGGCCATGGTGCGTCGTCATGAGCTCTCGGATGCCGAGTGGGCTGTGCTGTCACGGTTCCTGCCGAGTTCGGGGACCGCGGGCCGGCCCCGCGCGGACGACCGGTTGGTGCTGAACGGGATCGTGTGGAAGCTACGGACCGGCTCGGCCTGGCGGGACGTGCCCGAGCGGTACGGCTCCTGGCAGACCCTGTACACCCGGTTCCGCAGGTGGGCCCTGGACGGCACGTTCTCCCGGGTACTGCGGCAGGTCCAGGCGGAGAAGGACACGGCCGGGGACCTCGACTGGCTGGTCTCGGTCGACTCCACGATCGTGCGGGCCCACCAGCACGCCACCGGCGGCAAAAGGGGGCACGAGACGGGGACGAAGCGGGTGATCACGCCCTCGGCCGATCCCGTGGCGGACTGAGCACCAAGCTCCACCTGGCCTGCGACGGGCGAGGGCGCCCGCTCGGCTTCGTCCTCTCGGGCGGCAACGCGAACGACTGCACCCGGTTCGAAGCCGTCCTGGAGTCGATCCGCGTTCCCCGCAACGGGCCGGGCCGTCCGCGCACCCGGCCCGACCACGTCATCGCCGACAAGGGCTACAGCTCCCGGAAGATCCGCCGCTACCTGCGACGACGCGGCATCACCCACACGATCCCCGAACGCGTCGACCAGGCCCTCGGGCGCCTCAACCGGGGCTCGCACGGCGGCCGGCCACCCGCTTTCGACCGGCGGATCTACCGCCTCCGCAACGTAGTCGAACGCTGCTTCAACCGGTTGAAGCAATGGCGCGGCTTGGCCACCCGCTACGACAAAACCCGCGAGTCCTACCAGGCTGCCGTCACCATCGCCTCAATCCTGCTCTGGATCTGACCCCTTTGAAGACGATCTCTAGGGAAGACGAAGGGCCCGGCCGACTGGCCGGGCCCTTCTGCTACTCGAGAGTTGAGGAACACACAGCCGGTTAGGGGTAGGCGCGAAGGTGCGCCCAGGTCGTCGGGCCGACGATGCCGTCAGCGGTGATCCCCTCGGAACTCTGGAACCGCTTCACGGCGTATTCCGTGGCCGACCCGAACTGGCCGTCAATGCCGGTGGATCCCACGGAGTAGCCCCAGAAGATCAGCAGTGCCTGAATCTCTTTAACCTTCGCGCCCGAGTCGCCGCGGCTCGCGTAGGCGTTGCTGGTGTCGTAGCCGCAGTAGTACCCGAAGAAGGACGCGCGCCAGCATGTCGCCGATGCCGTGGCGGCGGAAGGTTCGACCGGCGCGGCCGTGGCGAGGCCGACCGCAGGTACCGAGACTGCGCCCACCAGGCCGAGCGTTACGGCCGTCTGTCGCCACTTCATCAGGGGGCTCCCTTAGATCGCAGGTTGTGGTGCGACCAACTGTGGAGAGGGCTAGCGAGGCGTGTCAGCTGGATCGAGGAGAAATGGCGGGATGCAGCGGACAGGTGCCCGATGAGAGCCTCTTGCGCGTCCGGACCCGTCACATGGTGGGCGGTTTACGTGGCGCAAGCGCCGCCGTCTGCGGCGGATCGGTTGTGCCGGAGAAGAGGCTGGCTACGGGAGGGGGAGGGGTGGCCGGGGACCGGTTCGCCGTCGGCTCCGCCGGAGGTGGGCCGGCGCCGTACTCCCGCCGTCGCGGATGCGGGCGCGTGAGGAGACCGCATCGCCGGCCGTGGTCGAGGGGGAGCAGCTGCTGCCGCGATGTGGCTGGGCCCGTCGTGGGCGCTCCGCTCAGCGCGGCGCCGTGGTCCCGACCCGTCCGGCCGAGGAGCAGTCGCCAATTGGCGACCACAGCCAGACAGCTGCCGAGCGGGTTGCCGTCGAGCCGATCGACCCACCTCCCGAATCGGCATATGCCACGTCAGGTGTTTCCTGACCAACTTGAATCCGTCAGGCTTAGCCTGACGTTATGAGTGATGAGGTGGCACACGACGCCTCCACCGACCGGTACGCCTACAGCCGCCGGGCCCTGAGCCGACTCGTTCTCTCCCACGAGCAGAGAGACCTTGCCGAGCGAGCTGCCGCCGGCGTCCCCACCGATGACGCGTTCGTCCGGGGAGGCGAGATGGTCGAAGAGGCGCAGACCCTGGTCGAGCTCGCCCAGGGAGTGCTCCGCTGGGCCGTGATCCACGAACGGCAGAAGGGCACGAGCTGGGAGGAGATCGGGGAACGGTTGGGTGGCATCACCCGCCAGTCGGCCCACGAGCGTTACAAGGAGGCCGTGGAGGAGTGGCAGCTCTCCCTGGTGGAGCCGTTCTATCCCGCACCGGACGGTGGGTACCGCGCACTGCGCATTCATGAGGCCGCCTACCAGCCGACGCAGACGGGCCGCCAGTTGGACGAGTGGGCACGGGCCCACCTGCCCGGCTACCGCGACGACCCCCACCCCGTGAGCGGCCACCTCTCCCCCCTGTCGACAGCGGAGGAGATGGTGCAGGTTCTCGACGCGATCGAACACCTTCAGCCGACGACCGGTCCCGCGGAACGAGCCGCCGTCTACGAGCGCAAGGCCAGCTTGCTGGAGCGCATCGCTGCCGAAGACGGAAACCCCAAGGCCGCCGAACAGGCTGCAGAGGTCCGCGCGCGCATTGCCCAACTCCGCGCCCAGGCCGACAGCAGCTGACCGCCGCGGTCGCCAATTGGCGACCGGCCACCGCACAGCAGGAACGGGCCCTCAGACGAGGGCCCGTTTCTATAATCTCCGCAGCTCAGACCGGGTAACAGTCGCCGGGACTGTTACCCGGCCCCGCGCGGCAGGGCACGCCGCAGGCCGTGAGGGGTGAGGGGGCCTATCTCCACTTACTGGGTTGAAGACCTTCGGCCAGTGAAACCCTGGGCTGCCTTCGCGAGTAGACCATTCGACCACGTCGCTAGCGCCTTGATCAGCGACAACGTGTTCCTCTGCTTGTGATCAGCCATCCATGGCCACGTCATCCAGGCAGGCAGCAGGCCCACGGTGACAATCAGCAGCGGCACCATGCCCACGAGGGCGCACAACACCAGGCACAGGGGAATGATCGTGCGAGACGAGATCCACGAGAAGATGTCTTGAAGCATCGTGAAGGCACCATCCGTTGCCATAAGGCACACCTCGCAGCGGCTGTCGCCGCGAGACGGAATTGGCACCTCCAACATCACATCACCAGCTGATGGCAATGGCAGGGGGTTGCCGGAGCTTCACAGGGCCGTATCCCTCAGCTCCTCTGCAGGTGCGCGAGCATCCGACTCGCGCACCAGCAGGATACCCACCAGCAGGGGTCTAAACCACCGTTGTTCGCCTCCGAACCGCTCCAGAAGCGCTGCCTCCAGGATGACTCACATGTCCCCTAACGGGTGGGCAGGCCCAGGTTCTCCAGGGAGATGCCCGCAGCCCACCGCTGCAGCTGGCGGCCGTCGACCAGGTGCACCCCACCCTGCCGGGAGGCCCACAGGACATCCGTGCGGCTGTACGCCCCGCGACTTACGACCACCCGGGTCAGCTGGTCGACGCCCGGACGGCCGACCTCCCGAAGGGGAGCGGGTCCTGCGGGGGCGTTACCCGTCGGCGCCTCGTCCGCCGGGCGGAACGCAACGTCGAGCTGCCGCCCGCCACGGTCGCGCGCGTACAGGCGCGGCCGCCCCTCGTCCGGCATGGAGATGACGTGCCAGCCGTCACGGCGCAGCATCCGCTCGACGGCCACGACCAGGGCGTGCTCCCCGAGCACCGACAGCTCCGCCGGGGTGTAGATGCCGCCCCGCCGGCGGACCGACGCTCGGTGCCAGAGCCTCCCCACCACGGCGACGGCCGCGAGCAGGGCGACGCCGAGCACCAGGCCGCCGACGCCGAGCGTCCGGTACAGCCAGAGGAGGAGGGAGACCGACCCCACTACCGCGAGGGCGAGGGCGGCGAAAGGCAGCGCGACGTCACGCAGTTCCGGGCCGTAGCGGCCCTGGGCTCTCAGCTCCGCGACCGCGCGCTGTCTCCGGGAGCGGCGCGATCCGGGCACTGGAGGGCGCCTCCACCAGAAGGCGGGAGGGCGTAAGCGCCGGACAAGCGGTGAACCCAGCCTCCGCCACAGAATCAATGGCGCCATTCCCTACCCCCACGGTCTGTACATGTCCTGTAGAGATACCCGCTCGCCCGACTATTCCGCCAGGCCGGACGGGCGCCTATCAGACGACAGCAGACCTAACTGGCCGTCGTTGGAACCTGAGTTCCAGCGACGGCCGCCGTCGCCCCAGCCGGGCCCCGCTGCCGGACCTGGTTGCCGCTGGAGCCGGCACCGATCACCACGACGGTGCAGACCAGGACGACGGTGGCGAGCTTGACGGCGTCCGCGGCCGACCGGGCCTCGTTCCGGCAGGGGCCTTCAGGGACGGTCTGCATCTGTCCTCATGGCCACTCGTCTTGGACGACGAAGCCACCCACCTGTGCGATGAGGGGCGGCCTGTACGAAGAAACGTGCAGAACGTCTGTTACCCGGCATGGTCACGCGGCTGGCGGAGCGCGCCAGGCGGTGCGGCCGATGGTGCGCCGGAGGGTGCAAGGGCTTGTCGTTGATCACTGGACGGGTGGGTGTAGCGCGCAGTGAATGTCAGGGCCACGTCTGTGGCATATGCGTGCCGGATACAGGCGAGAGTCACTGAAATGTCCATAGCTGGTAACGGCGCATAGCGGGCATTCCGGCGGGCTGGGCGGGGCGGCAGAGTTCGGGTCCTCGGCCCAGCACCGGACCGGGAACCCGCACCGCTCCCACAGCCGACATCGGCTGGCGGAGCACTGTTCTTGAGGAGTCATCACCCATGTCTGTTTCTTCGTCCGCCCGCCGTATCGCCGCGACCGTCCTCGCGGCCGGCGCCATGGTCTCGATCGTCGCCCTGCCGGCCTCCGCCCACGACGACGACCGCTACCGCACCCCGAAGGTGGAGATCAGCGCCGTCCAGGCCGACAGCCCCGGACGCGACACCCGCTCCAACCGGTCGCTGAACGGCGAATGGGTCGAGATCACCAACAACTCCCGCCACGCGGTCGACCTGGACGGCTGGACCCTGAAGGACGAGGACGGCCACCGCTACCGCTTCAACGACGTCCGCCTCGCCGGCCGCTCCACCATCCGCATCCACACCGGCGAGGGCCGCGACACCCGCACCGACCTCTACCAGGACCGCCGCGACTACGTCTGGGACAACCACTCCGACACCGCGACCCTGCGCGACGACCACGGCCGCATCGTCGACACCGAGTCCTGGGGCGGCCGCCACCACCACCGCCACCACTGATCCCCGCCGCCCCGGATCGGGGCCGGGGCGCTGACATACGTGTGCCGGGCAGGACGGGGCCTGCCCGGCACACGCGCGCCTGCATGCTTCCGGTCACCGGCGTCCCGCGAGCCGCTGGTCGGCGTATGACCCGCTGCCCGTGGACACGGCGGCCGGGTCGGCGAGCTCAGTCAGCGCGTGCACCGCGGCGTCCATCCGGTCCGGGGAGTCCACGCCCGGGATCCACGTGACGAGCTGGCCCTCTGATTTCTACTCTTGGTACGAGTCCCGCTGGTCAGGCCCCTGCGGGGCGTAGCCCCGTGGACGGGCGTAGCCCTTCAACCTCAGGCAGTAGCGCGCTCGAGGTCGAAGGCGGCTCCGCCGCATCCGACAACACCAAGCCCGCCACGCCCCCCAAGGCCCGGCACAGCCGCAGCGATCTCCAGACCGTCGACCAGGTCCTCGCCTTCCTGCAGCCCGACATCCCCCGCGACAAGGTCCGCCTCCCCGTCGTCGCCGACGCGATCCTGTCCGCGATGAACAAGGACTGCCGCAGCGTCGAGGAGATGGGCCAGCGGATCAATGCACGGTGGGCCGACCACGGCTTCGCC
Organism: Streptomyces sp. TLI_105; assembly: GCF_900105415.1. Lineage (GTDB taxonomy): Bacteria > Actinomycetota > Actinomycetes > Streptomycetales > Streptomycetaceae > Streptomyces. Next base: position 135,018 of record NZ_FNSM01000002.1, on the reverse strand, counting down.
GAGAAGGCCGCCATGGGAACGCTCGAGAACCCTGTGGGCGCCGTGATCGCCATGGTCCGGCCGCTGCGCCGCGGTGACCGGTACGCCTGCGCCGACATCCGCTGCGAGGACGGCCGCAACCTCGACACGGGCGAGACCTGCCGACTGTGCGAGGTCCGGGCCGCCGACTGGAAGGCCGCGCAGCAGCGGAAGAGGGAGACCGTCGGCGGACAGCAGAACGGGAACCTCGCTGCCCGCGATGCCGTCGCAGCGGGCCGTAGGAGTCCCTGCACGGCCGGTCATGGAGGACTGCTCGGGCCCGTACTGCACCCGGTCGATCCCGGCTGGCACAGGCCCGCTGTGCGGCGACTGCATCGAGCAGCAGGAAGCCGAAGCCGTGGGCGCCGCTCTGGCCGCCCAGTGGGAGGCCGAAGAGATCTACGCGGCCGAGCAGGCAGCTGCCGGCGCCCGGCGCGTAGCCGAACTGAAGCAGGAGGACGCCGAGCGTGCCACCCGCGCGGAAGCTGAGGCTGCGGAACGGGCAGCTGCCGATGAGGAGCGACGTCGGCTGGCCGCCGAGGAGGACGCTCGACTCCGCGCCGAGTTCGCCCGGCAGAACCCCGACCTCGCCGCCTTCAGCAGCCAGGGGCCGGCCCCGTTCTGACGCTTGGGGGCGGGTTTCATTCGGAACCCGCCCCCAAGGCCACCAAGCCCGCGAAGATGGCACTCACGCCCACTAACACCTCGTAGAAGGAGCCCTATGTCCGTCGACCAGGACACCCCTCATAGCAACGACGACGGCTACCTGTCCCTGCATAACGGCTGGTTCGCCAGCGGCTGGCCCAGCTACCTCCCGCAGCACCAGTCGATGGCGCTGTCCATGCTCTTCGGCACGGCTTCGGTTCGGGAGCTTCGAGGCACCGTTGATGAAGTCCTGGCGCAGATCTTCAGGGACGGCGAGTACGGCGCCTTCTTCGGGAAGGCCAGCGACTTTCTTGACTCGCCAGTGCTGTGGACAGACCCGGACGAGCTTGACTACGCCGAGACCGAGGAGGAGAAGGCGCAGCTCCGCGTCGAGGCCGAGGAGCATCAGGCCCGGTGCGAGGGACTACTCCGGGCTGCTGGCATCCCCGTCCCGACCACGATCCGCGAGCTCGTCGACACCATGGTCGCCCTCGGTATCGCCAGCCAGCCGAACGGCGTCTGGACCATGCCCAATCCCCTCCCGGGCCCGGAATCCGTTCTGCCGCTGTCGGACGAAGAGCGGGCCAGGATCGCGGACAGTCGGCGGATCTGGGAAGGCGGACCGGCCGAGCAGGCCCTGATCGACTACCTCGAGAAGATCCTGCACCAACCGGAGGAGGTCTTCACGTCCGTCGACCGGCTGGCCAAGTCCATCAACCTCAGCGAGGGCGACGCCCGTCACGCCCTGGGCCGGCTGTTCCGAGAAGGTGAGGCACGGTTCGAGCGCGGAGCTGAACGAGCGCAGACCCTTCTCGAGGACCTCAAGGACCACGAGCGCTTCCACCTGGTGCTGGACTGGCAGCACTTCAACGAGCACCGCATCACCATCATGCGAGGATGATTTTGATTGCTGCCCGGGGAAGGGCACGACCACCCGAGGGGACCATGACCGACATCCCTGCTCTCGCTCGACACCTGCTGGGTTCCCTGCCTGCCGACGAACGAGCAGAACTCCTTGAACGCCTTGCCCTGCCCAACCGTGAGGAAGCAGGCCCCCTCCCGCTTCAAGCAGCTGGCATCGTGTGCGCGGCCGCGCTGCGCGGAGTCAACCGGGCTGTCAACAGCCGCAACACTCCGAGCGCCGAAGACCTCGACCAGCTCGGCGAAGTGCTCCACTAGGGCGTGTTGTGAAAGTGCTGGTCACAGCCATTCGTTGATGGCTGCGACCAGTACGGTCGCTTCGTAGCGGACGGCGAGTTTGTCGTACCGGGTGGCGACGGCCCGGTGGCGCTTGAGCCGGTTGATCCCGCACTCGACCGCGTGCCGCTGCTTGTAGTCGTCCTTGTTGAACTTCGGCGGGCGGCCGCCGCGCGAGCCGCGCTTCAGCCGGTTGCGCACCCGGTCCGCAGGCACCGGAATCGTTGCCTTGATTCCGCGTCTGCGCAGGTAGGAGCGGTTGCTCCGGGAGTCGTACGCCTTGTCGGCCCGCACCCGGTCCGGACGCTTGCGCGGCCTGCCGAGCCCGACCCGGGGCACCCGGATCGCCTCCAGGACCGGCTCGAACTGCGGGGAATCGCCGCGCTGCCCGGCCGTGATCACCACCGACAGGGGCTTCTGCCCCTGCTCGACCGCGAGGTGGATCTTGCTGGTCAGGCCGCCACGGGAGCGTCCGAGGCCGTGGTCGGCCGGCTCGACGAAGACACCGCCGGGCGGCTCCTTTTGGAGGTCCCCCTTTTCGCAGCCCCGGCGGCGTGCTGGTGGGCCCGGCAGACGGTGGAGTCGACGTTCACGTCCCAGGTGATCAGGCCCTTCGCGTCCGCTTCGGCCTGGAGCCGGGTGAGGATCCGGGCCCAGGTCCCATCCCGCTGCCAGCGGCGGAAGAGATCGTAGACCCGGTCCCACGGCCCGTAACGTTCGGGCACGTCCCGCCAGGGGGCGCCGGTCCGGGTCCGCCACCGTATGCCGTCTATCAGCTGCCGCCGCGTCCACACCTGCGGCCGGCCCGGCTTGATGCCCATCGGCAGCAAGGGCTCAAGCCGGGCCCACTGGCCGTTCGTCAGATCACCACGTCCCACGACAAGTGATCATCAACGAACAAGATCCACTTTCGCAACAGACCCTAGGCGTTCGACTCGTTTTCAAGTGCCCTCGAGATTGCAGCGGTCTATGCCGATGGGGGCCCGGGACATGGTCCTGCGAGCGGATGGTGGAGGTCTTCCTTCGACGCGCTGAACCTGCGGGACCATCTCGGCCAGGCGGTTCGAGAGGGCTATGTCTGGCGTGACGTCCCCAGCTACAGGAATGCCGACGCTGCTGCACCCCACCAGCCTGGCAACGACCAGACGGCCTCAGATCAGGCGCTGGCGGGTGTTCCCGAGCAGCGCGTGCATCCTTGTGCCCCGTGCCAGGACTGCGGCGAGTGCTCCTGCGAGTACATCAAGGGTCTCTGCCGAGGTTGCGCCGATGTGCGCAGCGCTCGGGAGCACGCTGTCGCTGACATCGCCCGATGGAAGAAGGAGCTGAGCGAAGGCAAGACCTACGCCATCGGGTCAGGAGGAGCACGGCTGCACCGCTGGGACTGCGTCACCCTTTCCACCCCCGAGAAGGGCCTGGAGGCGCTCGAGGCCCAGGTGAAGGAAGCCGCAGAGAGCGGGGAGCCGCGGCACGTGTCCTGGTCTCGGCTGCCGGCGCTGTTCACTGCGGAGGAACTGCGCAGGAAGGGCAGCAGGAAGCGGAGCTGCGGTATCTGTGGGCCGGACCCGCTGTAGCTCACGTGAAGAGCGTGGAGGTGGTGGGCTCGGCTGTGTGAGCGGAGACCACCACCGTGCAGGGCAGGGCCCGTCACCGACTGGTGGTGGGCCTGTGGTTGTCAGGCCTCGTTGAGAGCCTGGCGTACGGCTCTGACGTAGACCGCGCGGGATTCCAGAACCAGGGAAATGTCAGCCTGGTTTGTTGCGAAGTCGTTGGTAGCGGACAGGAAGTTCGCCGCGGAGACGACGAGATCGACTGGCCCTTCAATCTCAACCAGCCCATAAGCAGTCAGCATGCGCGTGCCGTCTTCCTCTGCTTTGGTCTCGCGCCACTCGTCACCCAGGGACAGGAATTCCGCGTACGCCCGGCGTCGGCGCTCCTCCGTGCGAGCTCGCCGCTGCTCGTTCAGTGTCGCCTGGACGGTCGATATCAGGGCGGCCGCCTGTGCCTGCCCCGCAGCCTCCGCCGCGGTGGCCTGGCGGTGGCCGGCCTTCCACGCGAACCAGCCCGTCACGATGCTGCCCAAGATGGCCGACCCGGCGGCGATCAGGGCGATCCCCCACTCACTCATGCGGGGGATCCTGCCACGCGGTTACATGAGCATGTTGCCGATCTTGGACTGGAGGTTGTGAGGGCCAGGCCAGCGGTTCCACGGGTCTCATCAGCCAGAGGGTGGTCCGTCGGCTGCCTGCTCGTCGCGGGCGGACACCGCCGCTTCGCTCTCAGTCTTGGCCGCGGAGGGAGTGAGAACGGTGTCTTGTCGGTCGCCAATCAGGGTGTCGTAGGCAATCTGAAGAAGTTCATGGCTTTTGAGGTCTGGCTGCTCAGCCTGGGCGCGACGGATCTGGGTTTCGACGCGTTCGAATTCGGCGGGCGCCATCACGTTGCTCAGATTGGCGAGAAGCAAGCTGAGGAACTCGGGACCGTTTCCCTCCACGGCTTCGAGACGGAGGAGGAGTCCGCCCAAGGGGTGAGAGTCGGAGGTGCGGTCGCTCAGTTCTGCCGCCATCCTCACCTGGTCGAAGGCGGTTCCCGTGAGCTCTGCGGTCCGTTGGCCCATGTACATGGTGACCCTCTGGTAGATCGACCTGGCCTGAGCCTGGAGATCGTCTAGATCGGCCTGCTGCATCTGCGGCTGTGTTCTCTGGTGGAAGGCTTCGCGGAAGAGCTGCGAGACCTCCGCCAGTTCGTCGGCAAACGGACGCGGGGCGGAGGACGGTTCGGCCGGGCTCCACGACTGTGGCGTGGTCACGGCCAGCGCAGTGGTCGACTGGGGGAGCCGGTGGGCCGGTATGCGGTAGAGGGCAGAGACGAACTCTCCATACGCCGATTCCAACTGGTCGGCGTACCGTCGGGCCTCCTCGAGACGGCCGTTCTGAAGGTCCGCAGCCATGTACTGGGCAGCAGTCAGCCACCCCCTTGCGGCGACCCTGGCCGTCGCGATGGTTTCCAGAGTGCGGCCCTGTTCTGCCTGCTCTGCTGCTGTCCGCGCGGCCGTAGCGTCATCTCGGCCCTTCGCCCGCTGTACCAGAAAGGCGCCAGCGGCGCCCAAGCCTGCGCCGCCGAGGCCGCTGACCGTTGCGAGGATCGTCTCCAACATCGCCATCGCGTGATCGTCCACCGCGCCCCCAGCAGTCACAACGCCCCGTCCGGAATCTGGCCGAGACCGTGCGGCCTGGCGGATTCCGCCCTCAGCCCCTGAGACTGCGGTCCCGACATGGCCGATCCGGCGGCGATCAGGGCGATCCCTCACTCACTCATGTCGGTGATCCTGCCACCGCGAAACCGTGCCGGAGCCTCCGAGACGAGGGTCTGTCTTGTGGGCTGTCCTCATCCTGCATATGCCAGGGATTGAAGGGGGTACGGCGGTGGACTGGATGCTCGCGGTATCAGAGCAGGCGGACACGCCCTCGTGGTGGACGTTTGCGGCCTGGGGAGGCTTGGGTGCCTTCTTGGGGGCAGGGCTGAGCTCCTTTGTCGCGTGGAAGGTCCTGCAGGACAACCGTGCGGCCCGGGTCCGAGCAGAGGAACAAACGGCCACTGGCACGATCGTCAGGGCGCTGATTCAGGCCCGCCAGGACTCTCGGGGCGACGACGACCTGGACTGGCCCAACCACGCGCTCAAGCTGCTGGGGAAGTGGAGGGCGCCCTCCTTGCTTTGAGAAGTGAGGCATTGCGGACCCGCATCAGCAACTCGATCGACCTCATCATCTGGGGGGCCGGTGACAGCTACGTACTGGGCAGGACGCAGATGAACAGGAGGGAGATGGTCTACGAGGCCTACATGGACGCGGTGAACTGCCTTGGGGCGAATCTTCGGGACGAGGAGCTTCCGGAACCCAGGAAGACCTGGAGTGACGCGGTAGCTGAGCAGAAGTGGGTTGAAGAAAACATTCGGCAAGCCGAGGGCCGAGAGTAGGACCCGTCCCCAGCGAAGGCCTGCTGCGCTAGCCTCAGGGGCGTACCCGACCAACGAGGGGGCCGCCGTGGCGCACCTGACCTTCGACGAGGCCGAGCAGCGCGAGTTGCGTGATGCCGCCCGGACCGAGTTCCCCGGGAACCCGGCGCTCGCCTACGTCCTCGAGAACCTCGCCGCCGAAGGCATCGACCTCGACCGGTGCCGCGACTGGGACGACATCCGAGCCGAGCAGGGCCTGCCCGAGCACGATGGTGGGGCGCAGGGTGTCGCCTAAGCACAACCGCGGGGGCCGCTGGCCCCGGATCGTGTTCATCGAGCCAGCCGAGACCCAGGTCCGCGTCCTGACCGTCGCGCAGACCGCCCGCCTCGACGAGGCTCTGAACATGATCGCGGCCGCTCCGACCGACGTGAAGCCGCACGCCACCGCGTCGGCGCTGCGGGACTATCAGCACGAGGGCATCCGCGTGATCTTCTACGCGACTGCCCTCGGCAGCATCCTCATCGTCACCTACGTCGAAGCTGACTGAGCACGCGTTCGTCATCCGCCCGCGCCGCGGTCACCCCTCCGCGTGGCTGTACCGCCCTTACGAGGGACGAGCCGTCAGGCCCGCCCCGGGTGGCCCGCTACGGTGAGCCGTGGGTGGGTGTGTCGACTGGTCGTTGGTGTGCCGCCTGTGTGTCCCGGCTCCCGGTGACCTCGGGTGGCGGGGCACAGTGCGCTCCTTGGGGCCGCGTGTCCGGCGGTGGTGTTCTACCGGGCGGCTGGGCTGCTGGCGTCGGTGGCGACGTCGTCGCAGGCGGGGTCGGGGTGCGGGGCGATCTGGTGGTCGATGGCGCGGGTCCAGCGGGCGGTGGCCGCGGTGAGGTCGTTGTCGGCGTCGGTGGCGAACCAGACCCATCCGTCGCCATAGGCCGGGTCGGGGACGGTGCCGACGATGTAGCGGTGGCCGGGCTCAAGGGGCAGGTAGGCAGGCTTCGTCTTCGCGTATCCGCCGCCGGCCTGCCGGAGAACGGACTGGCCGATCGTCATGGTCGCCGGTGGGGTGCCCTTGAATGGTTCGACGACGGTGACCTTCGACAGCAGGGCTCCGCCAGGAGCTTCGCCTTCCTCGCGGTACTCCGCGGTGCGGTCGACGGTGACCAGAGCGATCGTCTGGGCGTAGCCAGCCTTGTCCTCGTCGGTATCGGTGGCGGGCAGGCACATGCCGTGCGCGGTTGATGGGGGTGCGCTGTCGGCGGGAGTGTCGAGAGTGGTGTACCAGGCGGCGCCGGCGGTGGTGAGAACCGCGGCGGCGGCCAGGACGGTCAGGGTGGTCCGCTTGTGCTTCACACTCAGCCCCACATCTTCTTGTAATTGGCCTTGTCGACGTTGGTCGGGCCGGTGACCGGGGGGTTGGCCACGTTTCTCCACATCAGGGAGAAGACGTTGTTGGTCTTGTGGCACAGGCCGAGTGCGTGCCCGAGTTCGTGTGCGGCGACAGACTGCTGGAAGCCGAGCTTGCTCATCTCGCCGGGCGGGTCCAGGTACTGCTTGTTGAGGTAGAGGTAGTCAGTCGCAGCGATCGCCCCGCGGTGGTGGTAGTAGCCGCCGTGCCCGTCCTTCTTCTTGTAGTCCCGCCATTCCAGGTCGTTGACCGTGGTGGCGGAGTCCGGACGCATCTTGACCTTCGACAGCGGGCCGGCCTGCCACACCTTGTGCGCGTGCTTGCGCAGGGCGTCGTACTTGCTTGCCTCGGTGTAGCGGATCTCGCCGTCGTCGACGGCCGACTCGCTGCGGCCTTCGGTCTCGCCGCGGACACAGGGCGCCGCCTGGACGGGCGCGCGGGCAGGGACCGGGGCGGCGTAGGAGACCGTCACGGTGGTCAGGGCAGTCAGGGTTGCGCAGGTAAGCGCCGACAGACAGCGCCATGGGGTCATCGGCAGCGGGGTTCCCTTGCGGCAGGTGAGTGAACGGTAGAGGGGCCGGTCCCGCGTTCATCGCAGGACCGGCCAGGTGTCACCCGAGCGGTGAGCGGCGCGCGGAGGCATCAACGGCGCGTCCGGGGGAGCTGGCGGCGGAGGTCAGCGCAGGCGCAGTGTCACTTCGGCGACGTTCTGGTTGTCGAAGGTGACACTGAACGTCTCCCGCGTACCGGATCCGCAGGCCTCGAACTCCCGGGTTTGGCCCGCGGCCGGGTCGATGCGGACAACGGCGCACTTGCCGTCCCTACGAGTGTCGTCGACCCAGCCGTAGACCTTCACGTCGCCCATGTCGCAGGCGAGAGTCCACTGCGCGTGGGCGCCGTCGATTCGGGGGGAGCGGCTAGAGGGGCAGCGGTCCGCACTCGCTGTCGCGCCGGTGGCGACGACGAGGCCGGCGGCAAGGACGCAGCTGAAGGTGGCGGAGGCCAGGGCCTTAGGGAGCTTGAGCATGGGTCTCTCCTTGCGAGGCTGTGGTTCGGGGGCGCGAGCGTGCCGGGGGATGGGCGGGTCAGGGAGCGGTCGTGTAGTGGACGACGGTGTTCTCGCACGCCTCGGCGTACACGCTCAGGGCGTCGGCCTCGGCCTGGTCCGCGGCCAGGCCCCAGCGCAGCTTCGTCGCGGTCCACTCTCCGATGTAGCGGCAGTGCGCGTCCGGAAGCGGCGGCATCCAGGTCGACGGGTCCTGGTCGGCCTTGCTGCGGTTGGTACGGGCGGTGACGGCGACCAGACTGGTGGGGGAGTCCTGGTCGTTGGCGTACGCCTCCCGACGCTTCGCGTCCCAGGCCGAGGCGCCGGAGTCCCATGCCTCGGCGAGCGGGACCATGTGGTCGATGTCGAGCTTGGCGGGGTCGTTGACTTCCTGCCCGTCGTAGTACGAGATCCACTCGCCTCCGGACAGCTTGCAGCCGGCGGCCACGGTCGGCGCCTCGACCGCCTCGGCCTGCAAGACCTCGTTGCGCGAGTTGCAACCGTCGGCCAGATCCAGGCCGGCGTTCCAGTGCTTGAAAGCGGTGCGGGTATAGCCCTCGCGCGATTCATCGGCGACGGGGAGCCGACGGACCGCATCCACCAGAGTGCGCACGGTCGCGGCCCGAGCAGCAGCAGGAGCAGGCGCGGGCGCGGCGGTGGCCGGGGCGGGAAGGGAGAACGGGGCGAGAAGCAGAGTGAGGGCGGCGGTGCGCACCAGTTTCTTGATCACGAACGACAGGGATAACGGGTCCAGCGGCGCTGACGTGCACGGATCCGAGGTTCGTCCTCCCTTTGGGGGACGAAGTTCACCGGGGAAACGGTCCTCCGGACGCTCGGGCGGACCGGCTCCTTTGGTTCTCTCGAAGCCCGGGGAGTCTCAGTCTCGTACGATCATGGCTGGGCGGAGCTGTAGCGCAGAGGTGGACGCGCGCGGTCTCCAAAATCGCGAGGACGCCGGTTCAAATCCGGCCGGCTCCGCCCGCCTGAAAGTCCCGGGCGAGCCGACGTCGGGGAGGCAGCCGACCCACCCTCGCGCGGAATGACACACAGGCGGGCGGTCCTTCGGTCCCTCCTGAAGGTCAGCAAAGACCTGCCGGGACGGGCGGGCTGGCGAGTCCTGTCGGCAAGGAATCGGGACCCGCCCCCGGCAGTAATGGTGATGCAGCCCGCGGCGCTTTCCCGCACGGCAAGGCGCCCGGCCGGTCCAAGCCCCTCGTTCCCAGGTCTGCAGGAGCCTCCTGCCCCAGCGGCGCGAGGCTCCTCTGGCGGATGACCGCGGAGGCACCATGCGCCTTCGGGCGTGACGCATGGCGCCCATGAGGGCGAACCGTTCAGAAATGATCAGCCCTATCGTCATTCCGGACAGTTTCGGTTTTCTCCGGTCCCGGCAGGAGAACAGGGCAGGCTCGACCGTCAAGAGGGCGAAGGCGCATCCCACGCGCCTCTGATACCTCAGATGGAGAGCGACTCCCATGATGTCGTCCTTGGACTGGGCCGGGCTCGCCCCGGCCATCGCGGCTGCCGTGCAGACGGCGGCCGCCGTGGTGCAGGTGTACTGGGACCGGCGACAGCGCGGTGCCCGGATGACGCAGCACCCTGTCTTCGGCGAACCTGTGCCCGCCCGCATCGAGCGTTCGGTGCATGGCTCCTGTTTCGTTCATGTCGAGATCGACATGACCCAGGTCTCGCGCACTGCGGTGTCGGTGATTGTGCGGGTGGGCGAGGCCGACGGCATGGATCACGCGCTGCCGTCAGCGAAGGAGCACCGCCCGTGGTAGCGGATGACCAGGCCCCGGGTGCGGCCCGTCCGGTCGTCGACGCGGACCTGCTCCAGCGGCTGCGGGACTGCTACGAGACGTTCATGGAGGCGGAGCCACGGATCCTGCGCAGGAAGACCAACCGCCGGCTCTCGTACCAGGCATGCCAGGACGTCGCCCACGAGGCGTACCTGAAAGTGGCGAGGAAGGTCATGAGCGGCCAACTCGGCCCCGAGGTACAGCTGTCTGCCTACCTGCGCAGAACGTCGCGGAACCTGGCGATCGACACGCTGCGGGTGCAGACGCGTCTCGAACCACTGGATGACACCGGACTCGTCCCGGCGGTCCCCAGCCAGCGGCAGCCCGCCGACGACTTCGATCCGCTCGAGGAACTGGTCGTCCCCACGATCGATGCCATGCCGCTGAGCCGTCCCCGCAAGGTGGTCCAGCTGCAGAGCCAGGGCCTGACCGACACACAGATCTCCAAGATCCTGGGCATAGGCGCGGACCGCGTTCACCGGGACCGGTACATGGCCGTGATCGAGCTGCGCGGAAAGCTCGGCGACTACATCCGAGACGGGCACCGGAAAAAGAAGACACGACGCGTGGAGAAGAAAGGTCGAGGGCTGTGAGCCGCTTCAACCAGGACAGCGGCGGCCGCCCGGCGCCGGAAGCCGGGGCTGCGCTCCTGACACTCATGAACCAGCTCACCGGACCACCGGACTTCTGGGACCGCCCAGACGGCGACTTCGGACCACTGACCCACCTGTACAAGCAGGACGTAGAGGGACGGGAGCGAGCAAACGCTCACTACCGGCTCGGATCGAAAGCATTGCGCCGTGGCGAACTGTCCACCGCGGCCGACTGGCTGGGCACAGCGGCCTCGGCCGGACACCCAGGAGCGCTGCTCCGTCTCGCTGTGGTCGTGCTGCGGGCCAATGCCTGCTGGACAGACGACGCATGGTTCCTCGTCGAGGAGGCCGCTCGGCACGGACACGGCGACGCCGAACGCCTGCTCGACGCAGCCGCCGGCCGCACGCCCGGCCCCGGTGCCCTGTCGCAGACCGAGGACACCTCCTTCTTCGAGGAGCTGCGACGCCTGCTCGGCATCCCCCTTCAGCTCCTGCAGCCCGACCCGTACCCTGCTCCATTCCATCCCGACCGCCACCCCAGCACCGCTCCCGAGGCATCCCGAGCCGCTGATCCAGAAGGAGAGGAAAGGCAGCCGGGACAGACCGGACTCGTCCTCGTCCCCGCCCCCACGCTGCCCAAGCAGTACGGCCCTGCCCCGCGTCCCCGCACACTGCCGGACACGGACCGGCCCCGGCTGACCGCGCTGGCCGGCGGGCTGACCCTACCCGTACCCGACCTGAGCCCGACCGTCCCCGTGCGCCCCTTTGTCGTCCACGGTTCCGTCGACCTCCGGGGCGAGCCTTGGTGGTCCGCCAGGGCCCTGCGGCCAGCTGTCCTCACCGACATGGCACGCCACAGCACCACCCCCGCCGTAGTCCCTGCCCGATGGCAGGCCACTCAGCGAGCACGCGACGTGCTCCTGCTCATCCACGACGCCGACGGCATCGACACCCGCGCTCTCGCCCGACGGTCCCAGATGCCCATGAACCAGATTGTCCGGCTGCTGGACTGGCTCCGTGGGGAACAGTTCGTCGACACCGTCGGCGGCGCTCACTTCCCCGGGCCGCTGATGAAACTGGCCACCGCATCAGAGCAGGAGCACACGCTCCTTCAGGACACACTCGCATCCCTCCGCGACGAACTCAGTGCGGCGGTCTACGTCAGCACCTACACCGAAGGAGAGATCACGGTCCGCGAGTCCTCTTCCAGCCAGACCGCTCCACCCGTCGAAGAGGTCGCCCCGTTCAGCGTCACCGGACACGCGAGCGCCAACGGCAAGAGCCTCTTGGCCCAACTCGACTTCGCCTCCCGCATGGACCATCTCTCCCGCTACCCCTCGGTCCAGCTCACCGGCCGGACCATCACCAGCCGGCACACACTGATCGAGGAACTGGACGGACCGGGACCACACTCGGCCCAGTTCGACCTGCTCGAATACTCGGAGAAGGCACTCTGCGTGGCCTTCTCTCTCGGCCTGCCCCGCAGGGCCTCCAGCATTGCCCTGTCCCTGCCCGTCCATCAGCACCTACGCCTCATCGATGCCGCTCGTACTCTGAGCCGGCGCGCCACCGGCATCCTCCTTGCCCACCTCCTCTCCGAAGACATGCAGCAGAGCACCGATCACCACGAAGGAAATGCATGGCCCCCCACAGCACCTGAACCCCGGCGTGCCCTGCCATAGAAAGCCGGGTCGCAGGCCAATACACCCGAGGGCGCCACCCAGTGAGCCTCTTTCATCCTGGACAGTTGCAGTTCAGCAGCGTGTGCACGGCCTGAACGATGGTGCTGATGCGGCGGGTGGAGCATCTGGCTCGCCGGAGCAGTCGCCATGACTTCAGCTGTGCGAAGGCGCGTTCTCCGGGCGCTCGAAGTCGGGCGTGGTCGCGGTTGAACTGCTGGTAGTACTCGGGCTGTTCGCGGTGGCGATAGTACGGGGTGCGGACGGTGGCGCCGGCACCTTGGTAGGCGCGGTCGGCGAGGACGAGGATCTGCCTGGTGAGGCAGGCCTGGACGATGCCGTGGGCTCGGGCCGCGGTCAGGCCATGGGTGCGTCCTGGCGTGGCCCGGGAGAACCAGAGCGGTGTGCCGTCCGGTCGGGCGATGACCCGGACGTTCATGCCGTGCTGCTTGTGCTTCTGGGAGTAGTACGGCTCGTCCGCCTTGATGCGGTCGGTGGGGATCAGGGTGCCGTCAACAAGGACGAAGTCGTCCTCGCCCAGGCCGGTCAGGGCCTCGCGCAGGCCCGGTGCCCACGCCGCGAGGACATCCAGGGTCTCGTCGACGTAGCGCCAGGCCGTCGCGGTTGAGACGCCGAAGCCGGCCGCGAGCTGAGCGAACGTCTCGTTCTTCCGCAGGTGCGCCAGAACTAGAAGCGCCTGTTTGAAACAACCAAGCAGTCTCCACGGCGAGTTCAGTTCACGCCTTCGGGCGTAGATGAGCCAGGAGACATGCTCGACGAGCTCGTACGAGACGTCGAGCATGGAAGGATACGGAACCAACAGGGCCCCTCGGTCGCCGGTGTGATGAGTGAGATCACCACGCAAACGACCAGGGGCCCAGCCCTGTCACGCCCTCGCCCACCAGGCCATTTCACCCTCCCGGCAGAGGTTGAAAAAGGTTCAGTAACCCCAACCACCCTCGTTACACCGTTCGATTGACAGACCCGCTCGGCGCATACGGGCGTCGGACCGCCGGAATGGGCGTAAGGGGTGGGGTAGGCGATGCCGTGGAGTGCGTGGAACCTCTCCTGCGGCCAAGCCGGCCCGTGGCCTTCCCCCACCGCGTGCTGGCGGGCGTGCAACAGCCCCGCCCGGGTCTTACCAGGCGGGGCTGTTGCTGTGCGCTCCCAGGTGTCGCGCCGCCAAGATGGTCATCCTCGACGTCGGCCACCCTGACGTCCGTCCACCCAGCTCACCAAGCTGGTCTCCGGCATCCACACCCTGCAGATCACCGTCAACGGCCCAGAGCGGCAGAAGCTCGCGGTCCTCGACGGCAAGGAGCGGCCGTCTTTGGCTGTGCCGCCATGGTCTGTAATCCCTCCGTGCCCTTGGCGGACTGCTTCTCGATGTCTCTCACCAGGACGGCGGCACGAAATCGTCAGGCCCCGGGATCATCCTGGCGTCGCACGACTCCAGGATGACCTCAAGCGCCAGCCGCGTCGGTGAGGACCACGACCGGGGTGTCCGAACCGGAGTACTCCGCATGCCCGGTTGCCCAGAATCCCGTGATGGCCGCGACCGCACCCACGGACAGCAGGACGGTCATCACTGCCCTGGTCATTCTCTTCTTCTGCATCTGCTTTCCCTCCCGCACGAACTCATGATCGACACCGTTCTAGCACGGCCGTCACGGCTGGAAGAAGGCAGGACAGTCTGGCGACGCTGGGGGGAACTGGACCGAGGCCGGTATGTGGCCGCACCTGATCGACGGCTCGCACATCCGGGCGTTGAAAGGGGGGCTCACACCGGACCTTCGCCGGTCGACCGTGCCCGGCCGGGCAGCAAGCACCACCTAATGGTGAGTCACGGGGCCGGTGAAGCCTGAAGCACCACTGGGTCCGGAGCCCTTTGATCAGACGGGCTCGCTGGTCCCGTGCCCCTGGCAGCGACGTTACTGATCGGGTGATCGATTCGTTGGTGTCCGTGGTCCGAGCCCCTCGCGGGGAACACCTCTCAGCTCACCGGGGAGCCGTCGAGCCCCTGCCAAGACCGAGGCCCCCGCGGGCAGCTGGGGTCACGAACGGCTGATCGGATGACGGGCCACCAGAGCCCTTCCATTAGGGAGTCGCGTGCCCCTGCACGGCTGTGACCAGCAACAACATGTGGCCACGGACAGGAAGGACGTGAGACAAGCCCATGAGGGTGTTCTGCGGAATCGACTGGGCCAGCGACCACCATGACATTGCCCTCGTCGATAACGACGGCAAGCTGGTGGCCCGGGCCAGGATCAGCGACGATGCCACTGGCCTCCAACAACTGCTCGACCTCCTGGCCGATCACGGTGACGGTCCCGACACCCGCATACCGGTGGCCATCGAGACCTCCCGGGGACTCCTGGTGGCCTGCCTGCGAGCCAGTGACCGGCCGGTCTACGCGATCAACCCGATGGCAGCGTCCCGATACCGAGAACGCCACACCGCTGTGCGCAAGAAGTCCGACCACCTCGACGCGATGGTCCTCGCCAACATCCTCCGCACCGATGCCGCGGCACACCGGACGATGCCCGCCGACAGCGAACTGGCCCAGGCCGTCGCCATCCTCGCCCGTGCACAACAGGACGCGGTCTGGGACCGCACGCAGGCCGGCAACAAGCTCCGATCCCACCTGCACGAGTACTTCCCCGGCTACCTCGACGCCGTTCAGCCGATCCTCGGCGGACTGAACTCACCCGTCGCCCGAGTACTCCTGGCGGCCGCACCCACCCCGGCCCGGGCCGCCCGGTTGACCAGGACCCAACTGCGGTCCGTACTGAAGCGAGCCGGGCGCCAGCGTGGCATCGAGGACGAGGTGACACGTCTGCATGCGGCACTCCGCGTTCCGCAGATGCGCCAACTCCCGCTGGTCGAGGATGCGATGGGCCGTCAGGCCCTGACATTGCTGCGAAAGCTGGACACTGCCTGCATCAGCGCAGATGAACTCGCCGAAGCAGCGGTGGAGGCTTTTGAAGCACACCCGGACGCCGAGATCATCACCAGCTTCCCAGGGCTCGGCTCACTCACCGGCGCCCGGGTGCTCGCCGAGATCGGCGACGACCGGTCCCGCTTCGCCGATGCCAAGGGCCTCAAGGCATACGCCGGAGCCGCACCGGTCACCCGGGCGTCCGGCAAGAGCCTGTCCGTCAAGGCCCGCCGCATCAAGAATCAGCGCCTCGCTGCTGCCGGCTACCTCTGGGCCTTCGCGTCCCTGACCGCCTCACCAGGCGCAAGAGCGCACTACGACCGCCGCCGCGCTGACGACGACCGCCACATATCGGCCCTACGCAACCTCTTCAACCGCATGATCGGCTGCCTTCACCACTGCCTCACCAAACGCGTCCACTACGACGAAACCGCTGCGTTCCCCACCCGACCCGAACCTTCCCTCGCGACTGCGGCTTGACTCCTTAACCGCATCGGATGTCTGATCGTCGACCGGCACGGCACCCCTCTCGCCGTCACCCTGACCGGCGGAAACAGGCATGACGTCACCCAGCTGACACCGTTGCTGGGTTCGATCTCCCGCGTCCGGGGGCTTCGCGGTGGACTGCATGTCACGTATGCCGGGTTCGGTCGCCTGGACATGTGACCCGGAGGACGAGGAGTGCGTAGGTGACCTCGGTTCCCCTCAAGGCTGTTGTCAGGGTTGGATGTGGAGATGCGAAGATCCACGGATTGGACCCGCAGGTGGGGGAGGGCGGCGCTGATATGTGTGGCGGCGGTGGTCCTGCTTCCCGTCGTGCGTTTCACTGCTGCGGCGCCGCGCGTCGACATGCTGGTTGCGATGTCGGTGGCGCTCGTGTGCGGTCTGGGGTGGGTGGGGGCCACGCGCCGGGCGCCCGTGCTGGAGCCGGGCCCGCCCACCTCCGGCCTCGATGAGGAGCTCCCATCAATCCCCTCGGCGCTCCCCCGGCCTTTCCCCGTTCCGCTCGGACCCGCGTTCGCCCTCGTGCTTGCCGCCACCGCAATCGCCTCGGCCTTCCTCGTGGGGTTGCGGCCGGACGGAACTCAGGGAGAGGTGCTCGACGCGATCCAGCGGGCGCAGCCGCAGGTGTCGACCGGGACCGTCGTCCAGGTCGGCGACCGGGAGCACACCGGCGTCGGCAAAGGTAAGCGGGGCGCCTACTATTTCGCTGATCTGCGGGTCGAACTGGCTGACGGCACGGTGCTCGCCGTGGACCGGGGGATCGTCGGCTCGTCGCCGCAGGAGGGCATGTACGTCCGTGTCCTGCATGCCCCCGGTCGTCCCGGGCTTGGTGGCTGGGTGGACGACGGTGTGGACCTCTCGTCGTACCTCTCGCCCTGGTACGTGCCGCTGGAGGGCGGGACGCTGGTGCCGTTCGCGGTTCTGCTGCTCGTGGCGTGCTGGGCGACCGTATGCATCGTGAACCCGGGACAAGTCTCCCAGTACGGTCCGCGCAGGCTGCTGGCCGAAGACGCGGCGGCGGGGGAGGTGAACGCCGGGTATGTGGACCGGCTGACCGCGGTCCACAAGGCGCACACCACGGTTGGCGGCCGGGCCGGCAGTACCAAGGTGGTCGACAGGGTCTGGCTGAGCGCCGAGGTCGACGATGTCAGCGCGATCGAACTGTGTGTCGACCGCGCCGACGTCCTCGCCCTGTCGACAGAGTTCGGCGAGACGACGGGCTGGCTGGTTTGGGCCCGGCGCTGGAGCATGGTGAACGGCGAGGGCCCGGTCCCGGCAGTCTTCGTCGCCCCTGACGGGCAGAGTTTCACCTGCTCCGTTCCCCGCTCCGACATCCGCCGTCTGGCCGGGGCGGCGCAGGAGGCGACCACCCCCGGCACGGCAGCCCGGCCCTGGAAGGGCATCTGCCGCACCTCCCCCGGCACCCGGCTCACTGTCGTCGGGCTGTACGCGATGATCGGAGCGTCCTTGCTTCCCGCCCTGACCGGAAACGCCGGCCATCTCACCGGCTACCTCCCGCTCGCCCTCACGTCCGTCGCCGCCGTACTGACAACCGTGCTCGTGGCCCGCGCCTGGCACCGCACCCTGCCGCTTCCGGGCTGGGAACGGCGAACGAGCCGGGACAGACGCATACCTGTATGACAAGGCGGCCGGTGGCCGGTCGACCAGCGGGCCATCATCACGGCGGAGCGTCCGTCTGCCGGCACCGGTTCGGATCCAGCATCAGTGACAAAGAGCCCAGGCCCGGTAGTACGCGCTGCGGTTCAACCTCGTTGGCAATCGATTCAGGTCCGATGTCAGAGGACAGTGGCTGTCACGCTGTCACGCTCGTGTGTCTGCGATGTGCCGGCTTCATGACGGTGAGGCTGTGGCAGTGATGGATGGTCAAGAGAGGTATGTTCTCGCAGGTCTTTGGCCTGCGACGACGGTTGGTCACTGACACGAAGTGGTGTTTGGTGTGCTGGTGGCCGGCATGGCGCGGTACGTCCCCAAGCGGTCCGCTGTCATGTAGGCGGCATATCGCAGACCTGACCTGACCCGCCCCGTGCTCGTCCGGCCCCGGGCGGGCGCACTACCGCTTCTGCTGCTCTTGAACGGGGCTGCGGTGCTCCCGCGCCTTGCGGGGGCACCGCATGCCGGGCGGCCGGTTCTACTCGGTCTTCAAGCCGTCAGCCTGGACAGCAAGAACACCCTTGATGTTCTTGGCGATGCGGATGGCCTCGTGCTTCTCCGCCTCAGTCACCGCGACGTCGCTGGAGAGGGAGACCACGCCCTGCGACGTCTCCACATGGATGTCTCCGCCGGGGACGCCTCGTTCAGTCAGCAGATCGGCCTTCACCCTGGTCGTGATCCATGTGTCCGCGCCTTCCTGCTTGGCGTTGTCCACCGTGTTAGCCATAGTTGCGCTCCTCTCATCACTCACGCACCTAGCGTGACTACATTTAAACGCTAAGTCACATACCCTGCGACCGTCGACCCACGCCGGGCTGCTCTCGACGCCGACCGATCCGCCCCCGGGAGCACTCGACACCACCGACCCCCGGCCGCCGTCCGCCCTCCCCTCACGGTCGCGGCCCCATGCCGGCGAAGAGGGCGTCGAGGACGCGGTCGACGTAGTCGGGGGTCAGCGGCTCCTGGGTGATCAGCAGCCTGAAGTAGAGCGGTCCGGAGAGGATCGCCATCGCCAGGTCCAGGTCGAAGTCCGGCGCCAGCTGGCCCTGGTCGCGCGCCGCCTCCAGGCGGGCGACGGTCTTGGCGGCCTGGGGGGCGACGAACCGCTCGTTGAGCGCGGCGGCGACCCCGGGGTCGTGCTGGGCCTCGCCGACCAGGGCCTTGAAGAGCGGGCTGAGCGGGGCCTCCGCCAGGAGGCCGACGGCCTCCTGGATCTGCCGGCGCAGGTCGGCGCGGAGGTCGCCCGTGTCGGGGTAGTCCAGGGCCGAACCGCCGCGCGAGAGCAGGGAGTCGAGCAGCAGGGCGCCCTTGGAGGACCACCGGCGGTAGACGGTGTGCTTGCCGACGCCGGCCCGGGCGGCGATCGCCTCGATGCTGAGCTTGGCGTAGCCGAGCTCCTGCCCGAGTTCCAGGGTGGTGCGCATGATGGCCTCGGTGAGATCGGGGCCGCTACGGCGGACAGGGGTCATGCCCCCACAGTAACGGCACGGCACGTGCCGTTCTTGACAGGCTCCCCCGATATGGGCAGGCTTCTGGACAACGGAACGGCACGTGCCGTGCCGTTCACGGGAAGCGTGTGGACGTCGGGGCGACGACCGCCGCCACCCGCCCGCACGCCCCGTCCACCACTCGCGCGCCCCGAGGGAGCCCCCGTGCCCGTCCCCGCCGACCCCACCGTCCTCCACCCGATGCCGGACCAGCCGCGGGTGGTCCAGCTCAAGCCCCTGGTCACCTCCCCGCTGATCGAGGTGGGGGAGTACTCCTACTACGACGACCCGGACGACGCGACCGCCTTCGAGACCCGCAACGTGCTCTACCACTACGGCCCGGAGCGGCTGGTCATCGGCAGGTTCTGCGCGCTGGGCACGGGCGTCCGGTTCATCATGAACGGCGCCAACCACCGCATGGACGGCCCCTCGACCTTCCCCTTCCCCACCCTGGGCGGCTCCTGGGCCGACCACTTCGACCTGCTCACCGGCCTGCCCGGGCGCGGGGACACCGTCGTCGGCAACGACGTCTGGTTCGGCCACGGCGTCACCGTCATGCCCGGCGTGCGCATCGGGCACGGCGCGATCGCCGCCACCGGCGCGGTGGTCACCAAGGACGTCCCCGACTACGGCGTCGTCGGTGGCAACCCGGCCCGCCTCATCCGCACCCGCTACAGCGAAGGGAACATCGCCCGCCTGCTGGCGATCGCCTGGTGGGACTGGCCGACGGAGCACATCACCGAGCACGTGCGGACCCTCATGTCCGGCAGCGTCGACGACCTGGAGAAGGCGGCGCCCCGGCGACCCCGACCGTAGTCCTTCACCCTGCCCGCCCCTGCCGTCCGTCCCTGCCGTCCGCTCCATACCTTCCCCTTTGCCCCCATCCCTTCCCAACCGCTCTGCCCCTACCGCCCCCTCCCGTCCCGTCCGTCCCTTCCGGAAGAGCCGCCGGCATGACCCCCGCGACCGACCCGCCCCTCCACGACGACCCGACCCCCTTCGGCGACTGGCTCCGCGCCCACGCCCTCCCCCTCGACCACCTCGACCCCGCGGCGCCCCTGGACGACCTGGAGCCGCTGCGCGACGTCCTCGGCGGCGCCCGCGTGGTCGCCGTGGGCGAACACTCCCACTTCATCGAGGAGTTCGGTGCGCTGCGCCGACGCGTCCTGCGGTTCCTCGTCGAGCGCTGCGGCTTCACCGTCCTGGCCTTCGAGTACGGCTTCTGCGAGGCCGTCCCCCTGGACGCCTGGGTCCGGGGCGAGGGCGCGGACGACGACCTCACGGCGCTCCTGGCGACCGCGGTCCCCATCGGACTCCAGGAGCCGGCGCGCTACGTCCGCCGGCACAACCGCACCGCCGCGACCCCGGTCCGCTTCGCCGGGATCGACGTCCCAGCAGCCGGCGGATCGCTCCTCCCGGCCCTGAACCCCGTCGCCGACTACCTCCGCGGGGCCGACCCGGAGACCCTCCCCGCGGTCCGGACCGCGCTCGCCGTCGCCGCCTCCTTCGCCGGGGACTCGGCCGCCTCGGCCGCGCCCGCCTGGGCCCGCCTGGCCGCCGCCGACCAGGACGCCCTCACCGCGCTCCTGGCGCGCCTGCGCATCCGGTTCCGCGCCCTGAGACCGCTGTACGTCTCCCGGAGCGACGAGCGCGCGTACGACACCGCCCTGCGCTGCCTGGAGGCCGCCTGCCACGGCGACCACACCTTCCGCGCCATGGCCGGCCTGTTCGCCGGAGACGGCCTCACCGCCGACACCTCCGCCCGCGACCAGTACATGGCCGAGTCGCTCCTGTGGCACCTGGACCGGCTCGAACCTTCCGCCCGCGTGGTCCTGATGGCCCACAACGCCCACATCCAGAAGACGCCGGTCTCCTTCGACGGCCGGCTCACGGGGCTCCCCATGGGGCAGCACCTGCACCACGCCCTCGGGGACGCCTACTTCGCCCTCGGCCTGACCAGCACCACCGGCCGCACGGCCGAGATGCGCCGAGACGAGACGGCCCCCTTCGGGTTCACCGTCCACGACGCCCCGCTGGCACCCCTGGAGCCCGGCGGCGTCGAGACGGCCTTCGCCGCCGCCGGGCTCGGCCTCGCGGTCGCCGACCTCCGCAGGGCCCGGGCGGAGGGCGTCCCCGGCCCCGACCGCATCCGCATGCAGAGCGTCCACCTGCACACCCCGGTGGCCGACGCGTTCGACGCCGTCGTCAGCACGCCCGCCTCGACCGCCACCTCCCTCACCACCACATCTCTGGAGACGTCATGACGAGCAGGTTCACCGAGTTGGTCGTCGATTGCCACGACCCGGAACGCCTCGCGGCCTTCTGGTGCGCGGTCCTGGGCTTCGAAGTGCTCGACCGCGGCGAGGGCCAGGTCGAGATCGCCTCCTGGGAGCCGACCGTGGAGGCCATCCGGGCCGGCCAGATGCCGCCCACCCTCGTGTTCATCCGGGTGCCCGAGGGGAAGACCGCCAAGAACCGCCTCCACCTCGACGTCAGCCCCGTCGACAGCGACACCGAGGCCGAGGCGGCCAGGCTTCTCGCCCTCGGCGCCACCCAGGTGGACGTCGGCCAGGGCCCCGGCCGCAGCTGGATCGTCATGGCCGACCCCGAGGGCAACGAGTTCGACGTCGTCAGGAGCCTGGCACCGGACGTCCACGTCCCTCCCGCGGGGTGACCGGGACGCCGGCGGCCACGGCTCCGCGGACCGCCCGGCACGGCTCCCCGTCCCCTAGTACTGCAACGGTCTTTTCTGTGACGGTGGGGCAGTTTCTGGTGGTGTGTGGCCGCGTTGTTTGTAGTGGCTGAGGCGGGCTTGATGTTGTCGTCTGCGTCGCCAGTGGGACCAGTGCAGGACGTGGTCGACGGGTGCCGCTTGGCGGTGGGTGAGGTGGTGGATCAGGCGTCGGAGTTCGGCCAGGCTGAGGGGGATGAGGCCGGAGGGTCCGTTTCTGCTTTCCCGGTATCGAGTTCGCGGGCTCGCAGGACGGTGAGGCAGGTGTGGGCGGCCATGGCCAGGGTCATGTGGCGGTGCCAGCCGGGGTAGCGGCGGACCTGGTAGTCGTCCAGGCCGCATTCCTGTTTCGCACTTTGGAAGCACTCCTCGACGGCCCATCGGCTACCGGCGATGTGGATCAGCTGGTCGAGGGTGGTGTCGGCGGGACAGTAGGCGATGTAGTAGGAAATCTCCTCGGGCCGGCTCATGCTGCGGCGGGCGATCACCCAGTGCCGCCGGTCTTCCCGGTGCCAGGGGCGAACCTCGACCCTGGCCCAGTCGAAGACCCGTGGCCCGTGGGAGCCGTTGCCGCACGAGCGGCGCTTCCACTTCTGCCGGGCCAGGCCGTGGAACAGGTCGTGCACCGGGTGGTCGATGGCCCAGCGGGTGACGACGGTGTCGTGCCGGGTGGTGGCCATGACGTGGAAGACATCGGCCTGCTCGAGCTCGGACCGCCAGCTTTTCGAGTATCCGTAGCCGGCGTCCGCGGTCACCCACCCGAACGGGATCTTCTCCGCGATCGCCCGGCGGACCATTGCCCTGGCCATCGTGACCTTCGTCTCGAAGGCGACCGTGTCGTCGATGCCGGCCCGCCGGCACCGTTCACGATCGTCCGTCCAGGACGCCGGCAGGTAGAGGCGGCGGTCGATCAGCGTCCGACCCAGCGGAGCCGCATAAGCGAGGAAGACCCCGACCTGCGAGTTCTCTGTCCGCCCCGCCGTTCCCGAGTACTGCCGCTGGACCCCGGCCGAACGGTCTCCTTTCTTCAGGAAACCGGTGTCGTCGACAATCAGCACCGCTTCCCGGCTGCCGAGATGCTCCACGACGTACTCGCGAACATCGTCCAGGACCTCCTCCGCGTCCCAGTCGATCCGGTTCAACAGCCGGTGCATCCGGTCCGGACCCGCATGCCCGGCCTCCTCCGCCAACGTCCACCCGTTTTTCCGCTCCAACGGAGCGATCAGCCCCCGCATATACGCCAGCGCGGACTCACGCGGCTCCGACCTCGCGAAACGGTGCACGAACCGCTCATGCAAAGCCTTCAGTTCACCCGCCCACACCCGGGCCTCAGCGAGCTCCCCACCCATACACACATCAACGACCGCCCTGCCCAACCGTCACGGCAAGGACCGTTGCAGTACTAGGCCGCAACGTCGGCGGTGTGCGCGTCCCAGTCCCGCTCACACGCCGCCGCCTGCCCGTCCCCCGCCTCTGTGAGCTCGTAGCCGCCGATCAGGTCCCAGTCCAGGGCGTGTTGCGGGCCGGCCCATCCGCAGGAGCACACCGCGCACAGTCCGGCTGCGCGCGGTCGGCGATGGCGGCCGTCGTACACGCTCCACTGCAACACCGAGCGCCCGCCGGTCCCGGACGCGGTGTCGAAGTACACCGGCCCCGGGACGGTGCCGTCCGCCAGGAGCACGTCGACCGCCCCCTGATGCGACGCGCCGAACTCATCCGTCAGCCATACGTCCCGCTCCACCGTCCTGACCTCCCGCAACAGCCGCACGATCCCGGCCACCCCTCGGGACCGCCCTCGCCCCCTGAACCTGCCCCAGCGTGGCCGGCCACGCACCGCCCGGACCCAACAACGCGGACTGTTGGACCGGCCGCCGAGCATCCGCCGTCGGCGCGCTCGGGCACCGGGAGTACCGACCGCACGGGTGCGCGTTGGTACCGTCATGACGCTTGACGACCTCTACTCCGACCTCGTCTTCGAAGAACTCGAAGCGGACGGCGAGCCGGTACGTCTGCCGATCCTCACCCACCGCGAGGCCGCGCTCGTCGTGGCCGTCCTCGATGCCGTTGCCCACGGCGATACCGGCGACGACGTACGCACTACCGCCCGCACCCTGACCACCCGCCTCGCCATGCGCCTGCCCAGCCCCTACCCCCCGGCCCGGTACACCACTCGAGCAGGCACAGGAGACCTCCAGGGCCCGGTACTTCGGCGGCCGCGGCCAGCGAGCTGCCTCTTGGCGACGGTGCTCGTCGACAGGCCCGGTAGGCCTCTCGCCGCCTGCCGCCGCTGTGCCCTCCGGCTCACCGACGGGGAGAGGTGCCCTCCTCCGCAAGAAGGGCCGTGTGAGTGCGCGGCCTCTACGGCAGTGCCCCGCCCGCGCCTGTTGTGGCGGGGGCGGGGCACTGTTGCGGTTGGTGTTACTTGGTGGTGGTGGCGGTGAGGTCGGTGGGGCTGGTGAGGGTGCCCGGGATCTCGCGCCAGTTGGTCCAGTAGCCCGTCGTGGTCTCGAGGGTGGTGTTCTGGACCTTGCCTCCCGCGCCGATGGCGTAGACGTGGATGTTGTCCACAGCGCTGGCGCTGGTGATTCGGGTCAGGCCGGTGCCGCCGATCTTGGTCCAGGTCGGCTTCCAGGCGCCCGCCAGGTAGTCGCCGGTCTGCGCGTGGAGTGCGCCGTCAGCGCCGATGACCTGCACGTGGACGAGGTGGCGGGTGACGGATGCGGCGATGTCCTTGGCGCCGGTGATGCCGCCGGGTAGTTCGCCCCAGACGGTCCAGCCTCCGGTGCGGCTGTCGTAGTCTCGGCCGTAGACCTTGCCGGCCGCGACGCCGTAGAGGCGGACGAAGGGGCCGGCCTTCGCGCTGCTGATGTTGGTCATGCCGGTCATGCCGGCGACAGCGGTCCAGCCGGTGTTCCAGCGGCCGGCGTTGTAGTCGCCGACCTGGGTGTAGAGGCCGCCGTCCGATCCGAGGGCCTGTACGTACAGCACGTTGTTGATCATGGCGGCGGAGATGTCCTTGACACCGCCGGCGCCGCCGGGGATCTCGTACCAGCCGCCCCAGGTGTTGGTGCGCGCGTCGTAGGCGCGGTCGTAGACCTTGCCGCCGGCGACGCCGACGTAGCGGATGCCGGTGTTGATCTCCACGCTGGTGAGGCTCGTGATGGCGGAGCCGCCGATGCTGCCCCACGCGGTGTTGTAGGTGCCGTTGGCCAGGGCGGCCTGCTGGGTGAACACGGTGCCGCCTGCGCCGGCGCCCAGGGTCACCTTCGTGGGCGCGAGGAAGACGCCGGCGGAGACGTCGGTTGCTCCCGACATGCCGCCCTGGAGCTCCCGGAAGGTGCTCCAGGTGCCGCTGGTGGTGTCCATGTCGGCGTTGCTGATCTTGCCGTCAGTGCCGGTCGCGTAGAGCTCAACGGCGTTGCCCGAGGCGATGCTGGTGATGTTGGTCAGACCGCTGCCGCCGGCCGTGGTCCACGTGTCGTTCCAGCGGCCGGCGTCGTAGTTGCCGTACTGGGTGTACAGGGCGCCTTCGGAGCCGATGATCTGCACGTGCACGTTGTTGCCGACGACGCTGGAGGAGATGTCCTTGGCACCGGCCGCGCCACCCGGGATTTCTCCCCAGACGCTCCAGGTGCCGTTACGGGTGTCGAAGTCCCGGCCGAAGACATGCCCGTTGCCGCCGATGGCCTGGACCCTCACAGTGGTGCCCGACGCCGCGCTGGTGATGCGGGAGAGCCCCGAGGCACCGACGGCGGTCCAGGTGTTGTTCCAGCGACCGGCCTTGTAATCCGCGGCCTGTGCGTACAGGTTGCCGTCGGATCCCACGATCTGGACGTACACGGTGGTGCCGACCAGCGCGGCGGAGATGTCCTTGACGCCTGCGGCGCCACCGGGGACCTCGCCCCAGCCCGACCACTTGCCGCTGGCCAGATCCAGGTCCTGGCCGAAGACCCGGCCGCCGGCGACGGCGTAGGCACGGACCGTGTCACCGTCACGGACGGTGCTCACACGGGAGACGTCCTTGCCGTCGACCTTGGCCCAGGACTGCCCGTACTCCCCGTATCCGAGGTTTCCGACCTGTGACCACATCGCACCGCCGCCGCCAGCGAGCAGGGAGACCTGGCTGCCGTTGCGCGGGGCGCGGACCTGCTCGACCCAGCTGGCGATGTCGTCGACGCGGGTGGTGTAGGCGCCGGTACGGCTTTCGGTGCTGCCCAGGCAGTTGCCCTGCCAGGAACGGCTGACCAGGCCTACCAGGGCCGGGGCGCCGTTCTCGGTGCGCAGGGCGGGAGCGCCGGCGTCGCCCTGGCAGATGGTGGCGTCGGCCGGGGTCTTGGCTGCCAGGGCGAATCCGGCGGTGTCGACGGTGCCGACGGAGAAGGCCGCCGAGTGCACCTTGGAGGGCACCCAGTCGGTTTTGGTACGGCCAAAGCCCGCTACGGTGAGCGCCGCGTCGGCGGTCGGCGCGGTCCTGGAGAGCGCGACGGGCGTGAGGCCGACGGCGGGCTGGGCGAGGCGGGCCATGACCAGGTCGCGGTCGGCGTGGGGGACGAGTTCGACGATCGCGGTGGTGTGGCCGCCGGAGGTCGCCAGGTCGGTGCGGCCGACGGTGAGGGTCGTCTTCTCCTTCGGTGTGCCGGCGGTGACGGTGCTGGTGTCGGCGGGGTCGTCGGCGAGGCAGTGCTTGGCCGTGATCACCCAGCGGGGGTCGACCAGCGTGGCGGTGCAGGAGCGCTTGCCCTCGCCGATGGTGATCTTGCCCGTGAAGGCGAGGGTCGCGTCTGCGGAGGGGGCAGGCGGGTTCGCGCTCTCGCCGGTGACGCGCAGTTCGATCAGGCTCGACTTGATGCGGTCCTGGGTTGCTTCGCCGTAGCCGGTGAAGTCGTTGGCCGGGGCGTCGATGACGGTCTTGGTGCCGTCGGCCTCGATGGTGGTCTTGACCGGGTAGGCCTCGGTCCAGATCCCGTACGCGGAGGGCAGTTCCAGGGAGAGGTAGGCCGGCTTCGTCTTGACGTCGAAGCAGTAGTCCTTCAGGCCCGAGCGGGTGTTGACCGTCATGTCCTGCGTGCCGTCGCAGGCCTGCAGCATCAGGTTGCCGTCACCACGCTTGAGCGTGATCGCCTTCTCCGCCTGGATGGCCGCGGCGTCGGGGTAGGAGAAATCCTCTACCGCGTAGGCCATGCCGTCGGCAGCCGCGGGCCACGAGTCGGCTGCGGAGGAGGGCGCGACGGTCAGGGATGCGGCGGTCAGCGCGAGTGCGGACGGCAGGCTTGCCGCCAGGTATCTGCGCGCACGGGGTCTGGGCATGGTGGACCTTTCGAAGGTGCAGGTGCGATGGTGCGGGTGGTGTGTGTTGGCGCTGGCCTTGTTCGGGCGCGCGGGCGGGGCCCAGCCGACAGGCACGGGCCCCGCATCGTCGAGGCGTACCTCGGTTCTGAGCTGTGGTCAGAGGGTGCCGGCGAGGGCGAGGGTGCCCAGGGTGCCGGTGAGGCCGTTGAGGGCGACCGGGACTGTGGCGTTCCAGGTGCCGTCGGTGTGGCGGATGGTGTGAACCATCTTGCCGTCGGTGGTCATGGCGGCGACCTGGAGTTCGCCGTCGACGGCTGCCGCGGCGACGGACTTGGCGGTGATGCTGCCCATGTAGCCGGTCAGGTTCCCGAAGCCGGACCAGGTGCCGTCGCCCTTGCGGATGGTGTGGTACTGGTGGGTGCCGTTGTCGGTGGCGATGACGATCTGGGTGTCGCTGCCCGTGCCGGCCATGGCAACGGAGCTGATCGGTCCGGTGGTACCGGCGGCCTTGGCGACGTCGCCCCAGCCGCTCCACTGGCGGTTGGGATGACGGATGGTGTGGTAGGCCTTGCCGCCGCTGACGGCGATGAGCTGGAGCTCGCCGCCGGCGCTCGCGGTGGCGACCGAGGTCACCGAGCCGATGGGTCCGGCTGCTCCAGCCACGTCGCCGAACTGGCTCCAGGTGCCGTCGGCACCGTTGCGGACGGTGTGGTAGACCTTGCCGCCCGCGACGGCCACGACGTGCAGGTCGTAGCCGATGGACACGGCGGAGACCTGGGTGATGTTGCTCAGTGCCCCTGCGACGCCGTTGACGTCACCGAAGGCGCCCCAGGTGCCGTCCAGCCTGCGGCTGGTGTGGTAGAGGTGGCCGTTGCCGCCCAGCGCCACCACGTGGGTGTCACCGTTGATGCCGGCGACCGCGGCGGCGCGGACGCCGCCGATGGAGCCGCTCTTGGCCTCGACGTCGGTGAAGTCCGTCCAGGTGCCGTCGGACAGGCGGATCGCCTGGTACAGCTTGGTGCCGCTCTGGACGAGCGCTTCGGTCTTCCAGCCCAGGCTGGTGGCGCGGGTCTGCTGAATCCAGTCGCGGATGTTGTCGGTGCGTACGTCGTAGGCGCCGGCGGTGGTGTTGGTGGCGTCGAGGCAGCCGGTCTGGCCGGAGCGGGCGGTGATGCCCACGAGGGCCGGCTTGCCGTTCTCCGTACGGACCGCCGGGCCGCCCGCATCACCCTGGCAGAGGGTGGCGTCGGCCGGGGACTCGGGCGCCAGGAGAACTCCGGTGGCGTCGGCGGCGCTGGCGGTGAAGGTGGCCGTGTGGAGCTTGGAGGGCACCCATTCGGTCTTCGTGCGGCCGAAGCCAGCGATGGTGAGCGCTTCGCCGTCGGCCGGGGCCGTCGTCGACAGTGCCACCGGAGTCACGTTCGCGGCTGGCTTGTCCAGGCGGACCATGACGAGGTCACGGTCGGCGCGGGGGACGAGCTCGACGATGTCGGTGGTGTGGCCGCCGGAGGTCGCCAGGTCGGTGCGGCCGACGGTGAGGGTCGTCTTCTCCTTCGGCGCGCCGGCGGTCACCGTGCTGGTGTCGGCCGGGTTGTCGGCGAAGCAGTGCTTGGCGGTAAGGGCCCAGTACGGGTCGACCAGTGTGGCGGTGCAGGAGCGCTTTGCGTCCCCCACGGTGACCTTGCCGGTGAAGGCGAGCGTCTGGTCGCCGCTGGGGGCGGGCGGGTTGGCGTTCGTGCCGGTCACACGCAGTTCGATCAGGCTCGACTTGATGCGGTCCGCGGTGGCTTCGCCGTAGCCGGTGAAGTCGTTGGCGGGGGCGTCGATGACGGTCTTGGTGCCGTCGGCCTCGATGGTGGTCTTGACCGGGTAGGCCTCGGTCCAGATCCCGTACGCGGAGGGCAGTTCCAGGGAGAGGTAGGCCGGCTTCGTCTTGACGTCGAAGCAGTAGTCCTTCAGCCCTGAGCGGGTGTTGACCGTCATGTCCTGCGTGCCGTCGCAGGCCTGCAGCATCAGGTTGCCGTCACCACGCTTGAGCGTGATCGCCTTCTCCGTCTGGATGGCCGCCGCACCGGGGTAGGAGAAGTCCTCCACCGCATACGACATCGCATCCACACCGGGCAGCGAGTCCGCGGATGCCGGAGGAGCCGCTGTGAGGGACAAAGTGGTCAGTGCGAGCGCTGACGGCACACCGGCCATCAGGTGTCTGCGGGCGCGGGGTATAGCCATTGCGGGCCTTCCAGAAAAGCAGGAGACAAGACACGGAGGTCCTATCTGATTTCCCCGAGGATTCAATCATGCCCAAGATCACCTTCCGGCCATTTCAAACATGATCAAGATCTCAAAAAAACATTGAGCTGCCGTGCAACCCTTCACGCTACTGACTGGTTGTCAGGTAGCAACGGCGTCGCGGGGCCCAGAATCACGCCGCCTGACGCGAACGCCACGACAGAAACACGTCCGGACCTGGGAGTTGTCGATCCGTAGTCACCGGGTCGGCCTGGTGCGGCAGAGCCCTGTCGCGGCTGTACGATCATCCGGATCGAACCCTCCTCGAACGGCCCGATGGACTCTTTTCAGTCAAGTGCAATACGCACAATTTCAATGAAGCCCCTTCCTCGGGTTGATTCCGTGCCGTTCCGGAGGGCTGAAGCGAGGTATTTTAAAGGGGGCGCCGCGTGAGACGGCGAATACCCTCCTGGACGTCTGGTTCGGGAGCATTGGAGAGGTTTTCCGCGCGTCGGCGTGGTCTGAGAGGGCTGCTCGCGGCCGGCCTGCTCTCGGGCCTGCTGGGTGGACCCGCCGCGGCAGCGGACGAGGCCCCGACCCTGTCGCCGCAGGAAGTCCGGGCGCAGATCGTCGACTTCTGGCACAACGGCGGTCCGGGAGTGAAGGAGGCCGCCGAGCAGGCGCTGCTGGGCGGTCCGGAGGCGATCCAGAAGTTCCTGGACGAGGCCCCGTCCATCGAGTACGACGACAACCGGGTCGATACGGCCCGGATGGCCATGACCGGTGGGCCGGGGGTTCGGCAGGCCGCCAAGGAGGCGATGCTGAAGTCGCCCGCGGACCTGCGGAGGTTCCTCCTCTACGGGTTCCGCGATCCGCTGGACGAGGACCGCAAGGTCGACATCGCGCGGATCGTCACCTACGGGGGCCCGGGCGTACGCGACGCGGGCAAGGCCGCCCTGCTGGGCAGCTTCGCCGACCGCGAGGAGTTCTTGAACTCCGGCCAGTACGTCGCGCAACAGGACGACAACCGGGTGGACGTGGCCCGGATGACGAACACGGGCGGCCCGAACGTCAAGGCGGCGGCGAAGGTCGCGCTGAAGGGCACGCCCGAGGACATCGTCGAGTTCCTGGAGGTCGGGCAGTTCACCGCCCGCAACCGCGACCAGGTCCACGCCTCGATCGCTGAGCTGACCGAGCAGGCCAAGCAGGCCGGCAAGCAGGCCGAGGACGCCACCAAGCAGGCCCAGGAGGCCTCCGCCAAGGCGATCACGGCAGCGGAGCTGGCCAAGACCGCTGCTCAGAACGCCGCGAGGGAGACACAGGCGGCCAAGGCCGACTCCGAGCGCGCCGCGGTCAAGGCCAAGCAGGCCGCCGACGCTGCCCGTGCCGCCGCGTCGGCCGCCCAGGAGGCCATCGGATCGGCCAACGCCGCCAACCGTGCCGCCCGCCGGGCCGCTCTCGCCGCAGCCCAGACCGCGTCGGCGGCCGCCGCGGCCGCCGACGCCGCGAACAAGGCCTACAACGCGGCCATCGCCGCGGCCGGGAACAAGGACAACGCCGAGGCCGCCCGCGGCGCCGCGGCGACCGCACGGGCAGCGGCACAGCTGGCGAAGGACTCCGCCGCCGCGGCCGAGAAGGCCGGTATCGCATCCGCGGCCGCCGGCCTGGCGGCGGGCGCCGCCAAGGGAGCCTCCGACAACGCCGACGCGGCCGCAGCCGCGGCCGAGGAAGCCAACACCTACGCCGACGAGGCGGGCCTGCACTCGGACGAGGCCCGGCAGGCCGCGGCCGAGGCCCGTCGTCACGCGACCGCCGCACGCGCTGCCGCCGACCGCTCCTCTGCCCTGGCACGCCGAGCGGCCACGGCCGCCTACGAGGCGCGCGACGCGGCGAACTCCGCCGCCACGCACGCCGAGAACGCCGCGAACTTCGCTGACGAAGCCGTCCGCCAGGCAGGCAACGCCTCGACGTACGCGGCTCAGGCCCAGAAGAACGCCGACGCGGCCAAGACGGCTGCGGAGGCGGCCTCGGCCGCGGTGAAGAAGGCCCGGGAGATCTTCGACCTTGCCAACCAGGCCGAGGCCGACGATCTGACGACCCGCACCGAGGCCGCCGTCGAGCGCGCCCGCTCGGCGAAGTCCGCGAGCGACCGGGCCATCTCGGCCTCCGCCGCCTCCCAGGTCCAGGCGCTGGGCCTGCAGGACACGGCCACCCTTCTCGCGCAGGAGGCGAGCCGGCCGGACGTCGATGTCGCCGCGACCGCCAAGAAGGGCCGCGAGCTGGCCATGCAGGCGATGAAGCTGCTGGGCCCCTGGCACCAGGAAGCCGCCGCCCGCGCGCTCGCCGGCACCGACCAGGACGTCCTGGACTACCTGCGCACCCGCTGGAAGGAAGCCGAACAGCACGACGTCCGCCAGCGCGTACTCACCCTCTCCACCCAGAGCCCGTACGCCTCCGTGCGCACCGCTGCGGTCGAGATCCTCAAGGGCACGCCCGAGCAGATCCGCGGCTTCTACACCAGCGGTCAGTACGCCGTCGGCCTCGACGACATGAAGGTCGACGTCGCCCGGCTCACCAACACCGGCGGCCCCGGTGTCAGGGAGGCGGCCAAGGCCGCCCTCGCCGAGGGCACCGGCAGGGCCCTGGCGGTCTTCCTGCAATCCGCTCAGTACGCCGAGCGCGTCGACGACGACAAGGTCACCGCCGCGCGTCTTGCCACCACCGGAGGCGCGGAGGTCAAGGCGGCCGCCAAGATCGCCCTGGCCGGCCCGCCCGACCTGCTGCACGAGTTCGTCACCACCGGCCAGTACATGGCCCAGCGCAAGGACGACCTCGCCGACCACCACAAGAACCAGATCGAGGTCCTCCTCGCCGAAGGCGACGAAGTCGCCGCGAAGGCGCAGGAGAACCGCTGGAAGGCGGCTCAGGCCGCCGCGCTGGCCGTGAAGGCCGATGCCGAGGCCCAAGACGCCGCGGCCCAGGCGCTGCAGTCCAAGAACGATGCCGCCGGGTTCGCCGCTTCCGCGAAGGCCTCGGCCGACAAGGCCGCCGCAAGCGCGACCGCGGCCGCGAACTCCGCCGCCTCGGCGCGCAGCGCTGCCAACCGCGCCGAAGCCGACGCCTCGGCAGCAGAGAGTTCCGCAGCTCAGGCCCAGTTCTCCGCGGACTACGCCCGCCAGTCCGCGCGCGAGGCGGACAAGTCGGCTGACGAGGCGCGTGCCTCCGCGATCGCGGCCGGCAAGAGCAAGGACCAGGCCGAGGCCGAGGCCAAGCAGGCCTGGAGCGCGGTCCTGGCTCTGCGGGAGAAAGAGGAGGCCGAGGCCCGCCGCCGGGCCGAGGAAGACCGCAAGAGGCAGGAGCAAGCCAAACCCAAGCGGATCTGCGTCCCGCACCCCACCCGCGAGACCATGGCACCGATCATGGCCTGCGCGCTGGATCCGGAGCACTCCGAGATCCGCATGCCGGAGATCGACCCCACCCTCCGCGAGATCGTGTGGGAGGTCACCAGCCTCAACGACATCAAGGCCTGTATCACCACCCCCACACTTGTCGGCTGCACCATGGCCGCGGCCGGAGTCCTGCCGGTCGGCAAGCTGAAGCTGCTGACCAAGGTCGACGACGCGATCGACGGCATCAGAGGCATGCGGGCCGGACGCCGCGCCACCGAATGCCTCGTGGAAGCCGCCAAGCACAGCTTCCCCGCCGGCACCAAGGTGCTCATGGCCGACGGCACCCACCGGGCCATCGAGAAGGTCCAGGTCGGTGACCTCGTCACCGCTACCGACCCCGCCACCGGGGACACCGCGGCCCGGCCGGTCACCCGCACCATCACCACCCCCGACGACCGCGACTTCACCGACGTCACGCTGTCGGACGGCTCCGGCCTGACCTCCACCGATCACCACCCGTACTGGGTGGAGAACCGCAAGCGCTGGGTGGACGCCACCGACCTTCGCGTCGGCGACGCCTTGCGGACCCCGGTCGGCACGGCGATCCAGGTCGGCCGGATCAGCCACTGGAAGGGCCTTCAGCCCGCCTACGACCTCACCGTCGAAGGCACCCACACCTACTACGTCAACACCGGCACCACGGACGTCCTGGTCCACAACACCGACGGCGCTCTCTGCGAGAAGTGGGTGCTCGACGCATGGGCGGACCTGCCTGACACGGACAAGACCGTCGGGTACGCCTTCGCCGACGGCAAGCGGTTCTGGAAGGATCCCATCTGGAGCGGCAAGAGCGGCCTCTCCGACGAGATCAACAAAATTCTTCGCGAGTCACCGAATTTCGATCTCGAAAAGGGTGGCGTCTGGGCGGCCGACCACGTGGAGACGAAGCTTGCTCTCTACATGCGCCAGGGGAAAGCCCCGAACAAAATGGACGTCGTCATCAACACCAACTATGTCTGCCCGAAGGACGGAGGAAACCAGGGATGCCAACAGGCCGTTCCCGCACTCCTCTGCGTGGGACAGACGCTGATCGTCCACTACCCCGACATGCCGGAACCCATGAAGCTGGAGGGTCTCGCGACCGGAAAGGACTGCGAGAGGTAACCGCTGAATAGATGAAGGCGCTGCTCTGCACACGCAGAGCAGCGCCTTCATGCGATGCGGGTGCCGATGGTTGCAGTTTCCAGGACGGCCCGCGACAACCAGCCCTGCTAGATGATGGGCAGGGCTTCCCAGTCCCTGTCGGCCCACTGTCCGCCCAGAAGGACCGGCCGGCTGTACGACCGGTCCCCGTTCGGACGAAGCTGCAGGAGAATGCCCAGATCACGGAAACTGGGCTGCCCGTTCGAGGTGAAGAGAAGCTCATGCCCGAGGTCTGCCATGCGATCGATCCAGGGATCAAGCTCGGACGGCAGTCGGCCGGTGAGTGCCTCGTCGCCGAAACTTACCTGTGGACCGCGCAGGTGGTCCACCACCACAGCAGCCAACCTCGGATCGGTACGGTCAGAATAAAAGGCGGTGATCCCCAGATTCCAGAACGGAGCGAAGACTGCCGCCCCGTTCGACTGAAGCCCTGCGGTCAAACCGAGTACCGAAGCCACTTCGCCGGGCCCCATGCCGAACTCCAGCGGCCCCACAGACAGCAACGGGCTCAGTTGCCAATCCTGGCGATCTTGAGACAACGGCTTTTCGAACCACATATTCCCTCGCAGTAATCCATCAGGCTCCTAAATGATCGCATACGACTCGAGACAGCCGCCCCGCACACTCGCGCAGCTCACGCTCGTCCTCGTCCCTTGGCCAACAGGGCAAACGTCGCCT
Organism: Streptomyces sp. TLI_105; assembly: GCF_900105415.1. Taxonomy (GTDB): domain Bacteria; phylum Actinomycetota; class Actinomycetes; order Streptomycetales; family Streptomycetaceae; genus Streptomyces. The sequence goes on along the minus strand of NZ_FNSM01000002.1, from coordinate 100,568 downwards.
GACACGGCACTACTGAGGTTGAACTCGTGGTGTCGTGTTGTTGCTCAGGCGGGTTTGTTGCTCAGGCGGGTTTGATGGGCAGGCCGGTCTCGGCGAGGCAGCCGTCTATGAGGTCGCTGCGGTACTGGATGTGCCGTAGGCCGCGTCGGATGCGCTGGACGAGGTGTTCGGGGGTGCTGAAGGCGACGTTGGAGAGCCAGCCGCGTCGCAGGAGGGACCAGATCCCTTCGACGGGGTTGAGGTCGGGTGCGTAGGGCGGCAGGTAGTAGATGGTCAGCCAGTCCCGGGCCTCGGCGAACTCGCGCAGGCCGGCGGCTTTGTGGACGTTGAGGTTGTCCCAGACGAGCACGATCGGGCCGCCGAGTTGCTGGTGTGCTGCGATCAGCAGGTCACGGTAGTCGCGCCAGGAGAAGCTCTTGCGTCCGTCGCGTTGGCCGTCGTCCCTGCGTGGCCGGTAGATCAGCCGGGACCGGTGGCCGGGTTTGTAGCAGGTCAGCGCGGCGATCGATATCCGTCTGCGGGAACGGCCTCGGACCCGCACCACCGGGGTCCGGCCGCGCTGCGACCAGGTCTTGGCCTGCGGCGGCGTCATGGAGAAACCGGCTTCGTCCTCGAACACGAGCCAGGCTCCACGGGCCGCCGCGAGTCTTCCGCGCAGGGCCACACCTCTTTGACCCACCCGGCCACCGCGTCGTCGTCCCGCTCCATGGCCCGTCGAGCCGGCACCTGACAGGACCAGCCGTTGCGCACGAGTAGCTTGCGCACGCCCTGGACCGTGTAGGTCAGGTGGAAGCGCCGGCCGATCACCGTCTTCACACGGCTCAGGGTCCAGCGTTGGTCTTCCCAGCCGTGCGCGGCAGACCCCTTGGCCAGCTCCGCCTCCAGCTGGGCAAACTGCTTCTGGCTCAGCCTCGGCAGCGACGCCGGCCCCTGGGACCGCAGAGCCCGCGGACCGCCCTCATCCCACACCTGCCGCCACCGCTGCACCGAACGGACGCTGACCCGAAGGTCCTTGGCGATCACCGAGCTTGCCTCGCCCTGGGCGAACCGCTCGGCCGCCTGGAGCCGCAACTCCTCGCGGAACTGCTGCCGTTCCGGGGTCAGCCCGCCCCCTTGTGGATACCGCATGCCCCGTTGATACCGCATGAGCAACCAGCCGTCAGCCCCTACGACACCACGAGTTCAACCTCAGTAACCCGTGGTATCCGTCCGGGGGAACCACCCCCGCGATCGGGGAGCAGGTAACAACGCGGTCCGCTGCGGTCATTGTTCGAGGACCATCTCCGCGCGAGGGGGGAGCAGCAGCCGCACAGATCGCAGATCATGCTGATGTGGGGGGGGGTACCCCCACAGACGCGGAGAGCAGATCGCCCCACCTTTGCCGTTCTGACGCAGCACGGGACAATATCCGCGTGCGCGGGGATGGTCCCGGACGCGTTGTCTGAGTCCATCAAGGGGGCGGCTGCTCCCCGCCTGCGCGGGGATGGTCCCCAGGAGGGTGCCGAAGCACTGGCCACGAAGGCCGCCGAGCACGGCAACACCGGTGCCTTGTACTGGCTGGCGCAGACACGGGAGCAGTCCGAGCGGCGCGAGAGCGCCGAGGCCCTGGTGACGAAGGCCGCTGAATAGGGTGGACCCCATGCCCTCTTCCGCTTGGCGGAGATGCGGGAACAGGCCGGCGGCGGGATGCGGGCCGAGGCCCTCTACCAGAAGGGTGCCGACCACGGCAGCGGTGGCCACACCCATCAGTGGGTCTTCAAAAGGCTGTGGCAGTACGGCTTGGATCCGGACGGTACGCCGACGCCGTGCTGGGCACCGTCGTGAGCACACCGCTCCACGGACCTGTGGCCCGCGGGCTCCGTGCGCGCTTCTGCCCGCCCCCTCACAGGGCGCGGGCAGAAGGTCTTCGGACGGGAGGTCAGGCAGTCTGCGTGCGCAGCTGCCTGGACTTCCAGCCCAGCAGGACGGCCTGGGCGATGAACCACACGCCGCCGCCCGTGGCGTACACCGAGAGGACGTCGAGCGAGGAGTTCCCGCCCGCGGCCTGGAGGTTGTAGAAGATGCCGACGACGAAGGACAGCCCGCCCGAGATGAGGGTGGGCCACTGCTTGCCGAACTCAGGGCCGCGGCGGCGCAGGCCGACGATCACCTGGGCGGCGCCGGAGATGACGGCCCAGGAGCCGAACACGTGCAGCACCGGTGCCTCGCCGCCGGCGCCGGCGATGCCGACCGCGACGGCGGCGAGCGTGCTGACTGCTCCGTTGAAGGCGGTGACCCGGCGCTCGGCTCCCTCGGGCGTCGCCCGGTGGTCGAGCAGCGAGGAAACCGCGTCGATCAGGGGGTAGGCGACCAGCAGCGTGATCGCCACGGCGTCGACCTCTTCATGGGCGCGGGCGAACGCCAGGGCCCATGCCACGGCCAGGATGCCGCGGGTGAGGTAGAGCCTCAGCAGGGAGGAGCGTTCGTCCGCGGCCGCTCCGTTCGGCGGCGTCGAGGTCTGCGTGCTCATGAGGGTTCGGCCTTTCTCGGGTACGGCGGGTCTCGGCGGCTCGGTCAGCGGTGGTTCGGGGAGACGCAGCGGAAGTCGGCGGGGTCGCCGTGGCCCTGGTAGCGGGAGACCGCGGGGTAGCGGCACAGGTCACGCTCGAACTTCTCGCCCTTGCCGTTGACCAGAGTGGCGGGCAGGGTCTTGGGGGCCTTGCCCCGCTCGACCCAGTCGACGAGGGCGGAGAGGCCGTCGGCGGATCCGTCGGTGCCGTTGAGGCCGCAGTGGTCGGTGCCGGGGGCGAGGAAGAGGCGGTAGAAGTCGTCGACCTTCTTGGTGCCGCCCATGACCCGCTCGACCTGCTGGCGGTAGAGCACGCTGCCCTGGGTGGGGATGAAGGGGTCGGCCTGGCCGTGCCAGGTCAGCAGTTTGCCGCCGGACTTGCGGAAGGCGGACAGGTCGGGGTCGTCGGTGCCGATGATCCGGTCGTACTCGGCCTGGGACTGCTTGAACAGCTGGGTGAACTGGCTGTAGGTGATCGTCGAGAGGTCGAAGGACGGGTCCTTCTTCACCCAGGACTGGACCCAGTGGGCGGGCACCGGGAAGGGCGCGCCCTTGAGGTTGCCCTCACTGTCGGGGAGGGCGCCGGCCAGGCCCTTGAGGTCCGCGCCGACCGGGACGCCGGGCCACAGCTTCTCGCCGGAGGCGGTGCGCGGACCGTCCCAGATCTTGCGGACCACGGCCGCGTCGGCCGCGGTGATGGTCAGTTCCCTGCCCTCGCACAGCACCTTGGTGCCTATGAGCCGGCGCGGGTCGAAGTCGCAGCGGGAGGCGTCGTTGACGAGGCCGTCCACGAGACCGTCACGCTTGTCGCAGGCCATGACGGCGGCGTCGGTGAACGCGTCGAGCTCACAGCCGCTGAGGTAGGTCTTCTCGTTGTTCATTACGACCTGCGGCCACAGCGTGGCGACCTCGTACTCGTCCCAGTTGGTCGCGGGCGCGTCGGCGAGGATGCCGTCGTAGTCGTCGGGGTAGCGCTGGGCCTCCATGTAGCCCTGGCGTCCACCGGTGGAGCAGCCCGTGAAGTACGAGTAGTCGGCGCGCTTGGCGTAGGTGGCGGCGACGACGGCCTTGCCGACGACGGCGGCCTCGTGCTGGGAGCGGGAGGCGAAGTTCTCCAACAGGGCCTTGTCGACCCGGCCCTTGTCGTTCAGCGCCCAGCCGACGTCGAGTACGTCGCCGACTCCGGCGTCCGTGGTGGTCGCGGCGTAGCCGTTCTTGACCGCGGTGGCGAGGCCGACTCCGTTGTCACCGGCGGCGTAGGCACTGCCGCCGAGGCCCTGGAAGCGGCCGTTCCAGCCTTGCTCGGGGAGCCAGGTCTTCACCTTCACGTGGTCGCCGGCGCCCGGGTGGGTGAGGGTGACGATCACCTCGCAGAAGGCCGGGACGTCGGTCACCGTGCCTTCGAGGATGCCGGTGCCCTTGATGGTGCCGCCCGCTTGGCGTACCGCTGTCACGGACTCGACCTCGCTGTCGGCCGGGGCCTTGACCGGCACGGTGCGGCAGTCGAGCGGCGCGGAGGCGCCGGGGGTCTGGGTCTCGGCCGATGCGGTGGGCAGGTACACCGCTGCGGCCAGCGGCACGCCGGCCGCGAGAGCAATCAGGAGTCGTCGTCTCATGGGTTCCATCCAGGAAAGTAGGTGCGTGCGAGGGCGCACGGCGACATGTGTGTACGGCGGCTGTGCAGGAGTGATGGTCCGGAGCGGAGAGGCTCGCGGCGGCACCGAAGACTGAGTAGAATTTATCACCGCTTAAATCGGTGACGAAAGGGGAAGTGTGACTTTCCCTTTCGTGGTGTCGCCGACCGGTCACCACTCTGGCCGGTCTCCAGGGGCCGGGGAACAGTCAGTTGACGGTGTGGGCGCATGCACGCGCACCATCGACACATGTGGACGTGTTAGGTCATTCGACGGGCCGGATGGGCTGCTACCTTGGTAGACGGCATTGACTGTCTAGTGAGGAGTCGCAGACGTGGCGGGTGAAGACGACATCTCCGGGTGAGATCCGGATCTGACGGCCACCGGCCGGTGCTCGGATGCACCGCTGAGGTGGTCCGTTTCGTCGTACCCCCTTCTCCCGTCTGCCCAGGGCAGAGGACCAAGCTCTGCCCTCAGTACCTCCGAGGTCCCTTCATGTCCGACGCCGCCATCGTCTGCTCGAACCTCTCCTTCGCCTGGCCCGACGACACCCCCGTCATCGATGACCTGTCCTTCAGCGTGCCTCCCGGCCGTACGGGCCTGGTCGCCCCCAACGGCTCCGGCAAGTCCACCCTGCTCAAGCTGATCGCGGGTGAACTCAGGCCGACCACCGGCACGGTGTCCGTCGACGGCACCCTCGGCCACCTCCCGCAGAGCCTGCCCCTGACCGGGAACCTCACGGTCGCCGAGGTGCTCGGCATCGCCGAGGTGATCCGCGCCCTGGACGCCGTCGAGTCCGGCGACGTCGCCGAGGAGCACTTCACCACCATCGGCGACGACTGGGACATCGAGGAGCGCACCCGTGCCCAGCTCGACCGCCTGGGCCTGGCCGACCTCGCCCTGAACCGCAGTCTGAGCACGCTCAGCGGCGGCCAGGTGGTCTCCCTCGGCCTCGCCGCCCAGCTGCTCAGGCGCCCGGACGTGCTGCTGCTCGACGAGCCCACCAACAACCTCGACCTTCAGGCCCGCCACAAGCTCTACGACGTGCTGTCGGACTTCAACGGCTGCCTGCTCCTGGTCAGCCACGACCGCGCGCTGCTCGACCGCATGGAACGCATCGCCGAACTCGGCAGCGACGAACTGCGCCTGTACGGCGGCGACTTCACCGCGTACGAGGAAGCCGTCCGCGCCGAGCAGGAGGTCGCCGAGAAGAACGTGCGCAATGCCGAGCAGGAGCTCAAGCGGGAGAAGCGGGAGATGCAGCAGGCCCGCGAGCGCGCGGACCGCCGGGCGAGCAACGCCGCCAAGAACCTCAAGAACGCCGGCCTGCCGCGCATCTTCGCCGGCACCATGAAGCGGGGCGCGCAGGAGGCCGCGGGCCGGGCCGGGCAGATGCACGCCTCCCGGGTCGGCGAGGCCAAGGCGCGCCTGGACGAGGCCGGGCGCGCGCTGCGCGAGGAACAGCGCCTCACCCTGGAACTGCCCGACACCCGGGTGCCCGCCGGCCGCAACCTGTTCCTCGGCGAGGGCATGCAGGTGCGTCTGGGCGAGGAGGACGTGTTCGCGCCGGGTGGTGTCGACCTGACCGTCCGGGGCCCGGAACGCATCGCGCTGACCGGGCCCAACGGCGCGGGGAAGACCACCCTGATGCGCCTGATCACCGGCGACCTCGCCCCGGACAGCGGGGAGATCAAGCGCAACGACGGCCGGATCGCCTATCTGTCGCAGCGCCTGGACCTGCTGGACCCGGATCGCACGGTGGCGGAGAACTTCGCCGCCTTCGCCCCCGCGCGGCCGGAGGCGGAGCGGATGAACCTGCTCGCCCGCTTCCTCTTCCGGGGCCCCCGGGCCCACCTGCCGGTCGGGGTCCTCTCGGGCGGCGAGCGGCTGCGCGCCACCCTGGCCTGCGTACTGTGCGCCGACCCGGCCCCCCAGCTGCTGCTGCTCGACGAACCGACGAACAACCTCGACCTGGTCAGCGCGGGCCAGCTGGAAAGCGCGCTCAACTCCTATCAGGGAGCGTTCCTGGTGGTCAGTCACGACGAGAGGTTCCTCACCGGGATCGGCGTGGACCGCTGGCTGCGGCTGGCCGACGGCGCGCTCAAGGAGACCGGAGCCCCCGAGGCGTGATCCGCCGACGCGTGACACGGCCCGCGCTCGGGGCCGTACGCCCCGCGGGCCGACCACCGACACATCGAAGGGACAGCCATGCCCCAGCCCGCTCTCCTCGCCCACGACCTCGTACGCGACCTGGGCGGCCGCCGGGTCCTCGACGGCGTCAGCCTGACCGCCTCCCCCGGCCACCGCATCGGTCTGATCGGGGAGAACGGCGTCGGTAAGTCCACCCTGCTGCGGGTGCTCGCCGGCGTCGACGAACCCGACGCCGGAAGCGTCACCCGCCCCGGCGACCTCGGTTTCCTCCACCAGGAAATGCCGTACGACGCCGACTCCACCATCGCCACGGTCCTTGACGAGGCGCTCCGCGAGGCCCGTGAGGACCTCGCGGAGCTGGACCGGCTCGGCGGGGAACTCGCCCGTGTCCCGGAGGACGCCCCGGGTCACCAGGAACTCCTCGACGCCTACGGCCTGAGGCTGGAGCAGGCCCAGGACCGGGAGTCGTGGGACGCCGACCGCCGGGCCTCCCTGGTCCTCGACGGCCTGGGCCTCGGCGGCGTCGGACGCGACCGTCCGCTCGGGTCCCTCTCGGGAGGGCAGCGCGGGCGGCTGGCCCTGGCTGCCCTGCTCGTACGGCGTCCGTCGGCGCTGCTGCTGGACGAGCCGACGAACCACCTCGACGACGACGCGGCCGCGTTCCTGGAGGACCAGGTCCGCGGCCTGCCCGGGACCGTGGTGGTAGCCAGCCACGACCGGGCGTTCCTCGACGCCGTCTGCACCGACCTGATCGACCTCGACCCGGCGGTGGACGGCCCGGTCCGCTTCGGCGGGAACTACAGCGCCTATCTGTCCGCGAAGCACGCCGAGCGGGAGCGCTGGGAGCGGCGGTACGCCGAGGAGCAGCAGGAACTGGAGGAGCTGCGCCGGTCGGCGGGCGTGACGGCGCACCGGCTCGCACCGGATCGGGGCCGTACCGACAACGAGAAGATGGGCTACGGCCATCGCGCGGGCCGGGTGCAGAACCAGATCTCCCGCCGGGTGCGCAACGCCGCCCGGCGCCTGGAGGAGCTGGAGCGCGCTCAGGTCGCCGAGCCGCCGCGCCCGCTGCGGTTCGCCGCCGGCGACCTGGCTGCCCGGGCCTCGGAGGGACCTCAGCCGCTGGTGGCCTTGCACGGGGTCCGGGTGCCGGGCCGGCTCGCTCTCGACGCCCTGGAGGTGGCGGTGACCGAGCGGCTGCTGGTCACGGGCGGGAACGGCGCCGGGAAGTCGACGCTGCTGGCCGTCCTCGCGGGACGTCTCGAGGCCGAGGGCGAGGTGCGCCGCCGACGTCGGCTGACGGTGGGGCTTCTCACCCAGGACACCGTGTTCGAACGGCCCGAGCGCACGGTCCGCGACACCTACGAGCTGTCGCTGGGCGCGGCGCGGGCGGAGAAGGTGCCGCTGGAGTCGCTCGGTCTGATGCACGAGGCGGACCTGGACAAGCCGGTCAACCGACTGTCGGTGGGCCAGCGCAGGCGTCTGGCCCTTGCCCTCCTGGTGGCCCGTCCGCCCCAGCTGCTGCTGCTCGACGAGCCGACCAACCACCTCTCCCCCCGACTGTGCGACGAACTGGAAGAGGCGCTGGGCGGCGGACCGGGAGCGATCGTGGTCGCCAGTCACGACCGCTGGCTCCGGCGTCGCTGGCAGGGCCGTGAGCTGCGGCTGACATCGGAACGCGACCGAGTGCGAGAGGTGGCCCCGGCCCGGTTGTGACCTGCGGACGCAGGCAACGCGGGCGCCCGATCCGACGTCTGGCAAGCAGATGACGAACGGGCGCGGACCGGTCCGCGCCGTGTGAAGGGACCTGCTTGTGCTCGTAGGACTGCTGACCGCCGTCGCCGCCTCGATCTGTTACGGCACGGGATCCGTCCTGCAGGCCGTCGGCTCCCGCAAGTCCGCCCGGCGCGAGACGGCCGCGGCGGGGCGGGTCACCCAGCACGGCGGTCCGAGCCTGTCGTCGACCGCGAAGGCCGCGATGACCTGGGAATTCATCGCCGGCACGATCCTGGACTTCGTCGGCTTCGGCCTCGGGGCGCTCGCCGCCCGCCTGCTCCCGCTGTTTCTCTCCCAGACCGTGATCAGCGCCAACCTGGTCATCACGGCCGTCCTCAGCGTGCGGCTGCTCGGCATCCGGCTGACCCGCGCCGAGTGGACCTCGATCGGCGTGGTCTGCTCGGCCCTGGTGCTGCTTGCGAGCGCGGCGGGCCCGGAAGGCAGCGGACGCACCCCGATCGCCACGCACTGGTGGCTGCTCGCGGTCTCCCTGCTGCTGATGGCCGGCGGCACGGTCCTCGTACGGGTGCTCGGCGCCCGGGCGGCGATCCTCGCCGGCCTTCTGTCGGGTCTCGGCTTCGGCGCGCTCGGGGTCGGAGTGCGGATCCTGAACGGCATCGACCCCTTCGCCCTGGGGACGCTCCTGACCGACCCGGCGCTGTACGCGATCCTGGTGGCCGGCGTCGGCGGCATGTACCTGCACACGGTCGCGCTGCAAGTCGGCTCGGTGAACGGGGCGACGGCGGCGCTCGTGGTCGGCGAGACCGTGCTGCCGGGGATGATCGGTGTGTGGTGGCTGGGAGACGCCTCCCGCCCGGGTTTCGCCTGGGCGGCCGTTCTCGGCTTCGTCCTGGCGGTCACGGGCGCGGTGGCGGTGGCGTGGTTCGGTGCCCCGGAGAGCCACGGGGCGGAGGCGGAGCCCGACCGTCAGCCGGAACCCGTACGCGTTCCGTGAGACCCGACAGCCGTGCCGTGCCCGGCCGGCTTTCCGAGAACACTCCGTCCAGCAGGTCCAGGGCCGCCGCTACGGCCGAATCCGCCGTGCCGCGTCGGCACACGGTGATCGCCACGTCGAGGGTGTGCTGCGTGCATCGTGGAGGGACACCGCATGCCGGCTCTTCGGCAGTTCGACCGTCACCGGTCGGTCCGGTCCGAGCAGACGGGCGGTGGCGGGTCCGGCCGCCGCCGGGACCACGGGTTCGGCGCGCCCGGCCGCGGTGCCCGACACGACGTACGCCAGGGCCACGGCGGTCGTGACAGCCGTGACGGCCGAAGCGGCGGCAGCGGCCGCCCGCCTGCGCTGGCGTCGTACCCGGCGCCGGATGCGGTCCATCCGGTCCGCGCTGGTGATGACGCATGACGAGGCGGTGAGCGCGAGTGCGGGCAGGCGCGTGCACATCCGCGTCGGCCGGCTCGGGCATGAGGTGGCAAGAGGGAGGCGTCCGCGACTGGGTTCTGCCCGCGGGTCGCGTCGCGGCCGGCGCCGTGACCGCCCGCGGAGGGACCCACGGGACCTGTGGTCCGAAGCGCTGGCCGGTGTGCTCGCCCGTCCGGTGAGTTCGGCGCGGACCATCCTGGGCACGGTGCTCGGCATCGGCACACTCGTCATCACGAGCGGTGCCGCCTCGACGGCCAACCAGATCGTCGGCCGATTCGATGCCCTCACGGCCACCTCGGTGTCGGTCGTGGTGCCGGTGCGCCCGCCGGGCTCTCCCAGGCCGGCCCTGGTGCCGTGGACCGGTCCCGAAGCGGTGGCGCGGCTGACCGGGATCTAGCCGGTCGCCGCCTTGTCGGAGTCCGACGACACGGCTTCGGTGCAGGTGCGGACGAACGACGTGGTTGCCCCGGGGACGGTGACCGGTCAGACCCCGGCGGTGGTGTCGGCCACCCCCACCCTGCCCGCGGCGGTGCACGGCACCATGGCGACGGGCCGGTTCTTCGACGAAGGGGGCATCGCCCGGCGCGACCGGGTGGTCGTCCTCGTCGACCAGGTCGCCCGGCTGCTCTGGGTGCCCCGGTCGCCGGCGCGCTCGCGGGCCTGTGCCCGTCGCTGCGGGCCGCGAGGATGGAGCCCGTGGACGCCCTGCGCTCGCCGTCCTGACCGGAGGCGCGGAGAGGAGAGGTGTCGTACGGAGGAGGGCGCGCCGGTGGCCCCCGAGCCGGGATTCGGACCGCCGGCGCCGGGACGGTCATCGGCCACGGGGATCATCTGGGCTCCGGACGGCCGCCCAGGTCTCGCCACCCGCGTGTTCGGCGGTGGGGACCTCCACCTGGACAACGGAACGTCGGATCGAAAGGTCCATCACATGTCGTACGTCGGGCGGGCGGAACATGTGCGGTCGCGTTCCGCCTCCAGGTGTCATGCTGGATACTTTGTCGGATGTGCCGTTTCGGCGTCCCCGCCCGTGCACATGTGTCACGTGGCGGCCCGACCTGACGGACTGTGGCACGATGTGAGAAACGATGGGATCGGCCGCGAATGGACCTGAACGCGCGCTATTCGGTCCTGGGCACCGTGCGTGTCCTGCGCGGTGGCACCGAGGTCGATCCGGGCCCGCCGAAGCGGATGGCGCTGCTCGCTCTGCTCGTGTTGCGTGCTCCCGGCCCCCTCCTCCTGAGCGAAGCGGTGGACGTCCTGTGGGGCGAAGCACCACCGGCCAGCGCAGTCAATGTCGTGCACCGGCACATCGGCGCGCTGCGCAGGACGCTCGAACCCGAACTCCGGAGCAGGACGGAGGCGACACACCTCGTACGCACCGCGGACGGATACCGGCTGCGGGGCGACAGCTCCACCTCGGACCTGCCGCGCTTCCGCGATCTGAGAGCGCGGGCACAGCGAGTCCTCGGGGGCGGCTCCGCCGCACAGGCTGCGCAGGACTTCATGGCGGCGCTGCGACTGTGGCGCGGCCCGGTGGTCGCGACGGGCACCCAGGTGGCGCAGCATCCGGTCTTCACCTCGGTCGGGCACGAGTTCGTCGCGACGGTGAAGGAGGCGGCTGACACCGTGCTCTCGGCGGCACCGGCCCTGACCGACGAAGCGCTGGCGACGTTGCGGCGCGCGGTGGAGTGCCATCCCTTCGACGAGGCTCTGCACCGCCGCATCATCGCCGCCCTGGCCGCGACCGGGCGGCAGGCGGAGGCGCTGCAGCAGTTCGAGGGCATCCGCCGGGGGTTGGCCGAGGAGCTCGGGGTCGATCCCGGACCTGAGCTGTGCGCCGCCCGGCAGCGCCTCCTCCGGCACAGAGACTCGGGCGAGACCTGCCGGACGGCACGGCGGCCCACCGCCGCCGGCGGGCCGTCCCGACTGCCCGCGGACTGCGCATCGTTCGCCGGCTGCCGGAAGGTCCTGAGCCGGTGCCTGGAACTGCTGCCACCGGAGCGCGGCACGCCGTCGCATACGACGACGGCCGTGATCTGCGGTATGGCCGGGGTCGGGAAGACGACCCCGGCCGTGCACTGGGGTCACCGGGCCTCCGAGCGCTTTCCCGACGGGCGGATCCACGTGGACCTTCGAGGTCACCACCCGTCCCTGCCGCCCCTGGAACCGGCCGGGGCCAGTGCCGAGCGGGCCGCCCGGGAGGAACTCGTGGAGTTGTGCGGCGGGCTGCCGCTGGCCCTGGCCGTCGCCGGGGCCCGGGCGCTGGCCCGGCCGCGACTCGCCCTGAGCACGATCACGGCCGCGCTGAGGGATCCCGCCGAGCGCCTCGACATGCTGTCGGGCAGTGACGCCCGTACCGACACCCGCAGCGTCTTCCACCGCTCGTACGACCTCTTGGACGGCAGGGCCGCGCGTCTGTTCCGGTTACTCGGCCTGCATCCGTCGCGTGAGATCACCTTGCCAGCCGGCACCGACCTGTGCCGGACCCGGCAGGACGTGGCCGAGCTGATGGATCATCACCTGCTTGTCGAGCCGATCGCCGGACGGTACGCCTGCCACGGCCTGCTGCACGCCTTCGCCGCGGAACTGTGCCTTCTGTCGGACCCGCCGAGCGCACGCTCCGAGGCCCTCGCCCGGATCGTCGAGCGCTACCTGTACAGCACGGAGGCGGCCTCGGCACTGCTGACACCCGGCCACGACCCGCTGGTCCCGCCGCCGCGCCGACCGGGCATCATCCCCCAGCGTTTCGCCGGACACACCGACGCCGCCGAGTGGATCGCCGCCGAACGGTACGTACTGCCGGACCTGGCGCGCTCGCTCGGTCACGGCCCGGGGAGCGAGAGGTACCGCCGGCTGTTGGCCTCGGCCGTGGAGAGGTGTGTCGTGCTCCGCAGGTGAGGGGCGGTGATCGCTCCGGCTCGGACACCTGGCTCCGCCATGGGTGCCGCTCACGCCGCCTCGGGGCGTGCGATCGCCCGCAGTTTGCGCAGGGCGTTGTGCTGGCGGCTCTTGACGGTGCCGGTCGGCACACCGAGGATGCCGGCGGTCTCCTTGATACTGCGGTCGCAGAGGTAGAGGTGCACCAGCACCGCGCGGTGTTCGGGGGACAGCCCGTCCAACAGCGGCGCGGTGACCAGGGCGTCGTGCACCGTCTCGGTGCCGTCGGTGACCGAGACCGGGTCGCTGTAGGTGACGCCGATGACCTCTCTGCGGGCGTGGGGCTTGCGCACCCAGTCGATGACCAGGTGGCGGGTGACGGTGAAGAGCCAGCCCCGGACGGATCCTTCCATCCCGACGAGGCGGTCGATGTTCCGCCAGGCGCGGATCATGGACTCCTGCACGATGTCCTCGGCGAGCCCGCGGTCCCCCAGCATCTTCTCGGCATACGTGACGAGGCCGTCCCGGTGTTCCCTCATGATCGTGCCGAGCAGCTCGGACGGGGACTCGGCCGTGACGGGCGTGGCCATGGTGTTCTGAACCATCCTGGTTCTCTGTCGTGTGGCGACCAGGGGCCGGATGTGGCCCCGCGCGTGAACTGTAGACACGGACGAGTGCCTGAAAACTGCCGCATTTGTGTCGTCGGGATGACGTCAGGAGCGTAGCGCGGGATCAGATCAGATGAACACACGTATCGACTTCTCGCACTGGCCTTGTTGGAGGCGGTCGGGCTGCACCCCGCTCCGTGGCCGCGGTCCTGGTCACCCACACGCACAACGACCGCAACGGTACGGCCGAGTGCCTGCGCGCCGAGTACGGGCCGTGCACGCCCTGCGCGCCGGGGGAACGGCCCACGTGCCGGTCACGGACCGGTTCACCACGGAGTGGCGCGGGATGCCGTGGCGGTGGCCCAAGAACACGCGGCACGCCACACCTGAGACGGAAGGAGGCCTCGTCATGGGCGGTTCGGTGACACATATGCGGGCAGACTGTGCAGGGAGAGAACCCCCGTACGACCTGGCCTGCCGCCCCGAGTGGCCGAAGAAGCAACGCCGCTCGATGCATACACCGGTACATCGGCGCTTATCGTGAAAGGGGAACATCCCGGCGTCACGTCCGGCGTCAACACTTATCTACACGGGGACCCCGCCATGGGTACCATGCGCAACAGCATTCATACCGAGGGAGTGAAACGGTCGTGACCAACCAGTCAGCCGCCGCCCTCCGATCGCGGTTGGTGGACCAAGCCGCGTCGGACCTGGAGGAGAACCGCCGGCGCCAGCAGCAGCTGGCGGAGCAGATCACCGTGCTGAAGCAGGAAGAAGCCCTCCTGACGGACATCCTGGATCTCGCCCAGCGGTACGAGGGCTTCGCGGACGCGTCCCGACTGCCCGAGCAGCTGCAGGACGAGCCCGTCGGAACGAAGGCGAAGCGGACCCCGGCCCGGACCGCTCCCGCGGGTGGCAAGGCGAAGGCCGACGCGAAGGGGAAGTCGCGTCAGCCTCTGCTGGGAGACCTCCTGCTGGAACTGCTCGGCAAGCACGACGGTCCGCGCCTGGCCAAGGAGCTCAGGGACGAACTCCTGGCGAAGCACCCGGACCGCAACCCGACGCCACAGGTGGTGCGCAACACCCTGGAGGCCCTGGTCGCCAAGGGTCGCATCGAGCGTCACAAGCAGCAGCGTTCGGTGATGTACACCCTCGTCTAGCCGGGCGAGGACGACCGATGCACCACTCGTCCCGCATGCGGCGGATCGCCGCGGGTGTGCCTCTGGCGGACCGGCATCGTCCGTGTCCCCCTTGCCATCAGGCCGACGGCAGGTGTGCGTCCCGCGGCTCCGCATGCCGGAATGACCGGCCGTACCGGGCAGCCTTCGCCCGCCCCCACCGGGAACCGTCCCCCGTGCACCGGGGTTTCTGTGGAGAGGGCCCACGTACGCGCCGGTGTGCGCGCCGCCCAGCACCATCGGGCAGCCCGACGGCGACGGCCACTTGCCTCGAACGGTCACGGAAAGGACCTCCCGCCGGACACGCCGCGCGGCACCCCGCTCACGCAGTGGCGTAGTCGGCGAGCGAGGCCTCCAACAGGCCGAAGGCGGTTGCCGCCTCCGCGGTGACGGTGGCGGAGATACGAGCGTTGCCCTGGCCGGCCAGGGCGAGTTCCTGAATGCGCCGAAACGGCGAAGCCGGGGCCGGAGAAACCGGCGACCGGGTCGGCACCCGCGTCACACGTATGCGACCACGCCCCTCCGCGCCACCCAGTCGGCCTCCCCGGCGGTCGCGACCGCCGGGCGCCGCAGGGCCGACCTGCCGACCGCGCAGCCGGAGAACACCGCCCTGGCCTCCGCTCGCCCGGCCACGGAAGACACATCGGCCACGCGCACGCAGGCCCCTGCCACCCCGGACAGCACTCGGACCACGAGCCCGGCTACGGAAACGCGGACGGACACCCCGCCGGCCTCGACCTCTCCGTCCGAGGTCTGCCTGCCCGTGGTGTGCCTGCCCGTCTCCTGATCTCGCCAGAGGCCGTCCCGAACGGCGGTCCTCGCAGACAGCCAGGGCTCTCTGAACGTCCCATGGGCCCCGTTGCCGTACCGTCCGGTCCTCCGGGAGGCCTCATACCCGCCAGACGTTGTCGAACGCCTGATCCTCGGCACCGCGCCGCAGCCGTTCGGCCTTCAGTTCCGTCACCGCATCGCCGACGGAGGCCAGCACAGTGGTGACGGAAGCATCCCCGTCCAGGTCGCCGCCGTCCCACGGGAAGGCGCCGATGCCCAGGAGCGCCGCCAGAGAGGCGAGTACCGGGTCGCCGGAAGCAAGGCGCTTCCGCGCGCCTCAGTTCGGGCGCGTCGGCCGGGACTGCCCGCGCGGACCTCGGCCGCAGAAGGTGTCCCCGTGGCCGGGTGAGGAGGTCCGCCCGCTCCACGGTGCGCTCGGGAGACCGGCTCAGGGCAAGGAGGGCGAGATCGCGGGTGGTGCTCATGCGTCGCTCCTGGTGTCCAGCCCGTGTCGGAGGAAGGCGGACGGCAGCGGGCCGTATCCGGAGAAGATCGCGTTCTGCGTCCAGAACCACACCTCGGTCTCGGTGGACCACGGCTTCTCCTCGCCGCCCGTCGTGGTCCGGGACCGCGACCGCTCCAGCGTGGCAGCGGGGGTGCGGACGGCGCCGGAGCCACGACCGCCCTTGTGCATGCGGATGCCGAAGGCCATGTCCTGTCTCGCTCTCGGGTCGGGGGGCGGGTCCCGCGTGGGGGCGTGGGAGTCGCGGGACCCGCAGTCTGGGGGCCGGATCAGGCAGCCGCGGCGTTGATAACGACGGGGACGTTGTCGCGGGTGGCCTTGGAGTACGGGCAGATCTGGTGGGCGGCCCGCGCGAGCTCCTGCGCGGTGGCCCGGTCGACGCCGCCGAGGACGGGGTTGAGCACCGCGGAGAGGGAGAACTCGCCGTCGTCGCCGTGGGTGAGGGTGATCTCGGCTGTGATGCTGGTGCTGGTCAGCCGGATCTTGCGCTGGGTCGCGGCACGGCGCAAGGCACCGAGGAAGCAGGCGGCCCAACCGGCGGCCAGGAGCTGCTCGGGGTTGGTTGCCGTGCCGGCGCCGCCGAGCTCCTTCGGGAGGCCGAGGCTGGTCTCCAGGAGGCCGTCGGCGGAGCGGACACGACCGCCGTTGCGGCCCTCTCCGTCGACGTCGACAACGGCGGTGTAGGTGACTGCCATGGCTATTGCTCCCCATCTGGGTCGAAAAGTCGTACGGAACCGCTTCACCGGAACTTCTTTCGTCACCGATTGAGGCGGTGACGAAAGCATGGCAGTCGTTGAGTAACCTGTCAAGACGGATAGCTCACGCACACCTGTTTTTCTTCGGGTCAAGTGCACACGTTTTTCGAAAAGGAGCACTACACTCTCGTCACATCAGGGTCCCTTCGGTCCCTGACACCCTGCTTCCCCACCGGGTGTGAAGTGTTCGGGCAGGCAGGACAAGGACGGTTCCGCGCCGCGTGCGTGAAACCGCCTCGTCCGTCCCCTCCACCTCCAAGGAACGTCCATGAGCAGCGAAGGCTCACCGCGCTTCGACCCGCGGGCCGGCGGCCGGCAGGTCCTCGGTCCGGAGCCCTTGCTGCCCCCCTCCCTCTCCGACCGTGGGAACGCACACCTCTTCGTACGCCTGCATCGTGACCAGTTCCGCCATGTCAAGGGCCTCGGCTGGTTCTCCTGGGACGGATATCGGTGGCGGCGCGGCGGCGGTGAGAAGGACGCGCTGTGGGCGGCCGGAGAGATGGCGGAGAACCTGGCCTCCACGGATCCGCGCGGGGCGTACGGCGACGACGAACTCGCGCAGCACAAGCGGCGCAGTCTGTCGACGGCCGGCCTCAAGGCACTCCTGACGCAGGCCAAGGCCTCGCCGGACATGTCCGTGGATCCTGACAGGCTGGACGGGAATCCGTACGCCCTCTGCACCCCCGCAGGTGTGATCGACCTGCGCAACGGGCGCCTCCACAAGCCCGATCCCGCACGCGATCTCCATTCCCGTGCGACCGCCGTCGCCCCCGAGCGCGTGCCGACGCCCCGCTGGCACCGGTTTCTGACCGACACCTTCGGCGGCGACGACGAGGGCCGCGAGATGATCGACTTCCTGCATCTGCTGCTCGGCTACTCGATCACCGGCGACGTGGGCGCCCAGGTGCTGCCCTTCCTGCACGGCGAGGGCAAGAACGGGAAGTCGGTGCTGCTCGACATCATGATCCGACTTCTCGGTGACTACGCGGATGTCGCCCCACCGGGCTTCCTGACGGACCGCGGCTCCTTCTCCGAACACTCCACCGAGCTCACCGAACTGCACGGGCGCCGCCTGGTCGTGTGCAGCGAGCTGCGGCCGAACGACAGGTTTGACGAGACCCGGGTACGGCTCCTGACCGGCGGCGACAGGATCAAGGCGCGGCGCATGAGGCAGGACTACTTCTCGTTCACCCCGACCCATCACCTGTGGCTGCTCGGCAACCACCGGCCCGAGGTCTCCACGGGCGGCTTCGCGTTCTGGCGGCGCATACGCATGGTGCCCTTCACCCGCACGGTCCCCGCGCACCGCAGGATAGACAACCTCGCCTTCGAACTGGTGCGTGACGAGGGCCCCGGGATCCTCCAGTGGCTCGTCGAAGGGGCGCAGCGCTACCTGGCCACCAGGGATCCGCTGGAGGGGCCGGACAGGGTGCAGATCGCCACCACGGCCTACGCCGCCACGGAGGACCACATAGGCCGCTTCCTGAGCGAGTGCACCAGCCGCTGCGGGGACGTCACCGGAACCGGGAAGGACCTGAGGGTGGAACAGGGCACGCTCTACGCGGAGTACAGCTTCTGGTGCCAGACTGTGGAAGGGATACGGCCCGCGAGCCCCCGGGCCTTCGCCCAGCGCGTCCGCCACGAGGTGGAGGTCGCCTCCCCCACCGAGATGATCAAGTCGAACGGTCGGAAGTACTACCCGGACATCGCCCTGTCGAAGAGGGCGTGACGGTCGGCATGACCGGCCATGCCGCCCCGGAGCGTACTCCCACCGGAACGTACGCCGCGAAGGAGAGACCGCAGCCATGAGCTCGCTGTTGACCGAGGGCGACCTCATCCACGAGGCCGGGGTGGTGTGGCTGGAGGACCTCCAGGGGCTCGACTACGTCCGCCAGTCGCTGGACAAGACGAAGCGGCGCGCGACCAAGCCTCCGTACGCGCGTGACGGGCGCATGGTGGGCTACGCCCTCCTGGACGAGACCGCCTCGCCGGCCCCGGACAGCGGCCTCTACAGGCGCCGAGTGTTCTTCCTGCTGCCGCACGACCGGGACAGCCTGCCGGACGGCCTGTACCGGGAAGGCGCTCCGGGCGAGGCGGTCGATCCCCGCACCATCGCGCCGAAGCGACCGGGGACGAAGACGCCGAGGTCGCAGAACGGCTGCACGGGTACGGTTCCGCTGGCTCCCTGAGGCGTCGTTCCTCGGGTTCCTGTCCGCCGACCGAGGGGCCGCGGACAGGAAGGCCCGTCCAGGCCCTACACGGCCTCTCCCTGCGGGACCGTGGTCTCCAGGACGAAACGCCGGACCACGTCCGCGAACCGCTCGGGTTCTTCCACGTGTCCGAGGTGGCCGCTGTCCTTCAGGATCACCAGCCGTGAGTCGGGAATCAGTTCGGCCAGCTCGACTCCCCAGCGCAGGCCGCAGATCACGTCGTGCAGACCCACGATCACCAGGGTCGGCACCTCCAGTGCCTTGAGCGCCGCGCGGTCGTCGATCACGTCGGGCACGAGGTCCTCGTCGAGGCCCGAGATGTAGGTGGCCCGGATCGCGTCCCGGAGCGGGCCGTACGTGTCCTCGTTGCCCCAGAAGTCCGCGAAGTACGAAGGCAGCACGCCCTTGGCGACCGCCTTTGTCTGCTCATCACCGGTGAGGGCGGACATCGCGCCGAACGCGGCGAGGACATCGGGCAGCTCCGGGTGCCCGGCGTGCTTCGTGGCGAACGCCTCCACCATGCGGCCGGCCTCCGCACCGTGCTCCGGGCCGGTGACGGGGGCGCCCTCGTACAGGACGACACCCGCCAGCTGCTCGGAGCGGTGCAGGGCGTGGTACGCCGCGACGAAGGCACCGTGGGAGTGGCCCAGCAGATGCACCTTCCGGACGCCGAGCCGGTTGATGAAGGTGCTCAGGAAGGCGCTGTAACGGTCCCGTGTGTATCCGTGCGGGTGCGAGGGCAGACGGTTGTCCTCCGCGGTCCCGATGGGCTCGATGTACACCATGGTCAGGTGCTCCTCGAGGGTCGGCATCCGCATGTACTCCCAGAAGATGCCGGGACCACCGGAGTGGGCCACGCACACCGGGCCGTCGCCGTGGACGTGGTACCGGAGGACCAGCCCGGCGAGCAGGAAGGTGTGGGTGCCCGGTGAGAGCGGATCGGCGTGCGTGACCGACGGGTTCATCGAAACCTCCGAAAGGTGTGGGAACGTGGATCTCTGACGCCGACACGATGCTCGGCAGGTCGAAGAGTTCGGTCCTGGCGATGTGACGCGTCCGGGCGCGGGGGCGTCGAAGAACAGGCCGATGAAGGTCGGAGCAGCTGGGCATGGGGCATGGAGAGCACGCACCCGTCGCGCCGGAGTCCTGGCGTTGGCTCCATGGGGGAGGCCTGGACCGGCGCCGATGGATGGTGGGCTCAGGCTGGGTTCTGTCCACTTCGATCCGTACGCCGAAGAGGCCGGCAACTGACACGCGGGCTGCAACGCA
The DNA here is from genome assembly GCF_900105415.1 of Streptomyces sp. TLI_105. GTDB lineage: Bacteria > Actinomycetota > Actinomycetes > Streptomycetales > Streptomycetaceae > Streptomyces. The sequence goes on along the minus strand of NZ_FNSM01000002.1, from coordinate 80,890 downwards.
CATGGCCACGACGGACACCCTGGCCACTGGCTTGACCCGTGAGGCCTGCGGGATCCGGCGAGAACCGCGGCGCCCTGACCCGTTCCAGGACTGATGCCGCGTCGCCGTCGCGGCTGACGCTCCCGCCCTGCTGCGTTTGGTGCAACGGCATCACGAGCCCGGGTGTCGAACGGGCTTTCGGTGGTGACTGGTCACGGTCCATGACGGGGATTCCCCTCCGTGGGACGAGGTCTGCTCCTCCCACTCTTCGTCGAGGGGCGGTACCCGCACATCCGTCACTTGACGGTCGAGGCCACACGGCCGCAGGCCGGTGGCATGCGCACGGAAGGAGGGAACCCCCGCCCGCGGCGACGGGGGAAGTATGGCCGCGGGCGGGGAGTGTGGGGTCACTTGGCCTGGAGGGGCCCGGCGAAGGACTTGCGGAGGGACGAGGGGGCGACGAGGGGAAGCAGGGCGGCAAGCATTTTGCCCTTGACGGTGCTCGGTTCCCGCGTCAGCTCGACGTCGACCCGGGTGCCCTCGACCTCCGGGGTCATCTTGAAGACCCAGCCGCCGCCGGCTCCGAAGAGCTTGGAGTCGAGGGTGGTGATGGTGACCGTGTCGCCGTCCGGCTCCCACTCGTAGCGCGCGCGTTCCCAGGCCGCGTCGGTGCCCTCGGTGACCTCCGCCCAGGTGTCGCCCTGGTCGTGGACCTGGAAGTGCTCGGCGTCGATCGTGGGCCAGGCCTCGGCGCGGGAGGGGCTGAAGTCGGTCAGCACCGCCAGCACGTCCTTCGGGTCGAGCGTGGAGACGAGGTGGAACCGTACGACTGCCATGGACTTTCCTCACCAAGAAGTAACTGCTCTGATTGGTGATCAAACACTCTCACGAGAGAAAGTAACCAGTCAAGTAGGTTACTTTCACAGGTTCTCTGAACCCGCCCCGGAGAAACCTCTCGAATCCGTGAACCAGGAAAGGGTGCGGAAGCGTTGCTCAGGGTGGGAAGCACCTGCCGTCGGCATCCACCGGCGCCGGGTGATGTGGGCGGTCCTCGTCCACGTGGTCGCATCGAGGACCGTTCCGGCCTGCGACCTGGCCGTCATCCGGGTCGCCGGCGCACCTTCCTCGGGCGGCCCCGCCCTTCCCCCGTGAAGTAGGGGTGGGACCGCCCGGGGCCCTCAGCGGGCCGGCGCGATCCGGATCGTCGCGGCCCTAGGGGGTGTCTTCAAAGCTGATCAAGTGATGAGAGATCATGTCGGCCATGGTGCGTCGTCATGAGCTCTCGGATGCCGAGTGGGCTGTGCTGTCACGGTTCCTGCCGAGTTCGGGGACCGCGGGCCGGCCCCGCGCGGACGACCGGTTGGTGCTGAACGGGATCGTGTGGAAGCTACGGACCGGCTCGGCCTGGCGGGACGTGCCCGAGCGGTACGGCTCCTGGCAGACCCTGTACACCCGGTTCCGCAGGTGGGCCCTGGACGGCACGTTCTCCCGGGTACTGCGGCAGGTCCAGGCGGAGAAGGACACGGCCGGGGACCTCGACTGGCTGGTCTCGGTCGACTCCACGATCGTGCGGGCCCACCAGCACGCCACCGGCGGCAAAAGGGGGCACGAGACGGGGACGAAGCGGGTGATCACGCCCTCGGCCGATCCCGTGGCGGACTGAGCACCAAGCTCCACCTGGCCTGCGACGGGCGAGGGCGCCCGCTCGGCTTCGTCCTCTCGGGCGGCAACGCGAACGACTGCACCCGGTTCGAAGCCGTCCTGGAGTCGATCCGCGTTCCCCGCAACGGGCCGGGCCGTCCGCGCACCCGGCCCGACCACGTCATCGCCGACAAGGGCTACAGCTCCCGGAAGATCCGCCGCTACCTGCGACGACGCGGCATCACCCACACGATCCCCGAACGCGTCGACCAGGCCCTCGGGCGCCTCAACCGGGGCTCGCACGGCGGCCGGCCACCCGCTTTCGACCGGCGGATCTACCGCCTCCGCAACGTAGTCGAACGCTGCTTCAACCGGTTGAAGCAATGGCGCGGCTTGGCCACCCGCTACGACAAAACCCGCGAGTCCTACCAGGCTGCCGTCACCATCGCCTCAATCCTGCTCTGGATCTGACCCCTTTGAAGACGATCTCTAGCACCGGCGCTGTCGACGAGGAAGGCCGCCACCTGCCCGTACTTGTCGCGGAAGGCGTGGTCGATCGCCGGGGACGGCTCGGCCTCGTCGGTGTGGAACTGCACGTCATGGACGACGTCGCCCACCCGGATCCGGCCTCGGCCGTGCTCGCGAGCCGCCTGGTACCAGCGGGACCGCACCCCGCTGTACGCACGCACATACAGCCGCCCGTCCACGGCGACCATGCCGACCTCCACACCGGGGCCGCCGGAGCCGCCGGGCTCACCGGCGGACAGGACCAGGGAGTATGTCTCGGAGAAGGCACGGGCCTCCTCGGGGGCCAGGTGCTCATCGGGTCAGCCCCTCCGTACGGTCGGTCTCGGTCTGCCCGGCCGTCCACGAGGTGAGGATGCGCAGGGCGTCGTGGGAGGCGGTGCCGGGCTCGGCGGTGAGAACCATGAGGCGCTGCCCGGAGCCGTCGGGACTGGACCAGGTGTCACAGTCGAGGGTGAGATCGCCGACGAGCCGGTGGCGGTACCGCTTGGTGCCGTGCGCCGCCCCGTTGACGCGGTGCTCGGCCCACCAGGTGCGGAAGTCCGCATCCTGGACCGACAGGCTCCCGACGAGGTGGGCGAGATCGGGGTCGTCCGGATCGACCGCCGCCTCCATGCGGAGCGCGGCGACCGCGTCGCGGGCGTCGTGTTCCCAATTCCGGTGGAGATCCCGGACCGCCGGATCCGTGAACAGCAGATGCACGTAGTTGCGCCGGGCCGCCGACAGGGACGTGAAGTCGGTGTAGAGGGCCACGGCCGCCGGATTCCAGGCCAGGACGTCCAGGCGCTTGCCGAGGACGAGGGCAGGGGTGTGGGTCAGCTGGTTGAGCAGCCGGCCCATGGCGGGCCGCACCCGCTGGGCGGTCCGCCGGCGGCGCGGACGTGCGTCGGACCGGCCGGCGAGTTCGTACAGGTAGCGCTGCTGGTCCTCGTCCAGGCGCAGGGCGCGGACCAGGGTGGCCAGCACGGTGGCGGAGGCCCGGACCCGGCCCTGTTCCAGCCGGGTGTAGTAGTCCACGCTGATCGCCGCGAGTCGGGCGACCTCCTCGCGGCGCAGCCCGGCCACTCTGCGGGCGGACTCCGGTTCCGGCAGACCGCACTCCTGCGGAGACAACTGCGCCCGGCGGGCCTTGAGGAAGGCACCGAGGTGTGAAGGGGTGGCCGCATTCATGCTCTCCAGTGTCCCGCCTTTGTGCGGCTGGCGACACATGTGCGAGGGGGCAGGATCCTTCCCGGGCTGGAACCCGTCTCTTCCGTTTTCCCCGTCCGGAGCCAGGTGGACACATGCTGAAGGGGTACCGGACACGTGCGTACCGAAACCGGTACGGGACCGGCCGTCATTTGACGGATCCCGCACCGGAGGGCGCGGCGCACAGTGGGAGCGTGCTTCGCCACCGGCCTGAGCGCCGCGGCCGGACCGACCACCCGCTCATGAAAGAGGACCGCACGCCCATGACCGTCATCAACGGCCCGCTGCCCGAGAAGGACCGCGAGATCGCCGGGGCCGCCCTGCAGGCCACCCTGGTCGACCTGCTCGACCTGTCCCTGGTGGCCAAGCAGGCGCACTGGAACCTCTACGGCCCGCGCTTCCGCTCCATCCACCTCCAGCTCGACGAGGTCGTCACCACCGCCAGGACCTTCGCCGACACCGTCGCCGAGCGAGCCGCGGCCCTCGGGGTCAGTCCTGACGGGCGGGCCGCCACCATCGCCGACACCAGCGGAGTGCCCGCCTTCCCGCCGGGCTGGACGCGGGACGGCGAGGCCGTCGAGGCGCTGGTGCGGACGTTCTCCGCGGTCGTCGAGCGTGTGCGCGAGCGCATCGACCGGACGGGCCCGGTGGACGCCGTCACCCAGGACCTCCTGATCGGTCTGACGGCCGAACTGGAGAAGCAGAACTGGATGTTCCAGGCGGAGAACCGGGTCTGAGGACCCGCGGCGGCGCTGTCACCGGCCGTCCGGGCACCCGCACCCGTCAGTGACCGGGGTCCCGGCCCGTAGCTTCCGCAGCCCGGGCCGGGGCGGCACATTAAGTCATTCGACTGTCGTCCCCGGGGCGCCGCCTCACCATCCTGGAAGCGTCGCCCGCGTGCTGGTGCCGGGCGGCCGTCGTGCTCGGAGGAACCAACCGTGGACCGTACTCCCGTCGTCTTCATCCATGGCGCGTGGTTGCACGTGCTGTCCTGGGAGTTGTGGGCGGAACGCTTCGCCCACCGCGGATACCGCCCCCTCGCTCCCGGATGGCCGGGGGAGGCCGCCACGGCGCACGCCGCACGCAAGTCCCCCGGGGCGCTCGCCGGCCTCGGCCTGGAGGCGCTCACCGATCACTACGCCGGCATCGTGCGGTCGCTCGACGTCGCCCCGGTGCTCGTCGGCCACTCCGTGGGCGGTCTCGTCGCGCAGCACCTGCTCGGTCACAACCTCGGCCGGGCGGCCGTGGCCATCGCGGCCGCTCCGATCAACGACGTCCCGCTGCCCGAGGACCCGCGCCGGCGATGGACGCCTGACCAGTACACCGCCGCCGACCCCCTCGTCCCCCTGTCCGCCGCACAGTTCCACCAGAGCCTCGCCAACACCGAGGAGGAGACGGAGGCGTACCGGCTCTTCGAGCGGTATGCGCTGCCCGCCCCGCGCCGACTGCTCACCGACCTCGGATGCGGCGCGGCGGCACGCAGCCCGCGCGCCGCGGCCGACGTCGACAACGCCGGTCGCGGCCCGCTCCTGCTGATCTCCGGGCAGGAGGACCGAATGGTGCCCGACGCGGTCACCCGGGCCGTCTACAAGGAGTACGGAGACAGCACGGCGGTGACCGATCTGAAGCAGTTCGCCGACCGGGCCCACTCGCTCGTTTTCGACAGCGGGTGGCGGCCGGTGGCCGACCACGTACTCGGCTGGCTCGACGAACGCGGCATCCGGGCCCGTGCCGCGAACGCCTGAGCGCGCCTCACGCGTTCGGCTCCGCGGGAAGTGCGTTCAGGGCGTCGCGGAGTGCGGCGCGGGTGGTGATGCCGAGCTTGGGGAAGACGCGGTAGAGGTGGGAGCTGACGGTGCGCGGGGACAGGTGCATGCGCTCGCCGATCTCCTTGTTGGTCAGGCCGCCGGCCGCGAGGGAGGCGATCCGGCGCTCCTGCCAGGTCAGTGCCGCGAGATGGGGCGAGGGGACGGCGGTGGAGGTGCCGGTGGCCCGGAGTTCGCCCCGGGCGCGCTCGGCCCAGGCGGCGGCACCCAGCCGCTCGAACGTGTCGGCCGCCGGGGTGAGGGAGACGCGCGCGATCTTCCTGCCCTGTGTGTGCCGGAGGTGGATGCCGTGGGCGAGGCAGATGCGCGCGTGCTCGAAGGGGAAGTGGGCGGCGGCGGGGTGGTCCTTGGCGCGCCGGTAGAGACGGTCGGCCTCATCGGGATCGGACGCGGTCATGGCCAGGGCGCCGTAGGTGATCATGGACAGGCGGGGCGAGATGTCGGGAAGCCCGGCGTCCCGGGCCGCGAGGGCGTGCCGGCGGGCTTCCTCGGAGCGGCCGGTGTGGAGGGCGGCCTCGACGAGGTCGAGGAGGGTGCGGCTCGCCTGGTGCGCGTACGGCGCGAAGACGCCGGGCGCCGTGATGCCGATGGCGTGGAGGTAGGCGGCTTCGTAGTCGCCCTCGCTGAGCGCGGCGGTCGTGCCGATCGAGTCGGCGACCTGCGTGAGGAAGCCGACACCGCGCGGGCGCGCCCAGGCGTCGACCGCTGCCTGCAGTTCACGGGCGCGTTCGGTCTCGCCCCGCATCGCGGCCAGCATCCCCAGGTAGGCCCGGGTGTGGTGTGCGAACAGCGTGTGCCCGTGGGACGTCGCCAGTTCGAGGTTGCGCTGCCCGGTGCGCTCGGCCTCCCCCCACTCGCCGACCGACATCTGGTCCAGCATGATCAGATGCAGCATGGTCATGGCGGCCGCCACCGCGCCCGTCTCCACCTCACGGTCCACCGTGCGCTGCAGATGGGGGCGGTACCGGCTGAGGGCGTCGACGTGATACGCCGCGACCCCCAGACGGGTGACGTCCCACGGCTCGAGGCCGCAGAGGTTGGTGAAGGCGCTCTCCACCCGCTCCCGCACCCCCGACCCGCGGCGCACCACGTCGCTCCACGCGTCCTGGTACATCCGCGAAGCGGAGGGAAGCAGGTCGTCCATGGACCCGAGCAACTCGTGGGTCTGTTCCCACTGTGCCGGGTCGCTCGCGTACTGATTGATGGCCAGCAGCAGATTGACCAGTCGCGTGAGCACCTCACCCGGTTCCGCCGCCCCGTCCGAGCGCAGCTGCTCGATCGCGGCGACCACCTGCAACTGCGACGAACGCACGTCGCCGTCCTCGTACAGCGCGACATATGCGGAGGCCACGACGGAAGCGGGCGACTCGCCGATCCCGGACGCGGTGTCGGAGCGCACCAACTGCCGGGCCTGGTCCAACCGGCCGGTGTGCCCGGCGATGAAAGCCGCGTCGCCCAGCCTGCGCGACCGCGTCTCACGGTTCTCGCTCAGCTCCGCAGCCCGGGTCAGCCAGGCGACGGCGGCCATCGCGCCGCCCCGGCGCGTCGCGGACTCGGCCGCCGCCTCGAGCGCCGTGGCGACCTCCTCGCTGGGATCGACCGTCGCAGCACCCAGGTGAGCGGCGTGCCGTTCCACGTCCTCGCGGTGCACCCGGGCGAGGGCCGCGTGCGCCGCGCGCCGCTCGTTGGGAGTCGCCATCTGGACGACCGTCGACCGTACCAAGGGGTGGCGGAAGACGAAATCACCGGTGATCGGATCGACGTCCAGCAGGCCCAGGACCGTAGCCTCCTCGGCGTCCCGCATGCGGTAGCGCGTCGCCCGGGTCCCCGAGGGCCCCCGGCCGGCTCCGGCGCCGTCCAGGGCGCCCCTGAGCAGTACCGCGCGTACAGCGCCGTCCAGCTCCTCGATGCGCGAGCCGTACACATCCCGCAGGCGCAGCGGCAGGGGAACCCCGGTGTACCCGAACGGCTCCGCCGGATCGCGCGGGGACCGGCCGCCCCGCAGGTACGGCGGCAGTTCCAGGAGAGCCAGAGGATTTCCCTGGGCCTCCTCCAGGACCAGACGGCGGAGCCGGGGGGCAAGGCCGGGATGGTGCAGATCGAGCAGTTCCTCGGACGCCTTCTCCGACAACGTCGTCACCGGCAACACGGGGAGGGCCGCCGTGTCGAAACCGGAGGACACGTCGGCGCGCAGTCCGACCGCGAGCTTCACCGAGCTGCCGGTGAGCCGGCGTCCGACGAAGCCGAGGACCTCGGTGCTGGACGCGTCCAGCCACTGGCCGTCGTCGAGCACCAGCACGACGGGCTGTTGCGAGGCCGCGAGCGCGAGCAGGTCGAGCACCGCGATCCCGAGGGTCATGACCGACGGAGGCGTGTCCCGGCCGCGGCCGAAGACGACGTCGAAGACCTCGCGATGGCTGTCGTCGAGGCGCTCGATGGAGGAGAGCAGCGGATACAGGAACTGATGCAGACCGGCGAAGGGAAGCCCCGACTCGGCCTCGACGCCCGCAGCCCGCACCACTCGGTGCTGCTCGTCCGCCGCCAGGTCGGCGACGTGGTCGAGCAGGGCGCTCTTGCCCACACCCGTGTCGCCGCGCAGTACGAGTGGCCGTCCCTCGTCGGCCCTCACGAAGTCGGCCAGCACCTCCTGTTCGGGTTCACGGCCGACCAGACTCCCGGTGATCGACTTCAATGTCCCCCACTCCCTTCACGGGCTGCCCCCAGCCCGGTACGGACGCCTTCGCCCGTACATATGATCGTGTGCGCACAGTCGCCGAGGGTACGTCGGTGTTTCCCGTCCGCGGAGACCGGTCCCGGAACACCCGTCGAGCGACGTGCGACACACACCGGAACCAGCCATGTGGCACGGCCGCTCGCTACCCGATTCCTCTTGCGATGGTTCTCCTGAAATCCCCCACTGTGCCGGTGGCATGTCCGTCAACATCCCACCCACGCTTGGGACAAAAGACTAAATCCCTCCAAGGGCTTCCGCCACGGGCATGGCCGAAGCGTTTCTTGCGAAGTGTGCGCATCCACACGCGGACGTGGCAATCCTCACACGACCCATCGCACTTTTCACGCACACGTGTCCCCGGTCCGGGACGAGGGCCGCGGGCCGGCTGGCCGACGGCTTCGGGGCCCATCAGGTCGCGAAGGGGCGGTGGTCGGAGCTCCGGCCACCGCCGGCCGACGAGCACTCCTGCTCACGGTCACGGCGCGGCCGGCGTCGCTGTCGCCGCCCGGATGGAAGCCGGGCCTGCCCGCCGCCATCGGCGGGCGGCGGGCAAGCGCCCCGCACCGCCGGCACATGTGCGGCGAGAGGCATGCGGACCACCGTCAAGTGACTGATGTACGTAGTTCGTCCGGCAGCCACGGTGAGACCGGCCGAACCGTCCGGAAGCCGAGAAGAGGAGCTGACGTGGCCTTCGTGGAGCAGCCGACGCTGAAGAGCAGCAATCCGATACTTTCCCGGCCCCAGTTCGGTCGACGGGGCGGACAGAAGACGGCGGCCGGCGATCCGCGGACCGGGATGGCCATCGCGCGAGACCGGCTGAGGACGGGCGCGGACCTGGAACCGGGGCACGGTCTCACGCCGCCGTTCTCCGTCGGCGACCTGATGACGACAGGCACCGTCCTGCCCCGCGCCGCGGCCTCACTCGGCGTCACGGCCCTCGCCACCGTCCTGTCGTGGACGGCGCTGCCCATCGACCGGATCGGCGCCCCCGCCTCGTACGGCATCGCCACCGCCGCGGCCGTCCTCGCCACCGTGCTCGTGGTGAGGCAGCGCCGCAGCAACCTGCCGTCCCCCTTCCGCACCCTGCTCTTCGCCGCAGTCCAGGGCCTGTTCCTCGGCACGCTCTCCAGGACGGCCTTCCATGAGCTGTCCCTCGGGCTCCTCGTCCAGACCGTCCTCGGGACGATCACGGCTTCCGCCGGCGTCCTCATCGCCTCGGGACTGCACTGGACCCGGGCGAACCGCCGGATCCACGCCTTCGTCGGTGCCGCGCTGCTCGGCCTGCCGCTGCACCTGCGGCAGGTCGAGAAGGGCATCATGCACGGCGCCTGCCGCGACCAGTCCTGGCCGACCGCGTTCGGACTCACCCTGACGCTGGTATGGCTCTACGCGGAGGCCGTGCGGCTGCTCACCCTTCACCAGGGCGATGACTTCTCCTGACCGTGTCACGCGGTCTTGACCACCACGTCGACCTCGACGGCGGCGCCGCCGGGCGCGGAGTCGCACGGGCACAGCCCGTGCGTGAGCGCCTCGAACAGCCGCTGTTCCCGCGAACGCCCCTCCTCCTGGATGCCATGGAGGTCTCGCCGTCGGCGATGAGAGCCTCCGTCGCCGCCTCGAGGGTGCGCAGACGGTTGGAGTGCGCGTCCGATCTCATCGAGGCTCCGTCTCTCCGGCGAGGATGGCGTCGGGAAGCATTGCGGCACACCTTGCCAAGGTCATTTGGAGAAACGTGGCTTGCAGAAATGTACACCGCAGTCAGATGACCGATGTGTGTGTGACGGGCCCTCCACAAGACTGACCACCGAGGACACCACGCACCGAGCGCGGAGGGGGAGAGCATGACAGGACACCAAGGCTGCGGACATCGCTGCTGCAGCCGTACGACGGTCAGGCGGACGTCCGGGCGGCGGCTCAGGGTCGTCGACGGCGGCAGGCCGGTCCTCACCCTGGTCCGGGACCGCGGCGCGGCCCGCCGGACGTCGGCGGAACTCTCCCTGCTGACCCGCGAACCCATGCCCGCCGACGTCCGCGGTGCGCTCGTCACCGAGACGGGCGGCAGGCTCATGGCCACCTGGATGCCGTCGGACGGGCCCTCCCGCATCCCGCCGGGCCGCATCCTGCTCTCCTGGACGGCCGCGTCCGCCGGCCGCACAGACGTCACGGCTCATCTGGGCCTCGCGGGTGCCCAGGTCCTGCTGGCGGTCTGGCCGGGCCTCAGCGGCGAGTGGTCCGGCGTCGTGCGCCCCACTGTCGCCGAGGTGAGCGGTCTGCACGCCGCGCTTCGCCTGGCCACCGCGGCCCTGGACCGACTGACCGACTGACCGACTGAGCCTGCGCTCCTTCGTCTCCGCCTTGAGGGACGTGCCTCACACGTCGCGCCTCGCGGGCGGCGCCGGGGCGTACCGGTGGACTTCGCGGAGGAAGGGAGTGAGCAACTCCAGCACCCGCACCGGGTCTTCGACCGCCGCCGCATGCCCGCCGCGACCGCGGCGAGCCGTGCGTCGGGTGTGCGCGCGGCGAGCTCCACCGAGTGCTCCGGGCCCACGAGCCGGCCCTCCGTCGCCGCGACGACCAGGGTCGGTGCCGTGACCGCCGGAGAGAGTGAACAGTCCCGGACCCGGGCGGGACGGCGCGTGGCGACCCTGATGGCGACCCCCGCACCGAGCGAGGCCCGGTGACCACGAAGGCGTCGAGGTCGGCCGCGCGGGCCGTGGCCACCACCTGGTCCGCCGTCGTGCTCAGCTCGAGTCGGCCGTGGGGGGGAGCGGACCGCGGCCCGAACCCGGCAGATCGGGCAGGAACACGGTGCAGTCCCCGGACAGAGCGTCGACCAACGGGCTCCGGGTGCCCGCCGCCGTGCCTCCGATGCCGTGCAGAAGCACCAGTCCGGGCCCGTGCCCCAGGATGTCGTACGCGAGCATGCGTCGCCTTCTGCCGCCCGTCCGCCCCTACGGGTACGAACGAGGGGACCGTGCGGATCACGTCGGGGGCGGTGGCTCGCGAACGGTGGCGCGGCCGGCAGGAGCGGTGCTCCTCCCGGCCGTCTCGTCGCGGTGCGCCGCCGTGCTCAGCGGACGGCCCGCGGTCCGATCCGCTTCGCCCACGGGTCCCGCACGAGCACGTCGGCCAGCGCCCGCGCACAGCCGACCAGCAACCGCTCGCCCTTCTCCGGACTCGCCACCCGGGCGTCGCCCGCGACACCGGACGGGGCGATCCGGTCGAAGGCCATGGCCATGTACACGGGGTCGGTGGACTCGGCGGGCAGCGTGATCTGCGGTCCGTGGGCCTCGCCGAGGTGCTCGGTACGGACCAGTGCGGGCGTGACGGCCATCATCATCGAGGTCTCGCCCTCGCAGGCGTGCATGAGGCCGTCCTGGGTCTCCAGGGTGTCGCGCACCACCTCGCGTCCGGCGCCGAAGTAGCTGGCGAAGGCGATCGGTGTCGCCAGTTCCACGGTCAGCTCGGTCGTGAGGGCGTGGAGGGCGGTCATGTTCCCGCCGTGCCCGTTGACGATCAGGATGCGGGAGAAGCCGACCCGGATCACGGAGCGGCAGATGTCCCGCAGCAGCGCGTGCAGGGTGGGCAGGGTGAGGGAGATCGTGCCACCGAAGGGCATGTGGTGCTCCGACAGCCCGATCGGGAGGGAGGGCGCCACCACCACGTCGGTGTGCGGCGACGCCAGCTCTGCCGTTCTCCTGGCCACCTCCGCGGCCAGGAAGTCGTCCACGCCGGTGGGCAGGTGAGGGCCGTGCTGCTCGGTGGCACCAATCGGCAGCAGCACCACCGCGTCCCGCGCCGCGCGGGCTCGTAGTTCGGTGGCCGTCAGGCGGTTCCACTGGACTTCGCTCATGTCGGACTCCCGCCCGGAATCAGAGGTGGTCGGCGTCGATCACGGCCTGGGCGAAGGCGGTGGGCGCCTCCTGCGGAAGGTTGTGGCCGATGTTCGTGATGGTGCGGTGCGCGTAGGGGCCGGTGAAGTGGTCGCGGTAGGACGAGCCGTCGCCCGGCGGCGGGGTGAAGGGGTCGAGGGCGGCGTCCAGCGTGATGGTGGGGACGCCGATGGGTGGCTGGCCCGCGAGCACCTTCTCGTAGCGGTCGTAGCGGGGCTCCCCGTCGACCAGACCGATGCGCCAGCGGTAGTTGAACAGGACGATGGCGGCGTAATCGGGGTTCTTGAAGGCCTCGGCGGTGCGCGCGTATGTGGCGTCGTCGAACTTCCAGTTGGGGGAGACGAGGGTCCACACGAACCGGCAGAACGCGATGCGGTTCTCCTCGTTCTCCATCGCCTTCTTGCCGCGTTCGGTGGCGAAGTACCACTGGTACCACCAGTTGTGCTCGACCGCCGCGGCGGCGGGCTCGGCCTGGGCCTTGCGGTTGGTGATGACGTATCCGCTGGTGGAGACGAGGGCCTTGACCCGCTCGGGCCACAGCGCGGCGATGATGTCGGCGGTGCGCGAGCCCCAGTCGAAGCCGGCGAGTACGGCCTTGTCGATCTTCAGCGCGTCCATCAGGGCGATGATGTCGAGCGCGATGGCGGACTGCTCGGCGGTGCGCGGGGTACGGCCGGACAGGAAGCGGGTGCTGCCGTGGCCGCGCAGATACGGAACGATGACGCGGTAGCCCAGGTCGGCGAGGAGCGGGGCGACGTCGACGAAGCTGTGGATGTCGTACGGCCAGCCGTGCAGGCACAGCACGACCGGGCCGTGGCGCGGGCCGAGCTCGGCGTAACCGATGTCGAGGACACCGGCCTTCACGTGCTTGATCGTGCGGAATCCGGTGTGGGTGCCGGGGGCGATGTCCGGCACGGTGGGCACTTGTGAACCGCCCGACCCGTGCGTGACGGACGTGCCCGCCACTGCGGACGCGCCGGTCTGCAGGCCGGTCAGCGAGACCGCCGCCGCACCGGTGCCCAGGCCGACGGCCTTGCTGAAAGTACGCCTGTTGAGCATGTGGAACCCTTCGCCGTGCGATCTCCGGTCATCCGTCCGGGCGGCCGGACCGACGCCCACACTCTGGCGCGCGGCCACGGTGGACACATCAGTCGGATGACGGTCCGGCAGGAAGAGGACGGCCGGGGTCCGGCTGCCGGGTTGTTTGGGTCATTCGACTGAGGCAGCCACCCCCGGGCCCTGCGCCCGAGATGCCTCGGCCCGCTCCTGCCCCTCCTCAGGGGCGTGAACTCCCCCTCGCCGCCCGCGAACTGGATGTCGTACGACTTGTGGCCCGCGGTCGCACCAACGAGGAGCTCACCGCCGAGCTGCACGTCTCCCTGTCCACCGTCAAGACGCACCTCGGCAGCGTCCAACGCAGACTCGCCGCTTGTCATGTGCCCGGCGACACCTGCCGCGGCTCGTGCGTCCCCGGGAGACCGCGACCTCCAGCACCGCCCGCACGGTGTCCGAGGTGGTGGCGCAGAAGTTTACGAAACGCGCCCGCAGACAGATGCGTCCGTCGACGACGGCGGGCGCCGGACAGACCCGGCCTCCATGGACCGGACGAGACATCGAGCGCGTCGGGCAACGTTCCGGCGCGCGTGTGGGCCTGCCCATACGTGAGCGATACACAAACCCTAGGGCTCGCCCTACAGCGCGTCCGCCGGAGCGTCGTGCATGCTGAGGGCATGTGCATCGACATCGTCGTCGTCGACGACGACCCAGGGTTCCGCCGCATCGCCACGATGCTCCTGACGGCACGCGGCCTGCGTGTCGTGGCGGAATCCGCGGACGGTGCCTCGGCCCTGGCCGCTGTGCGGGCGTACCGCCCCCACGGACTGCTGCTCGATCTGCACCTGCCCGACCTGGACGGCCTGAGCGTGGCCCGCCGGCTCGCTCAGGAGGACCACCCGCCGCGGATCGTACTGACCTCGACCGACCGGTCGTTGTGGTCGCGGGAAGAACTGGAGCGTGCCGGCATCGAGTGCTTCGTCGCCAAGGACGAGCTGGCCGACGCGGATCTGCCGGCGCTGTTCACCCCCTTGACGCACTGACCTCCGGGCGGCGGCCCGTCCGGGCCCCTCGGCCGGCTACTGACCGAGGAACCGGAGCACCGCCAGCACCCGCCGGTGCTGCCCGGAAGCCGCCTGGCTGAGACCCAGCTTCATGAAGATGCCGGTCACATGCCGTTCCACGGCCGCGACGCTGACGTACATCTGCTCGGATATCCCGGTGTTGGAGTGGCCCTCCGCCATCAGCGCGAGCACCTGCCGTTCCTTCGGCGTCAGCGCCGCCAGGGGGCCCAGCGGACGCTTCCTGCCCAGCAGTGCCGAGATGACGTCCGGATCAAGCGCCGAGTCACGGGCCATGACGCGCTCCACGGCGTCGACCAGGACCTGGGGACTGGCCACCTTCTCCTTCAGCAGGTAGCCCACCCCGCTCGGGTCGTCGCCGACCAGGTCGAGCGCGTAGGAGGCGTCGAGGAACTGGGACAGGACGATGACCGCTGTCTCCGGCCGCGCCGCGCGGATCGCCCGCACGGCGCCGAGACCGTCCGCCTCCAGGGTCGGCGGCATCCTGATGTCCGTGATCACCACATCCGGGCGGTGCTCCTCGGCGGCGCGGACCAGATCCACCGCGTTGTCCACGGCCGCGACTACGTCGATGCCCGCCCTGCCCAGGATGGCCGCGATCCCCTCCCGCACGATCGGCTGGTCCTCCCCGAGCACCGCCCGCACTGGTTCGCTCATGGCCGCATCGTAGCCTGGGCCGACGCACACACACCTGACTTCGAGGTGTGCGGTCCGGTGCACGGGGACCGCCGCCCGGTGGTGGGCGAGGAGCGCGGAAGTGTGGGGTGTGCCCTACGAAAGGGTGGGGGATCCCCGACGCGGGCCGAGGGAGCACACGACAGATTCCGGGAGGGCAGCGGCCGAGACTGGCAAGGCGAACCGGTCGACTACCTAGGAGGCAACCATGAAGAAGTGCCACCTCTCCCTGGAGAGCACCCTCTGGGTGACCACCGAGCTCCCCCTGGACCTGACCTGCGAGTTCTCCTACGACACCAGTGACCCTCTGGCCGTCACCCTGGTCCTCGACAGCGAGGGGGAGCGGCCGGTGCGCTGGAACTTCTGCCGGCAGCTGCTCGCCGACGGTCTCGTCGCCCGGGCCGGCCAGGGCGAGGTCGTCCTCTGGCCGCTTCCCGCCGCCGACAACGAGCCGGCCTCCTTCTGCGTACAGGTGGGAGGAAGGGGCCGCATGGCGCTCTTCGAGATCCCCTCCGAGCCGGTCGCCCAGTGGCTCGCCCGCACCTGGGCCATGGTGCCCAGCGGCACCGAACTGGACGGCGTCGACTGGGACGAGCTGCTCCAGCTCGCCGACTGAGCTGCCGGATGTCCGTACGTCCTGTGATCCGTATGAAGGCCGGCTCAGTCCGGTACCGGTATCCGGATCACGAGCGTCGTCCCGGCCCCGGAAGGGGAATCGATGGTCAGCTTGCCGTCGAACGCCCCCACACGGTCCGCCAGCCCCGTCAGCCCGCTGCCCGCCGCGGCCTTGCCCGCGCCACCGATCCCGTCGTCGGCCACCTCGATCCGCAGCCCCTCCCCGAACTCCACGCGGACGTCGATCCGCGAGGCCCGCGCGTGCTTGACCGCGTTGGTCACGGCCTCGGCCACCACGAAGTACGCGTTCGCTTCCACCGTCGAGGAGATCCGGCGCTCGTCCTCGCACACGACCACCACGGGCACCGGGCATCGTGACGCCAGGTCCCGCACCGCGGGCACCAGACCTTTGACCGTCAGCACCAGCGGGTAGATGCCCGAGGCCAGCTCCCTCAGTTCGTTGATCGCCGTCTGGGCGATCTCGATCGACTGGTCCATCAGATCGATCGCGGCCGCCTCCGAGTCGGGCAGCAGCTCCCGGGCCAGCCGCAAACCGATCATCAGGCTCACCAACCGCTGCTGTGCCCCGTCGTGCAGGTCCCGTGCGGTACGCCGGTGCACCGCCTGGGTGCTCTCCATGATGCGCCGGCGGCTGTCCTGGAGAGAGGCCGCCATGCTGTTGAAGGACGTGCCCAGCGCCCCGATCTCCGCGATCCTGCTCGGGGCGATCCGCACCCCCAGGTCACCGCCCGCCAACTCCTGCGCCGCTGCCGCCGCCCCGCGCACCGGCCGCACCACGGCACGGTGCTGCAGCACCGTGAAGACGGCACACAGCGCGGTCGACGCCGCGAGTCCCACCGCGGCGGCGAGCACCGCCTGGTGGCTGTTGGTCCCGGCGGCGTCCGTACGTTCCGCGAGCTGCGCACGCTCGTCGGTCACGTACCGGTCGAACCGCGCCCGCAGGTCGTCCACGCGGCGCTTCCCCTCGGTGGCCTGCTCGAGGCCACCGGCAGCGGGATCGCCGCGCCGGACCATCTCGACCAGCGGGATCGAGTAGTCGTCGAGGAACGACCGCACGTCCCGGGCGATCCGCTCGGCGGTGCGCCGCTGCTGCTCGGAGGTGGCGCTGTCGGTGAACCGCCGGGTCTCCGCGGACAGCGCCCCGCGCGCCGCGTGCCACGGCTCCAGGAACTCCTCGCGCTCGGTGATGACGAAGCCGCGCTGTCCGGTCTCCAGGTCCACGAGCAGCTGCTCCATGCTTCCGGCGTTGACCAGGGCGGTCCGGGAAGCCCGCCTGGCCGAGATGGAGTTGTTCGCGTCGTTGATCGCCCACAGCAGGACGGCGAACGCGACACCGATGAGCAGGGCGAGAAGGCCGCTCGTCGCCACCGTGAGGCTGGTCAGCCCGAGTCGCCGACCGTTGTGTTCCCGTCCTGTGCTCATGGTTCGCCCGCCCCCGATGGAAAGTGATGAGACGTCAAAGTGTGCAACGTATCTTCGGGGAGTAGAAGCTTTGCCGGAACATATGCCGCCCTCCCCGACACACCTGGGCTGACCCGGTAGACAGGAAAGAAGCTCGGAAAGCTGATGGATGCCGTGATCGGCGACCTGGTCCCCGGCGACCTGTCCGATCCGGTCACGGCGCTGTGCCGGCTGTCTCGGCCGGAGCCATTGCTAGGGCGTCATCTTGTCCTCGCCCTGGTTGCGGTCGCGGTGGGGGTGTTCCTCATCCGAAGACAGAGACGATCAGCGCCTGACGGAGCTGCGGAGGGAGTACTGCCTGAGGCTGGGGAAGTGGCAGGATGCGCGGCGAGCCGCGGGGGCCAAGACGCCGGCTTCGGGGCGCTGACCGACTGAGCCCTGTCCTGTGCCCGGGTGTGAGCTGAGAATTTGCACGGAGGTGCGGTCGGTGGGTGGGCTGTACGGCACCGCCCCGCACCGGTTCGGTGCCGTCCCGGTCCGGCACGTTCACTGCGCCTCGGCTGCCCGAACGATGCCGGCGACCCCGGCCGAGATCGGTCTGCGGACGTCTGATCAACGCCGCCGCCGTGATGACGGGCAGAGGGGAGTTTGCCGAGCGTGGCCCGCACCGTGACGGGCCCGGCCCATGATGAGACGGTCGCCGACGTCGTGCCGTGGCCCGCAAACGTGGCGGCGACTACCGCCACGGTGCGGAGCGCCGGAACTGATGAGGTGCGGCCGGTTCGAGCTGCCCCCCATCCACGGCGTCGAGGAGGCGCCGGCCGTCACGTACCGGCGCGAGTGTCACCCGGGCCCCGGGGAGGCGCTTGCATTGTGCGCAATCACCGGTCAGTATGGTTACGTGAATCATGCCTTTCCCTGCGGGACGCTCTGCCTGGACTTCGTCGGCACGCTGCGGGCGCGGCGCAACGCCGCCCCGCTGGAGAAGCTGGCCACGCCCGGTCTGCTGGACGACTGGTTCGTCGAGTCGGGAATGATGGATCTGGAGCCCGGGGCGAGCGAGGCGGAGGTGGCCTTCGCCGTGCAGCTGCGCGAGGCCGTCTACGACCTGGTCGCGGCGCGGCTCGACGGCCGGCCGCTGCCCCCGGAGGCGGTGGCCGAGGTGAACATGCACGCCTCCGGTCTGCCGGTGACGGTGCGGCTGGGAGCGGAAGGTGTCATCCGGACCGGCCCGGTCTCCCAGGGGCTGGCCTCGCTGGCCCGCGAGACGGTGGAGCTCGTGGGCGGGGACGACGCCGCGCTGCTGCGGGAGTGCGCCCGCCCGGAGTGCACCCAGGTCTACCTCGACCGCTCGCGCGGGCACCGACGGGAATGGTGCGCCATGAAGACCTGCGGCAACCGGGTCAAGGCCGCAAACTACCGGGCGCGCCAGCACGCCGCCCAAGCCTGACCCGCCCCCTCCGCGCCGCCGGCTCACACCCGTACGAGGTGCACCATCGTGCTGGACCAGTCGGCGAGCGGCAGGTCGAGCCGCAGGCCGTACTCGGTGAGGACGGCGGAGTGGTGGACGGCGCCGGTGCGGACGTCCCGGTAGCGGGTGTGCGGGGTCAGCCCGTGCAGCCGTACCGGCCATCGCGGAGACCCGTGGAGCGGACCCCTGTTGCCACGCCAGGGTGAGGGCTTCCGAGGCGTCCGCGGCGGCGTACTGCACCACGGGCGGACCCTCGCCGTACGGCCCGGACAGCCGGTACTGATCGCCCCTGCACCAGGTGACGCACCCCCTTGTACGCGGCGACCAGGCCGGCATCCTCGGCCAGGTCCTCCTCCGTCCACCGGGTCAGGAGGCCCCGATGCCTAGCAGGCCGGCCATCGCCACGTGGAACCGGAACCGCAGTGGCACCGTGCGCCGCGTGAGCTGGTTCGGCGCGTCGGTCACCCAGGCCGACATCCCCCACGCCGGGTGCGTCTGGCTGAACCCGCGCTGGATCGCCAGCCGGTCCACGGCGTCGGTATCGTCCGACGCCCAGGCCTGATCGGTGCGGGCCAGGATGCCGTGGTCTATCCGCCCGCCGCCATCGCTGCACGTCTCGATCCACAGATCCGGATGGGCGGCCCGCAGCCGGTCCAGGACGCGGTACGGGTTCGCCCCATAGGCGGTCCACAGACGGTCGTTTTCGTCGGGGCGGCGGTCGGGCCGGCCTCGCTGAAGGCGCGGTTCATGCCCCACTTGAGGAAGTCGACGCCGTGGTCGTCGACCAGCCGGGTGAGCCAGTCGTACGCCCGGTCCGCGACTCCGTCGCGGGCGAAGTCGAGGACGAGCTGGTGGCGGAGTTCGCTGCGGGTCCGGCCGGGGGTGTGCAGCACCCAGTCGGGACGGGCCCGGTACAGATCGCTGTCCGGGTTGACCATCTCCGGCTCCACCCAGATCCCGAACCGCATGCCGAGCCCGTGCACGGCATCGGAGAGCGGTCCCAGACCCTGGGGGAAGCGGTCCGGCGACGGCCTCCAGTCGGCGAGCCCGGCCCGGTCGCTGTGGCCGGCGCCGAACCACCCGTCGTCCACCACGTACAGCTCCACGCCGAGGGCTGCGGCCCGCTGGACGGGCGTGGACGTCCCGGACCGGATGCCGTCGCGAAATACGGGAGGGGCCCGGCACACGGTGCCAGGCCCCTCCTCCCGCTTGCAGGTACAGGCTGCGCGAGTGAACGCACGCCCCGGTCGGGGGAGGCCGGAGCGTGCGCTCACGCCCGCAGCCTCGTCGCCGAGGCACGGGAGTCCATACGGAAGGGCGAAAGAAGGCCGCGGCCCCGGACGTCAGGTCACCGGCGGGAGCGTGGGGCCGGTGGTGCCGAGCTGCTCAGTGGCGATCACCGGAGGAACCGGCCATGTCACCCCCGCCGGCGGCCAGCTCTGGCCGGTCGCCCTGAGGAACTCCGCCGGCGGCTCGTACAGCGGCGGCTGGGTGCCGTCGGGGATCATGGAGGCCCAGGTGATGCCCTCGGTGCGGTCCTTGAACTCCTGCTTCATGGCGTCGAGCAGCGCGGGCTGCTCGAGCAGGTCGATCGCGCCGGCCGCCAGGTACCGGGCGGCGGACAGCAGCGCCTGGTGGCCGATGTTGGTGGCCGCCGTGGCGGTGACACCCCCAGTTGTGGTTCGGGATGCCGGGCGGATAGGCCGCAGACAGCAGGACCACGGTGGGCGCCTGCCAGCTGATGTCGGCCGTGTCGGTGGCCAGTCCGCCCGTGTAGCCGGCGGCCGGGGGCGTCAGCGGGGTCAGGGCCGTCGGCATGCCCACCTCGGGCTTGCCGAGCGACTTCTGCACGGCCTTCGCCAGCGCGTGGTCCGCCTCGGTGAACCTGGGGGCGCCGATCTGCTGCATGTTGTCGTTGAGCAGCTCCGCGCCGGCCTTGTTGGCGAGCAGGTTCCAGGTGGCCGAGTGGAACTTGTGCACCAGGCGGGTCTGGCTGGCCTGGGCCGCGGCCTTCGCGCACTCGACGATCTTGTCGTACAGCACCCGGGCGCGCGCCGGGCTGCCCTCCCTGACGAAGAACCAGATGGAGCACATGTCGGGAGTCACGTTCGGGGCGCCGCCGCCGTTGATGATGGCGTAGTGGAACCTGCCGGACGGGGCGACGTTCTCCTCCCGCAGGTACTCCGACATCGTCGCCATCAGCAGGGCGCCGTCCAGACCGCTCTTGCTGCCCAGCGGGGTGCCGCCGTGCCCCGAGGCGCCCAGGAAGGTGAAGGTCACCGATATCAGGGCGCTGGTGGTGTTCCAGAACGGCACCGTGATCTTGAACGGGTGCCAGTCGAGGAAGGCGTCCAGGCCGTCGTAGACGCCCTCCTTGACCGCGTACGCCTTGCCGACGAGCTGCTCCTCGCCCGCGCTGCCGAACAGCTTGACGGTGGCCTTGAGCCCGTCGGCGCGGATGGCGTGGGCGATGGCGGCCGCGGTGCCGCCCGCATCGAGGGTGTTGTGGGCGTCACCGTGCCCGGCGCCGTAGGCCGGGCCGTAGGCGTCGTAATGGTGGACCAGCGGATCGTGCGAGGAGACGCCCTTCTTCTGGGAGAGCCCCGGCAGGGCGTCGTACTCGGCGTTGAAGCCGATGACCGGACCCTCGGTTCCGTAGGTGGCCACGAAAGCGGTCGGGAAGCCGGCCGAGCCCCACGTGACGGTGAAGCCGTTCGCCTTGAGCAGCGCGGCGGTGGCGAGGGAGGACTTCCACTCACGCAGGGAGAGTTCCGCGTGTCGCCACACGTCGTCGCTCAGCCGGGTGATCGCGCCCTCGTTCGCGCCGATCCAGCCGAGCGCGGTCTGCTTCGCCGCGGTGCTGCGGGCCAGACCCGTGGGCGGCTTGTAGGTGGCGGGGGAGACGCCGCTCCGCTCGTCGTGCCCGAGGGTCGCCGCGAGCACCGGGTCTGCTTGGAAGACGGCCGCCGTGGTGGCGGTGGCGCTCAGTCCGAACATCTTGAGCAAGCGTCTGCGGCCCATGTCGAGATCGCTCATGCGGGTCTTGTTCCTCGCTGTGTGGGGCTGGTTCGGCTCAGGGTCGGACGAGAAGTGGCCGGGGACGACGGGCCGTCACCGGTGGCGTCCCCTGAATGAGCGGGGGCCGCCTGACAACTCCGACCCTGGACGGCCGAGTTGCCGAGCAACATGTGCCGGGCCGAGTATGACACACACGTGTGTAGATAACTGTAGGTTTCGAGCCACCTCGCCCATGCCCGGAGCCCCGCACGGAGGCTTCGGGCATGAACACCTCAGCGAGTGGCGAGCGCGGGGGTGTGCCGCTTACGGGCACGGTAGGCAGCGGCCTTGATTCGGTTCCCGCACGATTCCATGCCGCACCACTGCCGTCTCGCGCCTCGCGAGCGGTCGACATAGACGCGAGTGCACTCCGGGCTGCCGCACTCCTTCAGCAGGGAGGCCTCGGGTCCACCGAGCAGTTCGATCGCGCTGCGGGCCACGGTGGACAGGGCTTCCTGAGGTGTCGCCGTCGTCCGTCGGCCGGGCGGGGCCAGTTGCGGGGATGCGGAGGGCCTGCGTGCCGCGTCGTTCACGAGGGCGAGGGCGGTCTCGTCGTACGGCCTCCCGTGGCGCCGGTCCGCCACCAGCCGATAGACGGCCTCCCGGACGACCCGTGCCTGTTCGAGGTCGGCCTGCGTGGCGCGGGTCGCCGAGTCCACGAGTCCGGAGGCCAGGTACCAGGAGTCGAGCTGCGCTGGCGTCGTGAGCACTTCGATTCCGGATGAGCGCCGCGCGCGGAGCGTCGCGGCGAAGTCGAGCGCGGGGTCGCCGCACACGAAGACATGTCTGGGCGTCATATAACCAATCTGACAGGTTACTGGTTCCCGGGCAAGCCGCTGTACCGTTGACACCTGCCTCCATGCTCGCCAGTATCGTCACTGCTTTAAGCGGTAACGCAACGAGCATCGGTGTGTGACCAGTCGTCGGTTTCGAAGGAGCAGTGACATGGCAGGTCGGTCGAAACGAAACGCCGAGGGCGCCCCAGCGGGGCGGCGTGCGCTGCTCGGAATGCTGGCCGCGGGCGCGGCGGGACTCGTCGCGGCACCCTCCCTCCAGCGAGGCTGGGAGAACTTCCTCGGCGCAGCCTCCCAGAAGGACCCCACCGGGCTCACCGGCCTGCTGCCCGATCCGGGCGGCTTCCGGTACTACAGCATCGTCGGATCGGTGCCGCGCAAGGACGAGCGCACCTACGCGCTGACGATCGGCGGTCTGGTCGACCGGCCCAGGACCTACACCCTTCCCGAGCTGCGGGCGCTCCCGCAGACGCGGGTCGTCGGCGACGCGGTCTGCACGGACGGATGGCGCGTGAACGACGCCCCCTGGGAGGGGGTGAAGCTGGCGGACCTGCTCGACGCCGCCGGTGTGCGCGCTCAGGGGACGGCGGTCCGTTTCACCTGCTTCGACGGCGCCTACACCGAGAGCCTCACCCTGGAGCAGGCCCGCCGCTCGGACATCCTGGTGGCGCTGAACCTGCAGGACGAACCGATCAGCCACGCGCAGGGCGGCCCGGTCCGGCTGTACGTGGCGCCGATGTACTTCTACAAGTCGGCCAAGTGGCTGTCCGGGATCGAGGTCACCGAGCAGGTGGTCCCCGGGTTCTGGGAGGAGCGCGGCTATCCGGTCGACGGCTGGCTCGACGACGCGGACCGGACCGATGGCGCCGCCTGACCGGGACGGCCGCGTCCGGCGGTTCGGCCCCTCCCAGCGGATGGTCCACCGGGCGACCGGATGGCTCATGCTGCTCTGCCTGGCCACGGCGGCCTGCCTGTACCTGGGCCCGCTCGCCCAACTTGTCGGCCGGCGCCACCTCATGGCCACGGTCCACGAATGGTCAGGCATCCTGCTTCCGACGCCCTTCCTGCTGGGGCTGCTGTCCGCCGAGTTCCGTGCCGACCTGCGCCGCCTCAACCGCTTCGCGCCGTACGACCGGGAATGGCTGCTGGCCGTCCGCAAGCGCCACGCCTGGCCAGGCGCGCGCCCGGCGGGCAAGTTCAACGCGGGGCAGAAGCTCTACGCGGGCTGGATCGCCGGTGCCGTGCTGGTCATGATGTTTACCGGTCTGCTGATGTGGTTCATGGACCTGCTGCCCTTCATCTCCCGCACCAGCGCGATCTTCGTGCACGACATCGTGGCCTGGGCGATCACCGTCGTCCTGGTCGGTCACATGCGCAAGGCGGCCGCGGACCCGGAATCACGCCTGGGCATGCGGACCGGCTACGTCAGCGAGTCCTGGGCCAAGCGGTACCACTCCCGCTGGCTGGACTAGGACGGAAATCCGCGGTCCGTGGGGGACCGTACGCCACCACGCCGTGGCCGAGGGCGTCGCTGACCGTCAACTGACTGATGTGCGAGGTGTGCCGAGGGGCCACGGTGGTCACCTCACACCCCGGCGCATGCGTCACCGCTGCGGGCGAGTCATTCACACTGATTGGAAAACCATGAGACGACGACTTCTGACCGCCGTCGCAGCGGGGGTGCCGCTGGTCGCGGCGGCGTGCCTGCCGACCGCCTGGGCGGGTACCGGGAGCTCCGCCTCCCCTTCCGCCGACTGCTCGACCGTCACGGTCACGGCCCCCGCGGGCACCGAGGTGGAGAACGTCGTGGCGGTCGCCCGTCCGGCCGGGACCGTCGACGTGCCGGAGATCCCGCCCCTCCCCGCCTCGCAGATCACCGACGTGCCGGCGTACTGCGATCTGACGGTCACCCTGACCCACCCGGGCGAGGGCGACCACACACGGGTGAAGGTCTGGCTGCCCCAGGAGAGTTGGAATGGCCGCCTGCAGACGGTCGGCGGCAGCGCCTTCGCCGCCGGTGACTACGGCACCGCCCTCGCGGGCGCCGTCAAGAACGGCTACGCCGCCGCCACCACCGACGCCGGCGTCAAGACCTACCTCGACACCAGCTGGGCCCTGAACACCGAGGGCCGGGTCGACACCACGCTGCTGACGAACTTCGCCTCCCGCTCCGAGCACGAGACGGCCGTCGTCGCCAAGCAGGTCATCGGCGACTACTACGGCAGGCCGGCCTCCTACGCGTACTTCAACGGCTGCTCCACCGGCGGCCGCCAGGGCTACGCGGAAGCCCAGCGCCACCCCGACGACTACGACGGCATCCTCGCCAACGCACCGGCCATCAGCTGGGACGAGTTCGAGGTCGCCACCCTGTGGCCGCAGGTGGTGATGAACAACGAGAAGACCTACCCCAGCGGGTGCGAGCTCGACGCCTTCAACACCGCCGCGATCAAGGCCTGCGACCCCCTCGACGGCGTCGAGGACGGCCTCGTCGAGGACCCTGCCCGCTGCGACTTCGACCCCCGGCGCCTGATCGGCACCAAGGTCGTGTGCGAGGGCGAGAAGCTGACCGTCACCGCCGCCGACGCGGCCGTGGTCCGCAAGATCTGGGACGGTCCGCGCACCACGTCGGGCAAGAAGCTGTGGTCCGGCGTCCCGATCGGCGCCGACCTGAAGTTCCCTTACCTGGCGGGCACCCTGCCGGACGCGAACGGGAACCTCAAGGGCGCTCCGTTCCCCGTCCCGTCCGCCTGGGTCGCGACCTGGCTGAAGAAGCAGCCCTCGTTCGACGTCTCGACGATCACCTACAGCCGGTTCACCGAGCTGTTCCGGCAATCCCAGGCCGAGTACGACGAGGTCATCGGCACCGACGACCCGGACCTGTCCGCCTTCCGCGAGTCCGGCGGCAAGCTCCTGACCTGGCACGGCCGGCAGGACCAGCTCATCCCCACCCAGGGCACGGTGGCCTACCGCCGGCAGGTCGAGCGGAAGACGGGCGGCGCCCAGCGGGTCGACGACTTCTACCGTCTCTTCCTCGCGCCGGGCACGGCCCACTGCGCTCTGACCGGGCAGACCGACGACCTCGGCGCTCTGCGGGCCTGGGTCGAGCAGGGCAAGGCGCCCAGCACCCTGACCGCCACCCTCACGAACTCCGCCGGCGAGCGGGTGACCCGCGACCTGTGCGCCTATCCGAAGGTGTCCCGCTACAAGGGCCACGGAGACCCGGCCGCCGCCGACAGCTTCCGGTGCGTGCCCCCCTCGTCGTACTGACCTTCATATCCCCGCACACCGCGGCCCCGGGCCCGTCCCCCGGTGAATTCCGGGGGCGGGCCGGGGCCATCCGCACACCGCACGCGAGATGGCGAGAACAAGATGAGTACACATGCTTCCCGTTCCTCCAGAACGGAGCTCCGCCCGGAGGACCTGGCGGCCCTGCGAGACGCGGCGACCGGCCCGGTGCTCACACCGGGGGACGAGGGGTACGCGGCCGAGTGCGCCACCTACAACCTGAGCAGCAGCCTTGAACCGGCCGTGGTGGTCGCAGCGGCTCACGAGGCGACGTGCGGGCGGCGGTCCGGTTCGCCAGCAGGCACGGTATGCCGGTCGCGGTAAAGGCCACGGCCCACCAGGTCGTCTCGTCGGCCCGGGGCGGAATCCTGGTCACCACGACGCGGATGCGGGCCGTGACGGTCGACGCACAGCGGCGTGTGGCCCGTGTCGAGGCGGGAGCGCGCTGGCGAGAGGTGCTGCCGCACCTGGCCGAAGCGGGCCTGGCGGCGCTCGCGGGTTCGGCGCCGGACGTCGGGGTGGTCGGCTACACGCTGGGCGGCGGCCAGAGTCCACTGCTGGGCCGGACCCTGGGCTACGCCGCCGACCACGTGCGTCGGCTGACCGTGGTGACCGCCGACGGAGAGGTGCACCGGGTCACCGCGGACGTCGAACCGGACCTGTACTGGGCGCTGCTGGGCGGCAAGGGTAACTTCGGCGTCGTCACGGAGATCGAGTTCGACCTCTTCCCGGTGACGCGCTTCTATGGCGGGGGCGTCTACTTCCCGGGCGAGCGGCTGGCCGAGGTCCTGGAGGCCTGGCGGATCTGGCTGCCGACCGTTGGCGAGGAGACGACCTCGTCGGTCGGGATCCAGCGGCTTCCCGATCTGCCGGTGCTGCCCGAGCCGCTGCGCGGTGCCTTCGTCGTGCACCTGCGGATCGGCTACCTGGGCTCGGCCGAGGACGGGGAGCGACTGATCGCCCCGCTGCGGGCGGCGGCACCCGTGCTCGTCGACCTGGTGGGGGAGAAGCCCTTCGCCTCCATCGGCGAGATCCACCTGGACCCGGTCGACCCCATGCCGTACTACGACCGGAGCGTCTGCCTGGCCGAGTTCACCGAGAAGACAGCGCGGACGCTGGTGGAACTGACCGGCACCGACTCCGGTTCGGTGCTCGCGAACGTGGAGATCCGGGCGCTCGGCGGAGCCTTCGACCGTGAGCCGGCGGCGGGCAACGCCGTCTCCACGCGCGGTGTGCCGTTCGTCGTCTTCGGGTTCGGGGTGGGCGGTCCCGATCAGGCGGAGCTGTTGCGCGGACAGCTGGCCGACGTGGTGGACGGGTTGGCGCCGTGGGCCGCGGAGCGCGGCATGGCGAACTTCCTGTCGCCGGACGAGGCGACCGAGGCCGCGGGCGTACGCGGTGTCTACGGACCGCAGCGATATGCCCGGCTCGCGGAGGTGAAGCGGCGCTACGACCCGGCCAACACGTTCCGCTTCAACCACAACGTCGAGCCCGCCTGACGGGAGGGACGGAAGGGCGCGGCAGTCCTTTCCGCCGGCCGTCCGCAGCAGGGGCCGGAGACTCCCGGCGGCTCAGCCCTTGGAGACCCGCTTGAGCACATCGTGGGCGTGGGCGAGGAAACCGTCGACCGTGTCGGTGTTGTACATCGAATCGATTATGAAGAGCCGGATGCCGGTGCGCTCGTGTACCCGTCGGACGGTGTCCGCGACGAGGGACGTGGCGGTGCCGGCTGGAACTGGGGCAAAGCGAGACCTGTCTTCACGACGCCATCCGAGGCGACGGTGCCGGGTGCTCTATGACGCGTTCGCAGTCTCCACATGTTTCCTGACGATCGATCACCCCATCTCAAAATAACCGATCAGAACAGTGATCAATCTTGCGCTTACGTGCATCACCTGTCAGAGTGGTTATGTGCATCATGGAGGGGTAAACCCGCAGACACCCTCCATGAGCGCCTCAGTCACAACACGGCCGCATCCGGACCGCGGCCGAGGAGGGAACGACAATGCGCAGCAGCAACCCGGTTTTCTCCTGGCGGGGTTTCCGCCGCGACGACGGCTCGGACGCCGTCGATGACGCGGGACAGTAGCGGGATGCCGCCGTCGCGGCCACCGCGAGGCCGGTCTGGAGCTGCTTGAGATCGTATCGGCGGTCCTTGGCTCCGCCCAGCACATACATCAGCAGGCACCTGGCAAACCGGTGACGCGAGTCATCTACTCAAACAAACCTGTCATGCCGCCTGTCACAGGCGACACACATGCGAGTAGGTTGTGCCTTCGGGTGGAGGAGCCGATCGCGCTCGTCACACACCGCCCGTCCTCGGATGTCTGTCGATCGAATCACTGCACGTGAAGGGCAGCGGCCTCTCCTCGCAAGTCGGACGGCAGGGGCCGGAAGAGACACACCAAGGGTTCTCCCCTACTCGACGTGTGCTCCGAGCTGTTCGGAGCCATCAACAGGAGAGTCAGTTGAGACAAGAGTTCCTCCGAAGAAGCTGGCACACAGCCGGCGCCGCACTCGTCGCCGGTTTGACGGGGCTGGTCACGGCGCTGGTCGCCGTGCAGGTCGCCCTGCGCGTCGTGATCGCGCACAGCAGCACCTACCTCGACGTTCTCGTGGCGAAGCACCTCGCCCATGACTTCTCGGGCACCGTGGCCGGACTCGTCGCCGGATCCGGCGTGCCCGTCCGGTGGCGCATGACGCCGCTCTCCGGCCACATCACGGCCCCCTGGGTGATCGAGCACCGCTCCACGCTGCTCCTCGTCGGAATCGGCGCGCTGCTCGGTACCGGCGCGCTCGGATGGTTCGTCGCCGCCACGGCGCGCGCCCTGGCGCTGCCGAAGTGGCCGTTGCTGGCCGCGTCGGCGGGCTCGTACGCCGTCCTCGCCGGTATCGCTCAGGTGGCGACCGGAGCCCCCGGCCCGGGTGCCACGATGGAACTGTCGACGTCGACCGTCTGGGCGGTCGCCGCGACAGCCGGCTGGGCACTAGCAGTCGGTGGTGCCGTCGTGCGCTTCTACCCCGCGACGGGGCGGCGTTCGGCTCGGGACGTGCTGGCCGCGCGCCGGCGGGCCGTGCGGGGGACGGCGGTCACGGCCGTGGTGGCGCTGGTCGCCTCGGCCATATCCGTGAGTACCGCGGGCGCGGCGTCCGGGCCGAAGCCCCTGCCGAAGTGGCGGGCTTCAGGCGTCGGCGACGCGCTGAGCGGGCTTCAGCGGGAGACCGGCCACAAGGTCGACGTGGCCGCGAATCCGCAGACGGGTACTCCTTCGACGCTGGGTGGTCTGCGCAGCCGGCTGACGGGGGGTGACGTTCCGGCGTGGCTCCGCGCGCATGCGAAGGTCTTCGGTGTTGCGGACACCGACGGCATGCTGTCGAAGAGCACCGGCCGAGTCCAGACGCCCGACCCGAAGGGCGCCCACCACGTCTGGTACGACCAGGCGATCGACGGCGTACCGGTGTACAACGCCCGGCTCGGAGTACACCTGGACCGTGACAAGACGACGGTGACCGCCGTCACCAACGGGCTGCGTCCCGATCTGATCCCTCCGGACTCGACGGTCCCGACGGTCAGTCAGAAGGACGCCGTCGCCGTGGCCATCAAGACGATGCGGCAGTCCAGGACAACCGCGCCGCCCTCGCTGGTGGTGTACCCCGGTCCTGCGAAGCAGGGGTTCAAGAGCTCCTCGGCCCTGGCCTGGCAGGTCGATGTGATGGACAAGGGCGGGCTCAGCGAGCGGGTCTTCGTGGATGCCCGGCGCAAGGGAGCCCTCGTCGGTGTCGAATCCCTCACCGAGTCGGCCGTGGCCGCGGTTCCCGATCCGCCGAGGGCTCTGCCCCAGAACGCCACCGCGAACGACATCAAGTGGGCTCCCGCCCTCGACTACGACACCAACGCTTGCTACAACGTCCCGGCGATCGGTCCCGACGGCGCCATAGCCCAGGGTCTCGACCACAACAACACGACGTCCTCGGCCTACTGCCACGACCAGTCCGATCTGGACAACACCAACGCCTACTCCCGGCAACGGTGCAATTCCGGATGGTGCGTCTACCTCTACGACTACTACTTCGAGAAGGACGTAGCGGTCGAGAACGTCGTCGACGCCGGGGGGCACGTCCACGACTGGGAGCACATCGCGGTCTGGGTGAAGGACGACAAGGCCCAGTACGTGGCGGCGTCCGCGCATGGCGGGTACAAGATCCTTCCGGCCGGCGAAGTCCGCTGGGAAGGCACCCATCCCAAGATCGTCTACCACAAGGACAGCGGTTCCACCCACGCTTTCCGCTTCGCCAACGCGGGCGACGAGCCGCCGGAGAACTTCTACCACAACTGGCGGCGTCCGGCGCTCGTCTCCTACAACGGCTTCCCCAACGGTCTGCGGGACAAGCTCTACGGCGCGAACTTCGACCACGCGACGATGGGTACGAAGGACTCGGCATTCGCTGACAATCTCAGCAAGGCGATCCCGACGGTCCCGGGAGAGTGCCACAACGTGCCCGATGGGGCAGGCACCAACTGTGACCCTCCGATCCCGGTCTTCTCCTTCGACTACAACCGCGACGACTCTTCCCCGGGCGATCCGCGGAGCCTGAGTCGCGCGATCTTCGACATGAAGCACCAGACGAACTCCGCCGCGGCCGTGCAGGTGAGATGGGAGGGCGGCTCGCCCACCAACGACGCCGACGCGGACGACGCGTACGACCAGAGCGGCGTGGTCTTCAACTACTTCAAGAACAGGTTCGGGCGCAACAGCCTGGACGGCAACGGCATGGGTCTGCACTCGTACGTGCACTACGACTCGAACTACAAGAACGCGTTCTGGAACGGCACGTTCATGACGTACGGCGACGGCATGCTGTCGCAGGACGTGTCCGGTCACGAGATGACGCACGGAATCACCGACCACACCGCGGACCTCCGGTACTCGTTCCAGTCCGGGGCACTCAACGAGAGCATCTCCGACTTCTTCGGGGAAATGACCGAGCGAGCGGCCAAAGGACAGAACGACTGGCTGGTGGGCTCCGACATGGCCGCCATGGGACCCATTCGCTCCATGGCCGACCCCACCGCCTACGGTCAACCGCGCCACATGAGCGCGTACGTCCAGACCTGTTTCGACCACGGCGGCGTCCACACCAACAGCGGAATTCCGAACTACGCGTTCTACCGCATGTCCGTCCTCATGGGCCCCGACACCACCAGCAATATCGTGTGGCGGGCGCTGACGCAGTACCTCGCCCCGACGTCGACGTTCGCCGACGCCAGGACGGCCATGCTGACCGCTGCCTCCGACCTCTACGGCCAGGCGTCCCTCCAGTCTTCCATCACCGAAACCGTCTGGACGAATGAGGTCGGGATCGAGTCGAGCACCGCGGACCCGCGGCCCGAAGGCTGCGCCGGCCCTACCTTCTCGTGCTCGACGCTGGAGCAGGTCTACGGCAACTCCGGGGCCCTGACGGCCGACGGTGCCTCGCTCGAGGAGGTGGCCGGCTCGCTGATCCACATGTACGAGACCGGCGCGATCTCCCAGTCGCCCGCTGTCGTCTACTACGAGAAGCTCTTCCTCGACAACAGGGAGGACGTCGACGCCACGCTGAACCTCAGCGGCCCGCTGCTGGATCAGTTCGTGCAGACGGTCCAGGACTGGACGCCCGTGTTCAACGCCGTGGGCACGGAGCAGGCCGACGCGGTCACCATGACCCAGGACCAGGTCGACTCGGCCAATGCCCTCATGAACGCGATGGTCACCGCCGCCAACGGGGAAGGAAAGACGCAACTGGCCCAGATGATCTCCAAGGAGTGGGCCAGGATGGACGCCCAGCGTCTGGTGGGTCTCAGCGTCACCGCGGGCATCCACTATCTCGACGGCATTGCCTCGCAGGTTCCCCGTCCCGCCCCTGCGCCGGCTGCGCCGTCGCTGGCCGCCACCTTCAACAACGTGTCGGTCACGCAGGACACCGCCACCGACGCCGGTGACATCGACGGCGGCGGGGCCTCCTTCTCCGCTCAGGCACTGGCCTCGTCCGGGGTGACACCGGGTTCCACGATTGCGCACGACGGCGTCGCGCTGACCTGGCCCGCCACGGCCGGCACCGGCCAGCCGGACAACACGGTCGCCTCCGGTCAGACCATCGCGGTCAGCGGCACGGGTGACACGCTCGGCTTCCTGGTCTCTGCCAGCTACGGCCCCGCGGGTGGCACCGGCACCGTGTACTACGAGGACGGGTCGAGCAAGGAGTTCGACATGAGCAGCCCCGACTGGTTCAGTGACGGCGGTGAGGTCGCTGCCGGCTCCGCCTATCAGAACCGTCAGGGCAACCAGAAGTACGACGCTCCCGGTTACGTCCACTACGTCGGCGTGCCACTTCAGTCCGGCAAGACACCGGTCAGCGTCCGCCTGCCCGATGTCAGTGCCGCCGCCACCGAGGGGACACCGTCGCTGCACGTCTACGCCATGGGGCTCGGCAACTCCGTGGACGACCTCGCGTCCGCCTTCAACAGTGTGGCCGTCACCCAGGACACCGCGACCAGCGTGGGTGATCTCGACGGCTGGGGCAGCAGCCTGTCCGCACAGGCGCTCAGCGCGGCCGGAGTGACCGCGGGCTCGACCGTCTCCCACAACGGGCTCGACTTCGTCTGGCCCGCCGGCGCGGGCGGCAACGAGACCACGGGCGCGGTCACCACCGGCAGCCTGGACAACGTCGTCTCCTCCGGCCAGACCGTGGCGATCAACGGCACCCGTGGGAACACGCTCGGCTTCCTCGTCGATTCGAGCTACGGCCCCGCCGGGGGCACCGCGACCATCCACTACTCGGACGGCACCAGCCAGCCGTTCACCCTGAGCGGCCAGGACTGGTTCGGCGGCCCCGGTGACGTCGCCATCAGCACGCCGTACCAGAACCGCCGGGGCAACCAGCGGTACGACCACGCCGGCTACGTCTATTACGTGGGTGTGGCGCTGCAGTCCGGCAAGACACCGGTCAGCGTCCAGCTGCCCGACGTCGGCGCCGCGGCCGCTCCCGACCGGCCCACGCTGCACGTCTACGCGATGACGCGCGGCTGACGGCCGGCCAGGAAGACCGTTTCCCGTGTCGGGGGCGACCGAGGTGTGATCCTCAGTCGCCCCCGGCACGTATCGAGGTGGTCGAGCTCCCGGACGGCACCCCCGTCCGGGAGCCACTGGCCGCATCCCCCGTGCGTACGAAGCGCATCCACCAGCCGTCGCGTGTCCTCGGTCTGGCGCCCCCCGACTCCGGTTCGGCAAGATTCCGGGCATGCGGATACGTCGCGCGCTCCAACGCCGCCTGCTGTGGTCGGGGGGCAGGCACGGTCTCGGTGTGGCTTCTGGCGTTAGGGATCTCGGGCGGCTGGGACGTCGCGGATCCCGTCGCCAGCGTCGTAGGAGCACTGGCAGGCGTAGCGGGCCTGGCCTACGCCCTGGTTGCTCTGCTGGACGCGGAGCAATCGGCCGACCGGCTGGCGGGCGAAGTCGTGCGCCGGGAGCAGACCGAGTACGTGCGGTGGCTCGACGGGAGTACGGGCGGCCGCATCGACCTCGCCTACACCGCGCTGGTCCACGGCCAGATCGAAGGAGCGCCGGCCGAGGGCCGGCTGAGCGGCCTGACCGCACTGCACCAGCGCCTCTCACCGCCGCGCATGGTCATCACCGGTGCCGAGGGCACGAACGATGCAGGGATCGGAAAGTCCCTGGCCGCCCTGTCGATCGTGTTGGACCTCGCACGGGACAGGGAGCCCGGACAGCCCGTCCCCCTCCGCATGGCAGCCGCATCGTGGACCAGCCAGGATCTGGAGGACTGCCTCGTCCAGCACCTGGTGACAGCCTTCGGCGTCGGCAGCGGGCCGGCACGACGGTTGGTGGAGGCACGCCTCGTGCTGCCCGTCGTCGACGGCCTCGACGAACTGGACCCGCCGGGCACCGCCGCGTACCACAGCCGGGCCGCCGGCCTGGTGCGCCTGCTCAACGCCTGGCAGCACGGCACGCAACCGGCTGCCGCTGTCGTCACCTGTCGGCGCGGTGTCTACGACGGCCTCCTCGGTGCGGAGGCACATCTGCGAGACACGGCCGTGGTGCGGCTCGCACCGGTGGAAGCGGAGCAGAGCGTCGCCTTCCTCCGGAGAAGCGTGGCCGACACCGAGGCGGGACTGAGCCGCTGGCAACCCGTGCTCGACGCCCTGGCCTCCGCTCCGCGGGCAGGCCACGTTCCGGACTCACCGGCCGCCGCCCGGCTGCGTCAGGTACTGACGACCCCTTGGCGCCTGTCGCTCGTCGTGGCGGTCTACCAGGAGCGGACCGCCGATGGCCGTTATCGGCGCGATCCCGCGGACCTTCTGGCTCTGGCCGAGTCCGGGACCCTTCACCAGCACCTGCTCGGCCTCTACGTCCCGACGGTGCTGGCGGCGCGGGGGGACGGGACCGTGGACCCCGACGGTCCGGCCAGACGCTGGCTGACCGTATTGGCCTCCTATCTCGACGACAACCGCAACGGCCGGCAGGCGGAGGGGCGCACGCTCTCGGCCACGGACCTCGTGCTGCCCGATCTGTGGCCGATGGTCGGGGCGCGGCGCACCAAGCGCGCGATCCGATGGGCCTGCCTCTGCTGGGCCGTGATGCTGGAACTCATGGTGGTGGTCCGGGCGGCCCTGACCTCCTGGGAGCAACTCGGTTTCTCCTTCATGCCGCTGCTCTCCCTCCTGCTCGTCTTCCGGCCGGACCTGTGGGAGGGCGACGACCGCATGGTTCTGCGACCACGCCGCTTCGCGCTGGGATGCGCCCTGGGCTCCGTCCCTCTCGTGCTCCTCGGGCTCTTCGACACCTCGTCGGACTCGACAGCCGAGTGGGCGATGGCTGCGGCGGCCTTCGGGTTGATGGCCGGTGGCGCCATGGGCGTCGCGGTCGCACCAGACGAACGACAAGACGGGCCGCGCGCCCTGGTGCGCAGCGATGCGGTCTCCTGGGCCCTGCTCCTGGGCGACCTCGTGGCGATCTTCGCCCTGCTGGGCTACGGGATGGCCGGTTGGCGTGGTCTCGCCCTGGTGCTTCTGCCCCTCGCGCTCGTCGGCGCGCTCGTCTCCAACTCTCTGTCGCTCCGCTACGTGGTCTTCCTGGTGCTGGCCCGCAGGATCCTGCCGTGGCGGCTCGGCCGCTTCCTGCACGCATGTCACCAGGCCGGGATACTGCGCACTGCCGGAGCCGCCTACCAGTTCCGGCGCCGCGAGCTCCAGGACTACCTGGCCAGGCGGTGAGACCGCGTGAACGACGGCCGCTGCCGTCGTCACCGCACGGTGGATCGCCCCGCTCCGGGAAGCGTGGGGGTGCGTTGCCGTTTAGAGGAACGAACGATCCAGAACTGGTAGGTTTCAGAACAGTTCTGAGGAGTGGCGGCGGGAGCGACGGCCGGGCGGGGCCCGGCCGGGGGGAAGATGAGCGAGACGGAATTCGGCGAGCTCCTGCGCGCGGTACGGCTGCGCTCATTGCTCACGCTGGAGGGCCTGGCGGAGGTCTCGGGTGTGAGCGTCCGGGCCATCAGTGACATGGAACGGGGCAAGAGCCTGCCGCGGCAGGGGACCCTGGCCGAACTCATGGCTGCTCTGGGGCTGGACGAAAGCGAACGGGCGGACCTCCTGAGGGCGTCGATGCGGAGGGACACCGGGGTACCCCGGCAGTTGCCGCCCGATCCGGCCGTGTTCGGGGCCCGCGAAGCGGAGATGAAGGCCGCTCTCGCACTCACCGACGACGCGTCCGCGGGGGGCCGTCATGCCGTCGTCGCCGCGATCAGCGGGATGGCGGGGGCCGGCAAGACGGCTCTCGCCGTGCACTGGGCGCACCGGGTCGCGGACCGGTTTCCCGACGGACAGTTGTACGTGAACCTGCGCGGCTTCGAAAAGTCCGGTCGGCCGGTCGACGCCGGGGCGGCGCTGGGGGGATTCCTCAGGGCTCTCGGGGCGCGGGCGAAGCAGATTCCGCGCGGCACGGAGGAACGCGCCGCGCTGTTCCGGGAGCAGGTGGTCGATCGTCGCCTGCTCGTGGTCCTGGACAACGCCCTGGACTACGAGCACGCGAGACCGCTGCTGCCCGCCTCCGCCGGATGTCTGACCATCGTCACGTCGCGCAGTCGCCTGTCCGCTCTGTCCGCCACCGACGGCGCCGCCCTGATCGGTCTCGACGTCTGGTCCCGGGAGGAAGCGCTGGCCGCGCTGGCCGCACGCATCGGCGCCGACCGGTGCCGGGCCGAAGCGGTGGCCGCCGCCGAGATCGTCGACCTGTGCGGCTGTCTGCCCCTGGCGATCGCCGTGGTCGGCGCCCGATTGGCAGCCGAACCGCAAGCGTCGTTGCGGCGAGCTGTCCGGGAATGGGAGGAGGTCCGGCCGCGGCTGGACGTCTTCGTGTCCGACGCGCACCCCGGTGACGTCCGTGCCGTCCTCTGCGGGTCGTACCGGACACTGCCCGACGCGACCGCGCGGTTCTTCCGCGCCCTGGCGCTCCACCCCGCCCCGACCATGTCCGCGGAGGCGGCGGCGTCCCTGGCAGGGGTCGGGATGCCGCAAGCCCTGCGGCACCTGCGGGAGCTGACCTCGGGGAGCCTGCTCTCACGTGACGGTGAGGGCCTGTACGTGCTGCACGATCTCGTGCGCGCGTATGCCGCCGAACGGGCCGAGAGCGAGGGTGACGACCTCCTCTGTGCCGAGATCCGCTTGCTGGACTACCTCTGTCACAACGCCCGGAGCGCCAACCGATACGTGTCGTGGCCACCCTCCTCCGCGGCCGGCACTCCTGCTCCTGCTCCTGGTGTCGTGCGGCTGGAGTTCGGCGACCGCGAGGAGGCGCTCAACTGGTTCCGCCGGGAGGAGGCGACCGAGCGAGCCGTCCTGCGCCGCACGGCTGATCGACGACTGAGCGGTCACCTTGTCGCTCTCACTCGGGAATGGGCGAGTTACCACTCCTTGGCACGGCCCTGAGCCGAGGGAGCTGTCTCTGGCGCACCCTGCCGACGAGGTGCCGGCCCGCAAGGCCGAGTTGCTCGCGGCCTTCCGTCGCCGCCGTCCGCCCCTCGTCCTGGTGAACGTCGCCGACGGCCCGTCGGCGGGGTGACCCACGATCACACGCCGGCGAAGTTCCGCCCGCGTGAGGAGCCCCCACGTGGGACGGGCCTCCATGTGCCCCGCGTGCGCGAGGTTCATGACGCCTTGGGGTCGCCGAGATACCTGCGGTGTGTGTCGTACGGCCACGCGTTGGGCTCGCAGCCGTTGTGACCGTCGGCCGTCCAGGACCTGCGGTCCACGAGGATCTCGTACACCTCGCGCGCCGCTTGCTCGGCCGACAGACCGGTCCCCCGCTCCACCCGGACCTTGAAGCGCCGGATCGTCCCCGTGCCGACCGCGGGCGAGGACGTCCTCGCCGTGACGAATCCGTCCGTGTCCTGGTCCTGGGGCGCCGGCGTCGACCGCGTGGCGTCGGCGCCGCCGGACCGCAGCACGTACGCGGTGCCCAGCGTGCCGGCCAAGAGGAACAGCATGGGCAGGACAAGGACCGTGAATCGCGCCCGCACGTGCGTGCTCGTTTCCATAGCCCTGCTTCGGGGTGTCATGTGAATCCCTCCCGAACTCGTCCGAGGTGGAGGGGTGTTTCGTTCACCGAGGACGAGAAGGGACGCACGTATCACACATGTTCGGCCGTACGGACTGTGAGGGGGACGGATTCTTCCGGGGCAGAAACCTGGCTCTTCCGTGTACGCGCCGGAGGGCGGATGGTGGTGATGTGCCCGACGGAAGCGCCGAGGGCCGACCCGATTCACCACCACCATCGTTTCCAGGAGTGTTCCCATGACCAGGACCAATGTGACCTTCCTCAGTGCCGGCATCGAGATCGCCGCGCATCTCTATGTTCCCGACGCTCCGGCCTCGGGTCCTCGTCCGGCGTTGGTGGTGGGGCATCCCGGCACCGGAGTGAAGGAGCAGACCTCCGGCGCCTACGCGCAGCTGATGGCGGAGCGGGGTTTCGTCACGCTCGCGTTCGACGCCGCGTACCAGGGCGAGTCCGGTGGTCTGCCGCGCGGTCTGGAAGACCCCGCGCAGCGGGTGGAGGACTTCAAGGCCGCCGTCTCCTACCTCACCACCCGGGCAGAGGCGGATCCGGGCCGGATCGGTCTGCTGGGCATCTGCGCCTCCGGCAGCTACTCCCTGGCCGCGACGGCCGGTGATCCGCGGGTGCGGGCGGTGGCCACCGTGTCCACCGCCGAACCCGCCCGCCAGTTCCGCTTCGGCGCGGACGGCACCCAGGACCCGGCCGTCTTCCAGGCCCTGCTCGCAGCCGCCGCCCAGGCCCGCACGACCGCCGCCCGCGGTGAGGACCCGGGTGTGATGAAGATGTTCCCCGCCACCGCCGAACAGGCGGGCGCGCTCGGCGGCGAGCACGGCATCGAGGGCTTCGAGTACTACTGCACCCCGCGCGGCGAGCACGAACGCTCCGCGAAGTTCCTCGCCTGGGAGAGCATCGACAAGATGGCTTCCAGCGACGCCTTCCACGCCATCCCCCTGATCGGCGACCGGCCCGTCCTCCAGATCATCGGCGAGCGCGCCGTCACCGCCTGGATGGCCCTCGAGGCCCACCACAAGGCCACCGGCCCCAAGCAGATCCACTGGATCGAGAACGCCAGCCACGTCGACCTCTACGACAAGAAGCAGCACGTCGGCCCCGCCACCGACAAGCTCACCGAGTACTTCACCGAGTACCTCACCAAGTGAACGACCTCGGAAAGCAGCGCCTCGGGACCGGTCCTGCCACGATCAGTCGTTCGACTGCCGGAGGGCGCAGGGACCGAAGGGACCGCATCTCCGTACGACGGAACGCCGGCGGGCCTCAGTCCAGTGCCCTCAGCGCCCCGGCGACGGCTGATTCCAGGAACTCGCGCCCGGCTCGGGCCCGGCCCATGACACGAAGGCCCTGGATGAACGTCATGAGGAAGCGGGCCAGTTCTTCCGGGCGATGCTCGCCACGCAGTTCTCCCCGGTCCCGCGCCACGCTGAGGGCGGCGGTCAGCACCGTCTCCATCGCCGCCAGCGTCGTCCTGACCCGTTCGATCGTGTCTCCGTCGGCCGAGCGCTCGGTGGTGGCGCCGACCAGCAGACAGCCGTGCTCCGGGTCCGCCGTGTCGGCAGCGGCCATCGTGATCAGGAGTCCGTACAGTGCCGTGCGAATGTCGGGGCCGCGCCGGACGTCCTGGCCGAGCGCGGCGACCAGACCGTCGCAGTACCGTTCGAGGGCGCGGGCGTACAGGCCGTCCTTCGAGTCGAACGCGGCGTAGAGACTGCCGGTGCCGATGCCGAGCCGCGCCGTCAGTCGTGGCATCGACGTGGCGTGGTATCCGAGCTCCCGGAACAGGTGCATGGCCTGTTCCACGGCCACTTCCGTATCGAACTCGCGGGGGCGCGCCACTGCGGGATCCCTCCTTCGGCAGGCCATCACACATGTACTCGTCGGCCCGACTCTTGCAGGGCGCACACGAGAGGGCATGAGTCGTTCGACTGTAGTCCGGGAGGCGTTCGGTCTGGTTCCCTGTCGACACCGGCCGGGGCGTGTCGGGTCGGCGTTCGTGCGGTTAGCCTCGACCGCATTGACGGCAACAGCCCGAGGACCAAAATGCAGGTGCACCTGAACCCCCCGCTGGAGCCGGGCAACGCGCCCCGGCATGCCGCTGCCATCGTCGCGGCCGCGGCCGACATCAGTGGTGCGGAGCTGGACTACAGTCCGGAGAGCATCGCTGTGGTGGAGGGCATCGTCGACGGCTTCCGGGCCGAAGGTGTCACCGACGCGGACATGGCCGAGTCCCTCGTCGCCTTCGGTTGCTACGTGGGTGAGATCCTCACCCGGCACATCGGCGGGTCATGGCGGCACGCCCGGTCCTCGCGGATGGTCACCGTACCCGTCGTCGTGGAGCTGCCCGACACCCGGGAGTGCCACCCGATCGACTGGGTCGTCTGCCGGCTCAAGTTCGGCACCGCCTTCAGCATTCGCAATCTCTACGCCGCCGTTGGCACACCCCACCGTTCCTCGGGCGAGCAGCCACGTGGATGATCATGTCCAGACGGGCGTATCCGCTGCCGGTCGAGGAAGCGTGGGAGGGCACGAGGTGAGCACGCACAGCGGTGCGGACGGCGGAGGTCCGGAGGGCGCGGTGCCGTGGGAGTCCGATCCCGGCGGAGCCGGGCTGTTCGGCCGCGAGACCGAGATGCAGCTGGTGGAGACCCTGCTGACGGACCCTGCACCGCAGGGGCGAGTGCTCCGTCTGAGAGGCGCCGCGGGTACGGGGAAGACCGCACTCCTCCGGTACGCCGCAGCCTCCGCCGCCCACCGGGGCATCCATGTGCTGTCAACGGCATCGGTCCCTGCAGAACGAGGCCTGCCGTACGCCGCGCTGCACGGCCTGCTCCGCCCCGAACTGGCCCGCATGGGCAGCCTGGCGGCCGCGGAACGAGCCGTACTCGACGCCGCCTTCGGCGGCGGGCCGACCGCTCCGGCGTCGGCCGGCCTCGCGGCCGCCGCGCTGAGCCTGCTGGTCACCGCGCCGGGACGGATCCTGCTGTGCGTCGACGACCTCGACCGGCTCGACCAAGCGAGCCGCGACGCCCTGAACGCCATGGCCCCGCTCTGCGCGACGTCACGGGTGAACATGATCGTCACGGAGCGCCCGGCCCCTTCCCGATCGGCTCCGCATCCGTTCACCGCCACGCTCGACGACCTGTCCGACCCCGCGGCACGGGCCCTCTTGGCGCGCGCGGGGCGGACCACCTGCTACACCGAGGCTCAGCTGGTCCTCGCCGTGGCCGGGGGAAACCCGCTGGCCCTCACCGAACTCTCCCTGGACGACGGCCCGCTCGGCGACACGGCGGGCTTCGGCATGCTGCCGGCCACGCCTCGTCTGGCGGAGTCGTACGAGGAGGACCTGGGGGGACTGTCGGAGCCGGCCCGTGCGGTCCTGCTCGTCACGGCACTCAGCGTCTCCCCTGTCGCGAGCGACGTCTTGGACGCGAGCGGCCTGCTGCTGGGCAGCGGCCAGGACGCGCGTGCCGGGCTCGCCGAGGTGGTCGCCCGGGGGCTGGTGACCGAGGAGGACGGGACCGCGGGTCGGCAGCGACACCTGCTCTTCCCGCAGCCGCTGATCCGGCCCGTGATCCTTCACCTGGAGCCGGCGGCCCGGCGCATGGCCGCCCACGCGGTGCTGGGACAGAGCCTCACCAGTGTCCCGCACGCGGCCTGGCACACGGCCCGACACACGGCTGGCCCCGACGAGGACCTGGCCCGCAGGGTGGAGTCGCTGGCGGACGGGCCCTGCTCGGGCACGGACGTGCTGATCGCCCTGGCCTCTCTGGAGAGTGCCGCCCGTCTCTCCGCGGACCCCCGCCGTCAGGCGGAGCGGCTGCTGCGTGCCGCCGAACTGGCCGTCGACCGGGGCCTGGTGGACCGGGCTCTGCGCCAGGGCCGGCAGATCGACACCGCCGCGCTCGGCGCGCTCGGACGCGCCCTGCAGCTGTGGGTGCACGACCTCATCCCGGGCAACACCGTGGTCGGCCGGGAGCGGATCGTAGAGCTGTGCGAGGCGGCACGTGCCGTGTCCGAGGAGGACCCCGTACTCGCTCAGAAGCTCCTTTACGCGGCGGCCCGCCGATGCTGGTGGCAGCAGGCGGGACACGACGAACGGCGCGCCGTCCGGCAGGCGTTCACGAGCATGCGCTCCGGGCCGAGCGACGTGCTCGACCTGTCCGTCATGGCGCTGACCGATCCCCTCTCCGCCCTCCGGCTGCCGGAACCCCACCCCCTTCCCGGGCTCAAGGAGGAGGACGAGGCGAACCTGACGGCCCAGGTGGCCCATCTCACCAACGATCTCGACCGGGCGGCCCCGCTCTACATGAAGGCGGAGGCGGCACTCCGTGCCGACGGCCGGTACGGACGGTTGCCGCAAGCCACCGTCCCGAGGGCGATGGGTCAGATCTGGCTCGGCAGCCGGTGGGACGTCGTGCACTCCCTGACCGAAGAGAGCCGGCTGGTCGCCGAACGCACGGGGCAGCCCGAATGGGTGGCCCGGGCCACCGCGGCCCGGGCCGTCGTCATGGCGCTCGAGGGCGACCACGAGCAGGCGCTCGAGTACGCCTCGGAGGTCGAGGAGCACTCCCTGCGCACCGGTCTGAACCGGCAGTTGCAGCTCGCCGCGCTGACCCGCGCCCTCATCGCCTCCGGGAACGGCCGGTACGTCGAGGCCTACGCACGGCTGCGCGCCTTGTTCGCCGAGCCCGCGGGACCGTACGCCTACGAGGAGTTCTGGGCGGTCGTCTTCCTGGCCGAGGCCGCGCTCCCCGCCGGGGAGACGGAGGACGCCCGGTCCGTCGTCAAACACGTCGCGTCCCTGACGGAAGCGGGTCGCCCACCCCTGGTGGAGCGGATGCTGGCGTACGCCGAGGCGGTCCTCGCCCCCGATCAGGAGGCGGAGAGACGGTTCCTCCGGGCGCTGGGACCCGGGGCCGAGGCGTGGCCACTGCTCCACGCCATGACCCTGTTCGGCTACGGGGCCTGGCTCAGGCGCCGGCGCCGGGTCACGGCGTCACGCACTCCACTGGCCACGGCCGAGTCCCTCTTCCGGGCTCTCGGAGCGCGCTCGCGCGCGGACCAGGCGGCGTCCGAGCTGAGGGCGACGGGCCGCGCGTCGTCGGCCCGGTCCACCGGGGATGTCGCGGGCGCCGTCTCGGACGATGTCGCCCAGGTGTTG
Organism: Streptomyces sp. TLI_105; assembly: GCF_900105415.1. Lineage (GTDB taxonomy): Bacteria > Actinomycetota > Actinomycetes > Streptomycetales > Streptomycetaceae > Streptomyces. Next base: position 38,868 of record NZ_FNSM01000002.1, on the reverse strand, counting down.
TCCCCGCAGCAGCTGACCATCGCGAGGCTGGCCGCCCGTGGTCTGTCCAACCGGGCCATCGGCGAGCAGCTGCGGCTCTCCCCCCGTACGGTCGCCTCGCACCTGTACCAGATCTTCCCCAAGCTAGGCGTCACGTCCCGTGCGGGACTCGCGGCGAGGTTCGGCACCGAGGCGGAGTGAGACCGGGAGGTCTCAGACCGGCCGGTGCTCCCGCAGGACCTCGGCGAGCTGCGCCCGCGCCGTGACGCCGAGCCGGGGGAAGATCCGGTACAGGTACGCCCCGATGGTCCGCGGTGACAGTCCGAGGAGCTCGCCGATCTCGCGGTTCGAGCGGCCGCTGCCGGCCAGTTCGGCGATGCGTAGTTCCTGGGACGTGAGCAGGTCGCGCAGCGCGGTGTGATCGGCCGCACCGGCGCCGCCGGTCTCCGTCCGTTCGCCGGAAGCACGCAGTTCCACGGCGATCTGCGCCACCCGTGCCTCGGAACCCATCATCGTGAAGATCGTCGCGGCTTGCCGCAGTGTCGTGCGTGAGTCGGCGAACTGCCGTCGGCGTCGCATGCGCCGTCCGTGGGCCAGGCGCAGGGGTGCTTCCAGGAAGGGCCAGCCGGAGAGGTCCTGGGCGAACGCGCGCTCGAACAGTTCCTCTTCGTCCCGGTCGTCCGCGAGGACGGCCCGTGCCACCGTGAAGCGGACCGCCAGGTCGGGTGCGCACTCCGCGCCCAGGGCGTTCTCCAGCCGGTCGAGGACGACCCGCGCCTCCGTCCGGGCGTTCACGGCCTCGGCGGCCTCGGCGAAGGTCACCAGCGCGAACAGGGCGGCCGCGCTGACCCGCGGACTGGTCAGGAGAACCGACAGCGCGGCGTAGGCCGCCTCGAAGTCCCCGCTCTCCGCCAGCGCGGAGGCGGAACCGGTGGCGAGGACCGCGTCGATCGTGCGGAGGGAGCGCCGTGCGGCGGCGAGTTCCCGGGGACTGCCGGTCCGGACCGCGCTGCCGGTGCGCAGTCCTCGGAGCATGTCTTCCAGCAGGCGTGCCGCCGCGGCGTGGTGGTCCTGGCCGTGCGCCTCGGCGAGTTCCGCGCACCTCTGCAAGGCGTGGCTGCTCTGTCCCCGGTCGCCCGTGGCCAGGTGCGCGAGGCCCTGCCTCAGCAGCACGGACGGCATCCGGTCGAGCGCGTCGTGGAAGCGGTGGCGGCGCTCGGCCTGCCGATACAGGTCCACGGCCCGCAGCGGGTCGCCTGTCGACAGCGCCGCCTCACCCAGGTACTCGAGGTCGCGTACGGGCAGGACCGCCAGGTTCCGTACGGCGTGGATGCCGGCGAGGATCGTCGCGGCCCGGCGCACCGGGGCGACCGTGACCATGGCCTGCAGCAGCCGTGGGTCGTGCCCGCGGTCCGGCATTCTGTCCAGGAAGCCGAGCAGCGTCTCGGCCCGCGTGGCGTCGCCCACGAGGGACGGGGCCGTGATCCGGGCCAGCTCCAGCCCGTTCTCCTGCTCGGCCGGACCGTCGGGATCGGGCCAGGCGGCGGGGTCGGCCGGGAGCGGCTCGCCGCCGGTACGCTCCAGCGCCTCGGCGCAGAGCACGCCCAGGGGGCCCAGCGGTCGGCTCAGGGCTCGGTGCGCCATGGTCCGTGCCATGCGTTCCAGTCCGAGGGCGTGAGCGAGCTGGGCGGTGCGCAGGGCGCAGCGGCCCTGGTCCTCGGGCGTCGAGTGCAGCTCGGCCGCGCGTTGCAGGAGCCGTACGGCCATGGTCGGATCGCCTTGCTCCAGTGCGTGGTGGTGCGCGGATTCGAGACGGGCTGCCAGGTCCCCGTCGGGCTCCTCGGCGCTCTGGGACCTGTGCCACAGCATGCGCACCGAACCGTCTGCCAGCACGTCCGCCAGGGCCGCGTGCGCGGCACGGATGCGTCGCGGGCCGGTGCCGTGGACGATCGCGCCCGTTGTCGCCGGATGACTGAAGAGCAGCCGCACTCCGTCGGAGTCCACGAGGCCCTCGCGCTCGGCGGGCTCCAGCGTCGTGAAGTCCAGTTCGGTTCCGTCGATCCGTGACGCGGCCGACAGCAGCAGGGGCAGGTCGCCCTCCGGGTGCAGGGCGGCCACGAGCAGCAGGTCCCGGGTTCCGGCCGGCAGGCGTGCGGCGCCCGGTGCCATGGCGGCGGCCAGCCGGTCGGAGGAGACGGGGAGACAGGGCGACGAGTCCTCGGAGCGGACGGGGAGTTCGAGGAGTGCCAGAGGATTGCCGGCCGCGGTCGCCAGCAGTTCGCGCACGGCCTGGGTGTCCAGGCCCGGACGCCGGGCGGCCAGCAGGCTGGTGGACTGGTCGGATGTGAGCGGGTCGAGCCGCAGATCCGGGAGGCCGGTGAGGGGGGCCAGGCGTGTGCGGTGCGGTCGGGCGGTCATCAACAGCGCCACCCGCGGGCCGCTGGTCCGGCGGGCCACGAAGGACAGCACCTGTCGGCTGGGCTCGTCCAGCGCGTCCCAGTCGTCCACCGCGACGAGCAGGGGCTGCTCCGCGCCGACCGTCTCCAGCAACTCCAGGACCGCGAACGCCAGCCGTGAACGGTCGGCGGAGCGGAGAGCGCCGTCGACGAACAGCATCCGCAGCGCATCGAGCCGTCGGCTGCTCGAGGACCTGCCCGGAGTCTCCAGCACCGGCCAGACGATCTGCAGCAGCCCGGACAGGTCGGACGGGTTGCCGCCCCGGATGCCCGCGCCGCGCAGCACCCTCAGGCCGGCGCTGGTCGCGGCCCGGACCGCGGCCTCGAGCAACGCCGACTTGCCCGAGCCGGCGTGACCGCACACCACCCGGGTCGCCCCGTGGACCGTGGCCTCCAGTAGAAGATCCTGCAACACCCGGATTTCGGCGTCACGACCGATGATCCCGGCCGGGGGCGCCACCTGGGGAAGCAGGGCCAGCAGCGACGACGAGTCGTTCGCCGCCTCGCCCGCGCTTCGGCGGGAGAGCCTGGCGTGCGTGTCGTTCATGGTGCCCCCTGTCCCCGGGCGAGCGGTCCCGCCGGGTCGGGGTGGCGCTCTCCTGTCTCCCACATCCCAGTGGATCGGTGTCCGTGGGACCAGGCAGTTCGCATGCAGCTTGGTGTGCCGACGGGAGAAGCCGCAGGTGGCCGGCCTCCGCGGCCGCGGAGTGCCGCATCCCGCAGGAGCTGGCGGCAGACCCGTTCCCGGGAGTGCTCAGGGAGCGTCCAGCGCCTCCGCGTTGGCCCGCATCCGAGCCGCGCGTGGGCTGTCGATCGTCCTCAGGAGGTCGGCCGCCCGCAGCCAGCTCGCCCTCGCCTCCGCACGAGAGCCGTGCTCCTGCTGCGCCGTCGCGAGGTGTTCGAGCACCTCGGCCTGGTTGTAGTCGTCGAAGGCCTCTCCGTAGACCCGCAGGGACTCCTGGTAGTCGGCGATGGCGCCGACGAGGTCGCCGAGGCGGTGCCGGGCGTAGCCCTTGGTGTCCCAGGCGGCCGCCTCGATGCGGAGGTTGTCGTCCCGCCGCAGCAGGGGGATCGCCTCCTCGCACAGCTCGATCGTCTCCTCGTACCGGCCGAGGAGGGCGAGGTACCAGCCCACCGCGTTCATCTCGCGGGCCGCGGCCCGGCCGTCGCCCAGTGAGCGGAAGATCCCCAGCGCGTTGCGGGCGTGGTGCAGGGCCTCCTCATGGCGCTTCTGCCGGCCGCGCACCCATCCCACCGTCCGTTCGGCGACGGCTCGCTCCTCGGGACCGAGCCGGTGGAGTTGGGCGAGCATCAGCTCCACATGGCGGTCGGCGTCGTCGGCCTGGCCGGTCTGGGCCAGTGCGCGCGCGAGGTCCGAGGCGTTTCGCATGACGGCGGCGGGCTCGTCTAGCTGCAGGGCCGCGTCGAGGCCGATCCGCTTGGTGTCGATCTCCTCGCTCCAGCGGCCCATGAGCGAGTAGTAGCTCACCCAGTCGTAGGTGAGGGTCATCCGGAACCGCAACAGCCGCGGATCGTCCATGGAGCGCAGGGCTGATGAGACGGTCGCCTCCTCCTGACGGAACCAGGCCAGGGCCTCCTCGCGCGTGTCGAGGGGAACGCTGACCACCCTGTCGGTCAAGGGGCCGGCCTCGTCCGCTTTCGTGCGCCCGAGAAAGCAGTTGGCCGCGTGGGCGTTGTGGCGCAGATAGGCCAGGAGTCTGGTACGGGCGCCGAGGCCGTCGTCCTGCTCCGACTCGACGAGTTCGGCGCCGTAGGCCCTGACCAGGTCGTGCAGGACGTACCTGCCCTCCGCGTCCCGCGACAGCAGATTCGCCGCGGTCAGGTGGCGCAGATGGCGCCGGGCTTCCGCCAGGCCGATCCCCGTGAGGGAGGCCGCGGCCGCCGCCGACACCGAGGGGCCGGGATGCAGGGCCAGGTGCCGGAAGAGAACGGCCGTCTCCGCCGGCAGGGCCCGGTACGACCACGAGAAGACGGCCCGGACGTCGCTGCTCCGGGCCCCGGCCGACAGTGCGTCCAGCAGCGGTGCGGTCCCCCGCAGGTCCCGTACCGCCACGCGCAGGGGCACCTGCGGCATCGCGCTCAGCTGCGCCGCGACGATCGCCACCGCGAGCGGCAGATGTCCGCACAGCTCCACCAGTTCCTCGGCGGCTCGCGGTTCCGCACGGCAGCGGTCCTCGCCGACGCGTGCCGAGAGCGCGGCCAGCGCCTCCTGCCGGGTCCACACGTCGAGACCGATCAGGCGTGCTCCGTCCATCGCGGCCAGATCGGACAGCCGGCTGCGTGAGGTGATGATGGTCAGGCAGCCGGTCGAGGCCGGGAGCAGCGGCCTGACCTGCTCCTCGTCGCGTGCGTTGTCGAGTACGAGGATGAGCCTCCGGGACGCGGTCCGCTTCCGGAAGAGGGCGCTGCGCTCCTCGGTGCCACGAGGAACGTCCTTGTCGGAGACCCCGAGGGCGGTGAGGAACCCGCCCAGGGCCTCTGCCGGGTCCAGGGGATGTGCCGCGTCCTCGAAGCCGCGCAGGTTCACATAGAGCTGCCCGTCCGGGAACCGGTCCGCGACATGGTGCGCCCAGTGCACGGCGAAGGCCGTCTTGCCCACCCCGGCCATCCCGCCGATCGCCGAGACGATCACGTGTCCGCCCTGCTCGGTGATCTCGGCGGTGAGCTTCTCGACGGTCTCCAGTGCTCGTGTGCGGCCTCGGAACACCGCCAGATCGGGCGGGAGCTGTCGCGGCACCCGTCCGGCCGGCCCTTCGGCCCGGAGCAGCGACGCCTCGAGGAACTGCCGTCGTTCGTCCTCGTCCAGCTCCAGGGCGTCCATCAGCTCGCCCAGCGTCGCCTGCCGCGGCAGGCTCTGTCCGCGCTCCATGTCGCTGATCGCCCGGACGCTCACCCCGGACGCCTCGGAGAGGCTCTCCAGCGTCCGCAGCGAACGCTGGCGTGCCTCTCGCAGCAGACGCCCGAATTCGGTCCTGCCCACACCCGCCCCCGGCGTTCCCTGTTCTGGAACGCCCATTAAAGCAAGGGTGCGACCAGGAGCCGGCGCAGTGTCCAGATCGGGAGACGCACGCATCGGCGGCCCACCGGAGACCGGCCGGGGCGAGACCCTGTCTCGTCCCAGCCCGGTCGGCCCTCGGCGGTGGGTTCACGTCAGCTCAGGGTGTACGCCGTGGGAATGGTCTGCCTGACGGTGTTTCCCTGGCTGTCGGTCGCACTGATCCTGAGCCCGACGCCCTGGACGGCCTGGTCCCGCCGGGGGTTCTGGATCGTCGTGGTGAACGTTTTCTTCCCCATGCCTCTCGTGGGCGCCGGGCGCCAGATGCCACCTCCGTCGAAGGTGGCCTCCACCTTCAGGGCGGTCACCCTGGGCAACTCGGTGAGGCGTGGCTGGTAGTAGCCGGTGACGACGATCTCGTGCCTGTCCCCCGCCTTGACCGTGTTGTCCAGGGCCAGGCCGAAGTCGTAGCGCAGGAAGGTCAGCGGTTCCGGACGGCAGGCCGCCCGGTCGGTGCCGACCACGTCTCCCGTGCACGGGCTCTGTTGGGGCGCGTCCGCCTCCGCCACCTGAGCGAAGGCGGACTCCCAGACCGTCTTGACGTCGTCGTTCTTCGTCTCGAACGTGTATCGGGCCGACTTCGCCGGCAGTTCGTAGGAGACGAGGTCACCGCTCTTGCAGCCAACCAGTGTCAGCGTCGCCGCCGCGCACAGCACGAGGGTCGCTCCGCGGCGCCGCACCGAGGACACGACGGTGTTCATTGTGTGGGTCTTCTCGGCGGATTCGGGTGTCGTCACCGGCTCTCGTCGGGCAAGGGCTCCGTGCGGCGCTCGGTCTCCTGCCCCGACGCGTCGAGCAGCTTGACGTCGCAGATGTGGTCGAGGTTCGGCGAGACGGTCGGACAGCAAGTCGGGATCTCGGAGAAGCCGTGCGAGAGACGTTCGTCGTCGACGATGCCGATCAGGGCCTGACGGCCGTCGGAACATTTGACGGTCAAGTTACTTATGCACGGCTCCCCCCGCACCGGACAGAGTGGCCGGAGCAGGCTCCGCCCGATCACAGAGAAGGACCCATCCGTAAGATGAGCGGCGAACGATCCGGAGTGCAGGCCCGCCGGAGCACGGTGGACAGTCCTCTTCAGCTGACCTTGAACATCGAACGCGTGCTGACCCTCGCCATTCGGCAGGCCGTCAGGGCGGACTTCCGGTTCGACCCGGATTCCCCCTGGGCCGTGTCCGTCCGACTCGTCGTCGAGGACGGCCCGAGTGTCGAATGGCGGATCGGCCGTGACCTCCTTCAGCAGGGGCTCTACTCGATGAGCGGGCTCGGAAGCATCCAGATGTGGCCGTCCGGCGCGGAGGAGCAGAGCACCGCATGGCTCCGGCTGACCTCGGGCTCCATGGCCGCTCTCTTCGAGTTGCCGGTGCCGCCGCTGGCCGATTGGCTGGAGTCCACCTACGAGCTCGTGCCCGTCGGGGCCGAGCTCACCGAGATCGACTGGACGACGGCATCCGCGGCATTGCTCCACGATGCCGAGACGCAGAACGACTGAAATGGCTGAAAGCAGCCCAATGTGCGGGGCTTCGGGGCTCCTCGGCTCCGACTCGGCACACCCCCTGCCATCACGGCCTCCCTGTCATCCTCCTCGCCGACACGACTACGGAATGCACCGCGGGCGCTCGGTCGGGAACGACCGACCGAGCACGGCATGTTTCTCACCCTAGCAGACACGTATACACATTTCCCCAAGCGTGTACGATTCCGATTGGAGATACATTTCCCATATCCGATATCGGGTGTGCATACCCGCAGGGCCGATCCGGAGCTCAGGAGCAGGCGGTCCGCGGTTCCCGGCCCCATTCGACGCGTCCGAGGTGCGCCGGGCACCTGAACCGCCCCATGATGGGCGTCAGAAGCCCGCCCGGGAAGCCACTCGCACGTTGTCACCGGGCGGGCTGCTCGGCGTTCCCCCGCATGGTCCGGCGTTCGCCGACCGCCCGAGATCAGGGCCGCCGTCGCATGGGCCCTGAGGGCCAGGGGCGGCTGGTACCAGTTCGGCGAATACTGCACCGCCCCGCACAGCAGCAACCGCCGCCGGCGATGCGCCTGCTCCTCCTTGATGCAGCAGGCGTGCAAGGCCGCTGGCATCCTGCTCCCCCGCGTCACCTACGACCAGGTCAACGCCGGCCGTCGGGTCAGCAGGACGCTCCCAAGCCCGACGATCTCGTCTTCAACGCCGGAGCGGACTGCTCGAACGCCCGGCCGGCCACGTCGGGATGTACCTCGGGAACGACATAGGACAGGGCCATGCACACGGAGCCTATTTACCGACCATGGGACACACTCACCGGGGACTTCTGGCAGGGGGCGCCCGTTCCCGGCGGCCATGAAAGGACGTCAAGCGCGAAGGGCTGCCCTGCCACACAGCAGGGCAGCGGCGAACCCAGCGGTCAGGCCCTGGCGGGCCCGGCCGCTGGGCGTTACGGCGTTCGCACGCGGTAGCTGGCCATCGGCACCGAGAAGCACACTCCCTGGAAATCACACATGCCTCGGCACGCCATAGCCGGTGTGCGCCGATCAGGTGCCACCTGAACCGCCCGAACCCACCGGCTCGGATCACCCCCTACAGCCCCAGGTCCAGGGCCAGGCACGAGTAGAAGTTCCACGCACCCTCGGGGTTGTACTTGGCAGTCACCCCCGCGTTCGGCTCGGACTGCTTCTCCTCGGTCATGCTGTCGAAGCTGATGCGCTCGGGGAGCTTGCCGAACCGCTCGTGCCGTGCCGCCGCCGCGTCTCCTGCGAGTTCCTTGCTCATCGCCGGTCTCCACATCGTCGTTCACACATCGCGCTCTGCTCGCTGTCGGAACACCCCATACCCTGCCCCACTTCACGTAACCTGTCAAGACGGTTATTGCGAGCAGGTGGCCCCGTGCTCCGTACGCGGAGTCATGCCTGTGGTCTCCGGGTCGACATCTTCGTGAAGGGACCGCGCCCATGCACGATCAGGCGAGCCCGCCGCCGCGGCCCACGACCACCTCGGCTGTCGGACGCACCGCCCGCCCCGGCCGCGATGGCGGCACTCGGCTCCGGCCCGCGGGCCTGGCTGTCGCTGCTCGACGGGCGGGGCGGCCGGGCCCTGCCGACGCTGTACGAGGACAACTACCCGTGGCTGCTGCCGGGGGAATCCCGCACGATCGCGGTGTCCTGGCCGGAGCGTGCCCGGCCGTCCGGACGGTCGGTCCTGCGCGCCGAGGGATACAACGCTCCGACGGTCACGCCCTGGGGATACGTCCCGTCGGGCCAGGTCGGTGTGGCCGGGTCGCTGGGCGTCAGTCCGCCGTCAAGAGCACTCCGAGGAGCTCCTCCAGGGCGGCGATGGTCTGCCCGGGCTCCTTGGCGTGGACCGTGGCGAAGCCCAGATCCGCGGCGGGCGGCAGGTAGCGCTCGGTGTCGTCGACGAACACGCAGGCCTCGGCCTGCAGACCGAGCCGGTCGAGGACGAGCCGGAAGATCTCCGGCTCAGGCTTGCGCAGACCGTGGTCCTCGGAGATCACCACGGCGTCGAAGCAGTTCTCCAAGTCGTGTCCCTCGTAGAGGTTCCACGGGTCCGTGCCCACGGAGTTCGACAGGACGCCGACTCTGACGCCGGCCCGGCGGGCGGCCTCGGCTGCGGCGAACATCGCCGTCTCCGGACGCAGGTCGGCGAAGATGCGGCCCATGAGGTCGTCGGCGGGGACGCCGAGGCGATCGGCGGCAGCGGCGTTCCACTCGGACTGGGTGATCGCGCCGCGCTCCAGGTCCTCGGTGCGCCGGACCATCTCCTCGTTGAGGTACAGAACGTTGAGCAGGGTGCCCTCGGGAAGTCCCGCGCGCTTCTCGAAGGCGAAGGCGGCGGGGACCAGAGGGGTGGTGAGGACTCCGCCGAAGTCGAGCACGAGGCCCTTGCGCTTGATCATGATCCGACTCTAGAGGGTATGTGCACGCCGGGTGTGCCCGGGGCGGTCCGAGCGGTCCGCGAAGGTGGACACATGTGTGGCGATCAGGTGGGTCGAATCCTTCGCGGAGCCGTTCCCGGTTTCCGGGATGTTCAGCCCCGGTACGTCTCCAGGATCCGCAGCCACACTTCGCTGATGGTGGGGAAGGCCGGGACGGCGTGCCACAGGCGGTCGATCGGTGCCTCGGTGGTGATGGCGACGGTCGCGGAGTGCAGCAGTTCGGCGACCCCGGGGCCGGCGAAGGTGGCTCCGAGGACGACGCGCCGTTCGGGATCGACGAGGACGCGGGCGGTGCCGCGGTAACCGGGGAGGTACTGGTGGGCGCCGGCCAGACCGCCCAGCTCGTAGTCGACGACGTCGACCCGGCGGCCGGTGCGCTCGGCCTCGGCGGTGGTCAGGCCGACGGCGGCGACCTCGGGTTCGGTGAAGACGACCTGGGGGACGGCCGTGGTGTCGGCGGTGGCCACATGGGCGCCCCAGCGCCCGGTGTCGAGGGGCGTGCCCTGTGCGCGGGCGGCGATGACCGCCCCCGCGACACGGGCCTGGTACTTGCCCTGGTGGGTGAAGAGGGCGCGGTGGTTGACGTCGCCTACCGCGTACAGCCAGTCGCCCGTGACGGCGGTGACGGTCAGGCTGTCGTCCGTGGTGAGCCACGCGCCGGGAGCGAGGCCGACGGTGTCGAGACCGATGTCGCGGGTGCGAGGGGCGCGGCCGGTGGCGAACAGCAACGCGTCGGCGAGGAGTTCGGTCCCGTCGGACAGGACGGCCCGGATGTCGCTGCCGGGTCCGTCGACCCGCTCGGCGTGCCGGATGCCGACGCCGAAGCGCAGGTCGACGCCCGCCTTGCGGAGCTCGTCGGCGACCAGTTCGCCCGCGAAGGGCTCCATGCGGGGCAGGAGTCCGCCACCGCGGGCGACCACCGCGACCTCACTGCCGAGGGACCGCCAGGCGGTCGCCATCTCGGTCGCGACCACGCCCGCCCCGACGACCAGGAGTCGCCCGGGCACCGATTCGGCGGCGGTGGCCTCCCGACTGGTCCAGGGGCGCAGTTCGTCGAGTCCGGGCAGGTCGTCGGGCAGGGCCGCGCGGCTGCCGGTGCAGACGGCCACCGCGTGCCGGGCCCGGAGCAGCACGGTGTGGCCGTCGGGTGTGCTCACGTCGACCCTGCGGGGTCCGGCGAGCCGGCCGTGGCCGCGCAGCAGCTCGATGCCGGCCGAGTCCAGCCACCGGACCTGGTCTCCGTCGTCCCAGTGCGCGGACATGCGGTCGCGGTGCGCGAGCACGGCGGCTGTGTCGAGCGGACCGGCGACCGCGGGGTTCAGGCCCGGGACGCGGCTCGCCTCGGCGCGCAGCAGCCCGGGCCGCAGCAGTGCCTTGCTGGGCTCGCAGGCCCAGTAGGAGCATTCGCCGCCGACGAGTTCGCTCTCCACGATGACGGTGCTCAGTCCGGCGGCGGCGGTACGGTCGGCGACGTTCTCGCCGACCGGTCCCGCACCGATCACGACGACGTCGTAGGTGCGGATGTCTTCGGTCGTCACAAGATGCTCCAAGCGGGGGGCGTACGGCGGGGAGAAGGGGGCCGGAGGCGGCCGGAGGGCCTGGGCGGCCGCCTCCTGGGGGTGGTGCGGGGGTGGGGCGCCGGTCGGTCAGCGTCCGGGGGCGCGGACGGTGACCTCCTGGAGGAACCACTCGTTGCCGTCGGGGTCGGAGAAGGCGGCGAAGGTGCCGTAGCTCGGGCGGCCCGGGGCGAGGCCGGGCACCCGGTGGCTCCCGCCGGCGTGGTGGAAGGCGCCGGCGTGGTGGAAGGCGCCGGTGGCGTCGTGGAACGGGCCGTCGACGTCGACTCCGCGCCCGGTCAGTTCCTCCACCGCCTCCTCGATGTCGGTCACGATCAGGTGCAGCCCCTGGGCCGAACCGGCGGGGGCCGTGGTGAGCCCCTCGCCGAAGATGATCGAGCAGCCGGAGCCCGGGGGTGTCACCTGGACGATGCGGTACCCGTCGTGGATCGGAAAGTCGGCGTCGGCGCGGAATCCGAGCTTGCCGATGTAGAACTCCTTGGCCTTGTCGACGTCCGAGACGGGGATGACGACGACTTCGAGCTTCAGGTCCATGGCAGTGCTCCCTTTCGGAGGTGAGGGGTCGGAAGGTCAGCGGGTGGCGCGCGCGGCGGCCTCGATCACGCGGGTGACGACGCCGGGCCGGGAGACGGCGACGGAGTGCGAGGCGGCGACCTCGGTGACGTGGGCGCCGGCCCGTTCGGCCATGAAGCGCTGTGCGGCGGCCGGGATGTTGAGGTCCTGGGTGGTGACGACGGCCCAGCTGGGGACGGTCTTCCAGGCGGCCACGGTGGCCTTCTCCTCCAGCGCGGCCTGGGCGATGGGGCGCTGGCCGGCGGCGGCGAGGGCGGCCTCGTTGCGCGGGACGTCCGCCGCGAACTGGTGGTGGAACTTGTCCTGCTGGATGTAGATGTCGGTGCCCTTGGTGCCGTCGGGGTTGGTGACGGGGACGGGGTCGAGGGCGTCGGGGAGGGTGGAGCCGGGGTACTTGTTGGTCAGCTCAAGGGCGGTCTCACCGGGGGCGGGGAGGAACGCCGCCACGTAGACGAGGGCCTTGATGTCGGTACGGTCGGCGGCGGCCTCGCTGATCACGGAACCGCCGTACGAGTGACCGACGAGGATCTTCGGTCCCTTGACGTGGTCGAGCAGGCCCCGCAGGGCGGTGGCGTCGTTGCGGGGGCCGCGCAGCGGGTTGGCGGCGGCCACGACGGGGTAGCCGTCGGCACGCAGTCGCGAGACGACTCCGTTCCAGCTGGAGGAGTCCGCGAACGCGCCGTGCTCCAGGACGACGGTGGGCTTGGGCCCCCGCTCGCCATCCCGGGCGGCGACGGCGGCGACATCGGTGGTGGCGCCGGCACTGGCGGTGCCGGTCAGGGCGAAGGCCCCGATCGTGGCTCCGGCGACAACGGCCGTGGCGGCCCCGGTCAGTACCCGTCGCTTGCCCGCGCCCTTGATGTTCATCACGACAAATCCCTTTCGGCAGTGGGTCGGTGAGCACACCGTGCGGCATCACCTGTTTGCACGGTGACTAACCTGTCACCTCTATCGTCACCGGTCAAGTAGGTGACAATATGGATGCATGCATGTGCGTGCCGCCACCCTCGCCGATGCGTGCGCCGTCACACATCAGTCACATGACGGTCGGCGGGAGCGGGCAGCGGAAACCACGTTCCGTAGGGGCCTAGGGCGTGTTGTGAAAGTGCTGGTCACAGCCATTCGTTGATGGCTGCGACCAGTACGGTCGCTTCGTAGCGGACGGCGAGTTTGTCGTACCGGGTGGCGACGGCCCGGTGGCGCTTGAGCCGGTTGATCCCGCACTCGACCGCGTGCCGCTGCTTGTAGTCGTCCTTGTTGAACTTCGGCGGGCGGCCGCCGCGCGAGCCGCGCTTCAGCCGGTTGCGCACCCGGTCCGCAGGCACCGGAATCGTTGCCTTGATTCCGCGTCTGCGCAGGTAGGAGCGGTTGCTCCGGGAGTCGTACGCCTTGTCGGCCCGCACCCGGTCCGGACGCTTGCGCGGCCTGCCGAGCCCGACCCGGGGCACCCGGATCGCCTCCAGGACCGGCTCGAACTGCGGGGAATCGCCGCGCTGCCCGGCCGTGATCACCACCGACAGGGGCTTCTGCCCCTGCTCGACCGCGAGGTGGATCTTGCTGGTCAGGCCGCCACGGGAGCGTCCGAGGCCGTGGTCGGCCGGCTCGACGAAGACACCGCCGGGCGGCTCCTTTTGGAGGTCCCCCTTTTCGCAGCCCCGGCGGCGTGCTGGTGGGCCCGGCAGACGGTGGAGTCGACGTTCACGTCCCAGGTGATCAGGCCCTTCGCGTCCGCTTCGGCCTGGAGCCGGGTGAGGATCCGGGCCCAGGTCCCATCCCGCTGCCAGCGGCGGAAGAGATCGTAGACCCGGTCCCACGGCCCGTAACGTTCGGGCACGTCCCGCCAGGGGGCGCCGGTCCGGGTCCGCCACCGTATGCCGTCTATCAGCTGCCGCCGCGTCCACACCTGCGGCCGGCCCGGCTTGATGCCCATCGGCAGCAAGGGCTCAAGCCGGGCCCACTGGCCGTTCGTCAGATCACCACGTCCCACGACAAGTGATCATCAACGAACAAGATCCACTTTCGCAACAGACCCTAGGCGCCGGGGCGCGGTCCCATCTGTGACTGAACGCGGACATGATCGCTGACGGTTCGTAACTAACTGCGCGGTACAAATAAGTGCGCACTACGGCATTACCCAGACCGCACCGCATCCCGGGGGAATCATGCTGCACACCCGCAAGGCCGTCGCCGCCGCCATCGGCCTCGTGGCCGCACTCTCGCTCACCGCCTGCAACGGCGACGACAACGCGTCGGCCAGCACGCAGACCAGCCCCACCGCGTCGGCGGACAAGGCGGGCGGCACCGGCGGGGCGGACCAGAGCGCCGACACCGACACCGGCACCGGCGGGAGCGACCAGAGCGCCGACACCAGCACCGGTGACAACAGCGACGGCAAGGTCGACATCTGCCGCACCGACGAGCTCGAGGTCGCCGCCGCCGACAACACCACGGACAAGACGGAAGGCGTCGTCACCGTCTCCTTCAAGAACAGCGGCGGCAGCAACTGCCGCATCAGCGGCTTCGCGGGGGTCGATCTGAAGACGTCCCTGGGCGACACCTTCTCCGTGGACCGCAATGGCGAGCAGGCCCTGCCGCAGATCCTCAAGGAGGGCGAGACCGCCGCCTTCAACATCACGTTCCCCGTCAACAACAGCGGCGGCTCTGGCGTGCAGCCGACCGACATCGTGGTGACGCCCCCGAACGAGACCAAGCACGTCACCCTGAAGTGGCCGGCGGGCACGCTCCCTGTCACCGACGGCGAAGACAGCGGGAAGCTGGAGATCAGCCCGGTGGGCAAGGTCAGCGACTCACCGGCTGGCTGACCCCGCCCCCGCCCCGCTGGCCCCCGCTCAGGAACTGCTGCGGGGAGGCACCACCATGATGTTGAACGCGTGCGCCCCCACCTCCTCCGCCACCCCGGAGAACAGCAGCGCGAAGTGCTCCTGCCCGCGTGCGGTCCCGATGCCTCCCAGATCGAACCGGGAGGCATCGGGTCATCCCAGGTCGCCGAGCAGACGCCCCGTGATCTCCTTGGTGCCGGCGTCGTCTCCCGAGACGAAGATGGTGCTCGGCCCCTCCAAACCTCCCGGGTTCCTCATCACGGTCGGTGTGCTTGCCGCTGCGAAGGTCGCTCCCGAGATCCGTACTGAGGCGATCGATGCCTTCCTTCAAGATCTACTTTCGATACGCGCCCTACTGATCTTTTCGTAAGTTCCATGGGTGCGGCGGGGACGTTGGTGGGATCCTGATGCGGTGTCTTTCCAGCCTTCGCCTGTTGTTCCTCCTTTGACGCGGCCGCAGTTGGCCGAGGCCCAGCGGGTGCGGGCGGCCGAGTTGTTCGATCAGGAACGTTCGGGTGCCGAGATCGCGCGGATGCTGGGAGTCAGCGAAGAAAGCGTGCGGCGGTGGAAACGGGTCTGGGAGAAGGACGGCGCCGATGCCTTGCGCCAGCGCCCGGCCACCGGGCGCCCACCGAAACTGGACGACGCCCAGGTCGAGCGGGTGCGGACCACGCTGGAGCAGGGCGCCCAGACGCATGGCTTCGAGGCCGATCTGTGGACCCTGGAGCGGGTCGGCCTGGTCGTCGAGCGGGTGACAGGGGTGAGGCTGTCGAAGGCCTCGGTGTGGCGGTTGCTGACCGGCCGGCTGGGGTGGAGTCTGCAGCGGCCCGAGCGGCGGGCGGTCGAACGCGACGAGTCCGAGATCGCTCGCTGGATCGCTCATGAGTGGCCACGCATCAAAAGGGGGCGGTGAACACACGTGCCTGGATCGTCTTCCTCGACGAATCAGGCGTCTCTTTGTTGCCGCAGGTCCGTCGCACCTACGCGCCCCGCGGCCGCACCCCGCTTCTGCGGCACCGGTTGAACTGGAAGCGCGCGTCGATGGCCGCGGCCCTCGGTTACCACGCCGCCGACCCCGAGCGCGGCCCTCGGCTGTGCTTCCACCTCAAGCCCGGCAGCTACGACACCGCCGGGCTCATCGAGGTCCTGGAGCAGATGAAACTGTTCTATGGCGGGGAACGGGTAGTGCTGGTCTGGGACGGGCTGTCCGCCCACTGGAGCCGGGACATGCGGGCCTGGGTCGCCGAACAGGACTGGCTCACCCTGGAACGATTACCCGCCTACGCGCCCGAGCTCAACCCGGTGGAGCTGCTGTGGTCTTCGCTCAAGAAACGCGAGCTCGCCAACCTCGCCGGCGACCATCTCGCAGACGTCGCCGATGCCACCGAACAAGGCATCCACCGCATCAGCCGCAACCCACAGCTGCCCTGGTCCTTCCTCACCCACACCGGCCTCACCCTCCACCCACCAACCCCACCCAACTAACGAAAAGATCAGTAGTGCTCGCCCAGCACCGCCCCCGACCCCGCTCCCCTCGCACTACCAAGACCCTGGCGGAGGCAAGCTGATGGACACCAAGCACTGCGCCGTCGACGGCTGGGTCGACGCGATTCCCGCCCCCGGCCCGCGCGGCACCGCCACCTTCGACCTGATCGTCCCCGTCGACCTCGACGCCGTTGAAGAAGACATCCACGACACGGTCGTCACCTGCACCAGCGGTGACCCGAGGGTCGTCCACGAGCTGCTGAACCGGATCCAGCCCGGCGACCTGCTGCGCGCGACCGGCACCCTGGTCCAGCCGCAGGCGCCCGGCGAACCCGCCCGGCTCGTCGTCGACGCACTGGAGGTCCTGGACACCGCACTGGTCCCGGTTTATCGGTAAGCCCGGCTATCTCTGGACGCGGAATACCACTGGCCAAGCAGTCAGTGATCAGCGCCGGAGTCCATCTCGTCGAGGCGCGTCAATCGCCGGTGGGACGCCATGTACGAGCACGGCGCACGGCGATCTCACCGCAGACGACGGCGACGACGAGGCCACCGAGGGCGATGACAAGGGAGCCGGTGGCGACGAGGCCGGCGGAGAGTTCGCCGCCGTCGCCGATGGATAGGAGCATCTGTCCGAGCACGTAGGTGGCGGCACCGGCTCCGACGCCGACGACTGCGAGCGGGACGGAAAGGTTCCAGAAGGCGACCTGCACGTAGAAGCGTCGGTCGTTGCGGAACGAGGCGATCGGGCCGAGACCGCGTGCCTGGTCGTCGAAGACGGATGCTGCACCAACCACCCCGGCAAGGACGAGGGCCGCCAGGCCGATGAGTGCCGCGTCCAGGACCCATTTGACGTATCCGGCTCGTGCCTGTGCCCCCAGCATTCCGGACTCCACGGGCACGTCGAGCATGGGTAGGCCCAGGGTGCGATAGGCGGCTTCCCAGACGCGGTCGGCTCCCGCGTCGCCCGCCGTGTTGAAGACGACGAGCGAGACCTTTTCGGGATCCGTGATGCCCGGGTGGCTGGAAGTGACATTCACCCTGTCCGGGGTGAGCCCGAGGACGGCCAGCGCTCTCTGCGGTCCAGGTCCGATGCTCTTGATGACACCGGTCAGTGCAGTGCTCTTCTTGGGGCAGGTTGTCATCGGGCCGAAGAAGGCCAGGGACGTGCAGTTGCCGGAGAACACGACCCTGTCGTTCTCCGAGTACAAGAGGACCGAGGGCTGTCCGGGGAGGTCTTTGCGGAGCCGGTCGAACCGGGAGGGGTCGCCGGAGGCGTTGATCAGGATCGCGTTTCGGTCCGTTGCGCCAGCCAGTTGCTTGGCTACGATTTCCGGTCCTTCGAGCTGGCTGGTGACGACCTGTCCCAGTGTTGTCAGTCCCAGTCCCACGATCATGGATGCGCTGAGCACGGCGAGTACGACCGGGCGGGCCGCGAGCCACCGTCCGGCGATCAGCCCGGCGGGGCCGCCCCGGCGAGCGGAGAAGGACGCGATGGCCGAACCCAGCGCACCGGACAGACGCCCCCCGAGGCTGGGCAGGACACCAAGCACGAGTACGACGCCCAAGAAGAAGACGACCCGGCCGGGACCGTCCGCGCGCCATGTCCCGTACAGGCACAGTGTGGATCCCGCCCCGCACAGGATCCAGGTCGTTCGGCCCGGCGCCGTCTTGGTCTGCTGGGGGCGAGTGGAGGTCCGTTTGGGCGGCCTGGCGTACCGCATGGCGCTGACGCCCGCGATGAGTGCGGCCGTGGCCACGATCAGGACAGGGAGCCAGGGGCGTACACGGGCCAGATCGCCAGCGGCGACGGTATGCCCGGTGAAGGGAAGGCGGATGTCCCAGAGCGTCGTCGCCCAGGCCGTGGCCGCGGCCAGCAGTGAACCTGCGGTCACGGGGACAGCGGCCTCACCGATCACCACGAGGAGGCGCGACAGGCGAGAAGCACCGAGGGCTTCGAGCATGGAGATACGGCGGTCCCGCAGCTCCGAGCCACCGCGCACGACGACTACGAGGGCGGCTGTCGCCGGCAGCACCGTGAACAGCAACAGCAGCACCCATAAGTCCATTGGGGAGCGCTCGAACTGGTGACTGACCGTGAAATAGTCGAGGAACTGAGATCCTGGACGCCCGAAGCCGGAGATGAAGGTGTTAAGGGTCGTCTCATCGAAGATCCCCTCGATGGGGGAGCGGGTGTAGACGAGCAGCTCATCGGGCTCGGTCAGGCCCTGCCGCCCGATGGTTCCCGCCATGGTGCCGTAACGAGAGACGAGTTCCCCGTCGGCATGCTTGGCAGCCTGCGGGGAGAGGAACACCTCGCCCTTCTCAGGCCACCGATCAAGGCCAGGGGGAGGGGCAGCGGAGGCGCTCAGAGGCTCGGTGAAGATCACGGACACCGCTTCGCCATCCGCGTAGTCCGGACGCTCAAGCCATCGCGCCACGGCTTGCTGCCGCTGGTCGGTCAGGACCGGAGAGCGGGCATCCTGCCTCTCTTGTCTGGCCTCCAGGCTGGCATCCACCGCCAGGAGACTCCAGGTCACCATCAGGACGAGGAAGGATGCGGCGAAGAGCCCGAAGCGGTGCACCAGTCCGGACGCACCACTCGCCCGCCCCACGCGGTGTCCTAGACGGAGCATCGTCAGATGCCTGTTCACCTGGCCTCCCCCAAGTCGGCGATCAGCCGGCCTTCCGCTAGCTCAAGGGCTCGGTCGGCGCGGTCCGCGATCTGCGGGTTGTGCGTGACAACGATCAGGGCGCACCCGAAGCGGGCGGGGAGACCGAACAGCAGGTCGGCCACCACGTCCCCGGTTCGCTGATCGAGTGACCCTGTGGGTTCGTCCGCCAGCACCACCGAGGGCTTGCCAATCAGCGCCCGCGCGACGGCGACACGCTGGCGCTCCCCGCCCGACAGCGCTGCCGTCGTCTTGGACGACGCACCTTGCACACCGAGCTCATCCAGCAACTGCTGTGCGTCGGCGTACGCGCCCTTTGCGCTGCCGCCGGCAAGGAGGACAGGCAGGGCCGCGTTCTCCAGCGGGGACAGCTCTGGGATCAGTTCACCGAACTGATATACGGTCCCCACGGTGCGCAGTCGCAAGGCGGCACGCTCACCTGCGGATGCCTGCGTGATATCGACACCACCAATGCGCACCACGCCTGAGGAGGGGCTGATCAAGCCACTCAGGCAGCACAGGAGCGTCGTCTTCCCCGAGCCGCTGGGGCCCGTGACCGCAACGGACGTCCCGGCAGGCACGTCAAGGGTCAGGCCGTCGAGAAGACGACGATCGCCGATGCTGTAGTGGAGGTTCTCGACTTCCACCGCGGCCGTCTTCCGGCTGTGCAACTCGGTACTCACATATCCTCTATCTACGCCGGGCGGCGCGGAGCCGACGCCCTCTGATGAGAGGCATCGGCTCGGCGCGGTGACTTACCTAGTTGATCAGACCCGGTACACCCAGGGACCGTACGGGTCGGTGGCCCAGTCACGGATCTGCTGCGAGCGGTGTTTGGTCACGCGGTTCGTGGTGCTGGCCTCGCTGTGGCTGCAGTTGTCGTAACCGCGTTCCTCATGGATGCTGCGCGACACGCCGTCGTCACGTGTGTAGTGCGCCATGACGGAGTTGCCATCCCTGTCGCCGTCACACACGACGACCTTTCCCCACGACACGCCAATGTAGGACGTGTCGTAGCTGTAGCTGTTGTAGATGTAAGACGCCCCGGCCTGGGCTGTGGCGGGCGCACTGAAGGCCGCCGCGGTAACGACGACGGCAGCCAGCTTCGCTATGCGATGCATTCGGTAGTCCTCCCCTTGGATGAGAGCCCCACTGGGGCTCGGTACGACGCAAGAGCCACGTACGACACCTGCCGACACCGCGCCCGGCCTCCCCTGGCCAGGTGCATCCCGTGAGCCCCTCGCGCACCGCCATCCTCAGCAGCGCTCGCCAGGAACATCACGGATTATTCCCTCCTTGGCCTGAAAAGGTCCGCACCAATGAAACAGGCGGATCCGATCAAGAGCCATCAGAGGGAGTCGGCAACCGGAATGATCTACAGCGCTGAATTACGGCGCCAGCACGCTCGGTTGCCTCTCACCCGGAGGCGAGGACCCCGTTCTGTTCTTGGACGTCCCCTCCCCTGATCCACCGCAACGGGAATGGCTTGATCGTGTACTCACTCCGTCAAGTCCTCATGCTCATCGATGACGCCTTCGCATCCCGGGAGACGGCGACTATTCACCGCCGGATGATGTCTGCGGCGTACTCGGCACCGAAGCCCTGACTCTCGCGGGTCCAGTTATCGCCGGTGCTCTGGTGAAATCCGAGCAGTCGGCTGATGACCACGGCGGGCAGTTCCGAGGCGATGTCCATCAGTGATGCGTGGCGGGCGAGTTGAGGCGGGACGCCGATCGCCTTCAGGCGCCGCCCGAGGGTGTGCGGGTCGATCGGCTGCCCCGGGTAGATGCTGTGGAACAGCCACTTGGGTTCCTCGATCGGGATGGTCGCCGCGCGGCCGTTCCTCCGCTCGGCGAGTTGGCGGATCAGGTCGTCCAGGGGTGCGGGGATCTCGACGGGGACGCGACCGAGCTTCAAGGCGAGCGTGTTGCCACGGTCGACGATGTGCTCGGTGGTGAGGCGGCTGATGCGGCCCACAGGCTGGGCGAACAGCAGCAGGAGCAGGCCGGCGGCCCGGTCGGCGACGTGGAGTTGCTCGTCGTGGACGAGGTGGCGGACCAGGGACCAGCGTTGGTCCTTGCCAATGATGCGCGCGGTGAAGTAGCTGCTGATGACCGGCGCGGTCAGTGGGCGGCTGTGGCCGCGTCTGCTGGTCCAGAGCAGGAATCCGCGGACGGTGGCGCGGGTGGTGGGGCCGTCGGTGAGCCAGGCGTCCAGCTGGCCCTGGGTGCAGGTGGCCAGGGCGGTGTCGCCGTCATGCAGCCATTCCAGCAGGCGGGCCGCGTTGCGGATCTCGATCCGGACGGTCTCGGCCCGGCCGTGGGTGACGAGCTGGCGGGCCGCATGTACGAAGCGCAGCCCGGCGATGGAGCCGCCAAGGCCCGCAAGGCCGCCGCCGACCTCGGCGGCAACCTCCTCACCAGCGTCCATGTCTCCACCTCCGGAACCACCCGCGACCGCATGAGCATCCACGTCGAGGGCCAGGCCGTCTCCCTCGTCCCCGGACTGGGGAGCATCACCGTCAGCTCCTCGGCGTCCGGTCCGATCGAGCGCTGGACCACCCCGGGGGGCGACTGATGGCCGCCCGGCGGAGACTTCGTACGGGCACGGGCCTGCGTACGCGTCCGCGTAGCAGGCTGCGGGGAGACCGGGGCGACGTCGCGATCGAGGCGGTCATCGTCGTCCCCCTGCTTCTGGCGCTCGCCCTGGTCGTCATCGCCGGCGCCCGCCTGTCCCTGGCCGGACAGACCGTGGACGCCGCCGCCCAGGCCGCCGCCCGCGCGGCCTCCCTGGAACGCAACCCGGCCGCCGGGCAGTCCGCCGCCCGGGCCGCGGCCGCCGATGTCCTCGCCCAGGAAGGCCAGCCCTGCACCTCCACGAGCGTCCGCGCCGCCACCAGCGGACTCGGCGTCGCCCTGGGCGAGACGGCCACGGTCACGGTCACCGTCTCGTGCCGCGTCCCGATCGGCGACCTTCTGCTCTTCGGCGGCGGACCCGGGGTGCGGACGATGAAAGCCAGCTTCACCTCCGTCGTCGACACGTACAGGGGACGCGGATGACCACCACCGACCATTCCCAGCCCCGCCCCCGCTCTCGTCGCCGTCGACGCCTGGGCGATGACCGGGGCGCCATCTCGCCGTTCGTCGCCATCGTCACCGTCCCCCTGTTCCTGCTCGGCGGTCTCCTGGCCGTGGACGCCTTCGGGGTCAGCCGCGCCCACGAACGCACCGACGCCGCCGCCACCGAAGCCGCCCGCGCCGCAGCCCAGGCCATCGACCCCGCCAAGGCCGTCGCCGGCGAAGCCGTCGTCGCCGACCCGAACGCCGCGAGCGCCGCCGCCCGCGCCTACCTCGCCCGCGCCGACGTCCGCGGCACCGTCACCGTCACCGACGGCGGACACCGCATCGAGGTCCACGCCACCGGCAGCTACCGCGGCCGCTTCGTCCCCCACACCTGGACCGTGACCGCCACCAGCTCCGCCACGCTCCTGCACGGCATCACCCGACCCACGAAGGACTGACCCGCCGATGCCCGCACACCGCTCCCTCGCCAGACGCCTGCCCCGCGCCCTGGCCTCCGTACTCGTCCTCGCCGCGGTCACTGCCGGCCTGCCCTGGATCCTCACCCAGGCCACCACCGCCGTCTGGGCCTCCGGCATCAACGCCTTCACCCACCTGCTCACCCGCACCGACACCGGCGCCGCATTCCTCCTCGCCCTGGTCGCCGTCGGCTGGATCGCCTGGGCCACATTCGTGGCGTCGCTCCTGGTCGAGATTCCCGCCCAGCTCCGCGGCCGCACCGCTCCCCGCCTGCCCGGACTGCGCCTGTCCCAGCGCGCCGCCGGCACCCTCGTCAGCGGCATCCTCATCCTGTTCGCCTCCAGCACCCTGGCCACCGCAGCCCCTGCCCTGGCCGCCCCCGCCCCGAGCGCGCCCGCGGCTACCGCGACCGCGCTCCCCGCCACCACCCCGCAGACCCATGCCGCCCCGACCACAGCGGCCGCCGAGAAGACGGCCGGGCAGACCTACACCGTCCGCGCCGTGCGGCCGGCCGAAAGCCTGTGGTCCATCGCCGAGAAGCTGTACGGGCACGGCGAGCAGTACACCAAGATCGCCGACGCCAACGAGGGCCACACGATGGCCGACGGCACCGTGTTCCATGCCGACGCGCCCATCCGGCCCGGCTGGATCCTGCGCCTCCCCGACACTCCCACCGTCGACGCGATGCCCACCCCGGTCCCGCAGCAGGCCGACTCCTACACCGTGACCGACGGCGACACCCTGTGGCAGGTCGCCGAAGAACAGCTCGGCGACGGCGACCGCTACACCGAGATCTTCGACGCCAACAAGAACAAGACCCAGCCCGACGGCGGCCGCCTGACCGACCCCGACGACATCCACACCGGCTGGAAGCTGACCCTCCCGCACACCACCGCCCCCACCACCCCGCCGACCGAGGCGACCCCGCCTCCGCCCCGGAGCGCCGACAAGCCCACCACCCCGGCAAAGCCTGCTCCGGCCGCGCCGACGCCGGCGGCCTCCACCCCGCCGACCACCGCCCCTACGGCCGTTCCGGACCGCACCAAGACCCCCGCCCCGGCACAGACCCCCACCCGCACCATCTCCGCCCCGGCGACACCCACTGCCCGCCCCGAAGGCCCGGCGACGGCCTCCCCCTCCACCACGGCCGAGCCCGCGGCGCCCGCGGCCGAGGAAGCCGACGGCAGCCTGATCTCCGAAGTGACGGGGATCGGGATGCTCACCGCCGGCAGCCTCCTCCTCAGCCTCGGCACACTGCGCATCCTCCAGCGCCGCCGCCGCAAGCCCGGCCAGCTACCCGCCCCCGTCGACAACGAAGCTGCCGAGCAGGCCCTCCACGCGGCCGCCGACCCCGGCAGCCTCGAACTCCTCGACCTCGCCCTGCGCACCCTCGCCCACCACGCCGACCGCGAGGGCCTGGCCCTCCCGGCCGCGACCGGCGCCAGGATCACCGCCCGCACCGTCGAACTCCTCCTCCCCGCCGCCCCGCACACCACCCCGGACAGCGACGACACCTACGACGAAGACATCGACGACCTGCCCCTGCCGGAGGAGGAGAGCTCCGCTCTGGCGCCGTTCACCCTCGCCGCCCCCGGCCGCTGGGTGCTGGACCGAGCCCAGGACCTCCTCGACCCCACCGACGCGGCGTACGTCCCCGCCCCCTATCCGGGCCTGGTCACCCTCGGCACCGACCCCGACGGCAACCACCTCCTGATCAACCTGAACGTCTCCCGCGTCCTCCTCCTCGACGGCACCCCCACCGCCGTACGCGACACCGCCCGCGTCCTCGCCCTCGAAGCGGCCACCAGCACCTGGAGCGACCACGCCGAGATCATCACCGTCGGCCTCGGCGACGAACTGCCCACCCTCCTCCCACAGAACCGCATCCGCGCCGTCCCGCATCTCGCCGCCGCCCGCGCGGACCTCGCCGAACTCCTCCTGGAGCAGCGCCAGCAGGCCGACGCCGACGAAGCCCCGCCCCGCATGCCCTGGACCCTGGTCTGCGCCGTCGACATAGAGGAGGGCGAGGCCAAGCTCCTGGCCGACACCCTCACCGCGGCCCGCGAACTGCCCGTCGCCCTCGTCCTGCCCGCCCAGGGCACCGCCGGCGCCTTCGGCGCCTTCGACGACGCCATCCACCTCGTCGTCGGCACCCCTCGTCCCCAGCACGTCGACGTCCTCGACACCGACCTGATCGTTCAGTCCCTGCCCGAGGAGGACTACCAGGCATTCGCCGACCTGCTCCGCCAGGCCCACCAGCCGGCCCAGCCCGCCGAGGAACCCTGGACCCAGGTCCCGTCCACCGCGGTGAGCGTCACCGACGACGGCGACACGAGCCCGGCCGGTCTGCCCCCCACCCCGTTCGCCGCGTTCACCGCGACCCGCCCCCTCACCCCCGTCCCCCCGCTCCCCACCCCGGCCACCCCTGAACAGGACAGCGGGGAGGAGACCGAGAAGCAGGGAGAGACGGAAGAGCAGAGCAGCGCAGCCGACTCGACCGGACCCGGCCACGCCACCAGCACTGGCACGGAGGAGGGGCAGGAGCGAGGCGCCGCTCCGCTCGCGGAAGCAGTAAGTGCCGCCCCGGCCGCCGGGTCTGCAGCACCGGCCGCGCAGGAGACGCAGGTGGTCCCTGAAGCAGGCCAGGACATCGGTGAGGACGAGCCAGGCGACGCCGTAGACCTGCACGCCCCCGAGGTCCAGGTCCTCGGCCCGGTCGCCGTGACCGGCATTCAGGCATCCGGCCACGGCCCCAAGCTCGCCCAGCTCGCCGCCTACCTCTACTTCAAGCCCGGCCCGCCCGACACCGTCCGCGAAGCGATGGACCCCCGCTCCCCCTGGGGCACCGCCACCCTCCAGACCCGCATCTCCCAGCTCCGCAACACCCTGGGCACCGACCCCGACGGCACCCTCTACCTCCCACGCGACCGCACCGGCATCTACAAGCTCTCCCCGAAGGTCCGCAGCGACTGGGACCGTTTCACCCGCCTCGCCGAACGCGGCCTGACCCGAGGACCGTCCGCAGGCATTCCGGACCTCGAAGCCGCCCTTGCCCTGGTACGGGGCGTCCCCTTCGGCGGCACGCCGCCGGCCTGGGCCGCCGCCCGCTACCAGGAGATGCTCGTCCGCATCACCGACACCGTCCACACTCTCGCCACTTGGCACCGCCAGTCAGCCCGCCCCGACCTCGACGCCGCCCGCCGCGTCATCCGCCAAGGCCTCGACATCGACGACAGCGCCGAACTCCTCTACCAGGACTGGATGCTCATCGAGAACCAGGCCGGGAACCGAGAAGGCGTCCGTACCGCTTACGAAACCCTCCTCACCATCAACCGCCGCCTCGACGTCAGCACCGAACCCGAAACCGAGGCCATCTACGAGCGGCTCGTCAACCGCAGCGCCTAAGGACTGTCCCGCAATGACCTGGAGGCCCGAGTCAGGGCTCGAAAAGATGTGATGCCGTGCACGCAGCGTGTGTACGGTGCCGGAGTGATCGACTTTGATGGCGCTTGGTTGGGTGCGGAGGCCGCGCGGCGGTTGGCGGAGGCGGACTGCTGTGAGATAGCTCCAGGGCTCACGGAGGAAGAGTTCAGCCGGATCGAGGCGACCTATGAGCTCGAGTTCTCCCCGGAGCATCGTGCTTTTCTAGCGGCAGGGCTGCCGGTCGCTTCACCTCCCGAGGAAGGCGCGACGTGGCAGCAGCCCTGGCCCGACTGGCGTCACGCTGATGAAGACGACCTGCGCCATCGGCTGGAGTGGCCGGTGCGAGAAGTGCTGGACGACGTCGCTCATGGCAGCTGGCATCCGGCCCTGGGAGCGCGTCCCACCTCCAAGGAAGAGGCTCTGGAGGTGGCCCGAGCGGTACTTGCACGAGCCCCACGACTCGTTCCCGTCTACGCGCACCGCTTCCTACCCGCAGGTCGCGACACTCCGGGACATCCGGTCCTGTCGGTGTGGGGAACCGACATCATCTGCTACGGCCACGATCTGGCCGACTACATCGACCGCGAGTTCGGCGAGATCGACGAGGACGCGCCCTGGAATCCGCAGGCATCCGTCCCGCTCTGGAAGGACTTCCTCGGCTGAGATTGCCCCCGGCCGATGCCGATGTAAATGATCTCTGTCGTGCCTGGTGTGATCACGGCCTCGGAGCCGTCCTGGATAGTCCCCTTCACCGGTGTGGCTCCGCGCCAGTTCAACCGGGTGGTGCGTGCGCTGCGGCGCGAAGGCGCCGACATCGCTCGGCGCGGCCGGCCGTGGGGGATTCCGCTGGAAGACCGGTTGCTCCTGGTGGCCGCGTACTGGCGCACCAACCTGACACTGCGCCAGCTCGCACCGCTCTTCGGCGTCTCGAAGTCCGCGGCCGGCCGCATCGTCGGCCACCTCGGCCCCCCGGCTCGCGCTCAAGCCCCGCAGACGGTTCCGCAAGGACACCGTGCTCATCGTGGACGGAACTCTGGTCCCCACCCGCGACCACACGGTGGCCGAGCGGTCCAAGAACTATCGGTACTCCACCAATCACCAGGTCGTCATCGACGCCGACACCCGGCGCGTCGTCGTGGTCGGCCAACCGTTGCCCGGCAACCGCAACGACTGCAAGGCGTGGGCACTGTCCGGAGCCGAAGAGGCCGTCGGCCGCACCACCGTCATCGCCGACGGCGGCTACCGCGGCACCGGCCTGATCATCCCGCACCGCCGCGAGCGCGGGCAGAGCGAACTGCCGGCCTGGAAGGAAGACCACAACACTTCCCACCGCCAGGTCCGCGCCCGCGTCGAGCACGCCTTCGCCCGCATGAAGACCTGGAAGATCCTCCGCGACTGCCGCTTGAAGGGCGACGGCGTCCATCACGCGATGAGCGGCATCGCCCACCTGCACAACCTCACACTCGGCCGATAGGCGAGCCGAGCGGACAGTAGCCGATCACAGCCCTACTGACTCGAAGATCTTTACGGGACAAGCCTTAGCGTGCCTCCTGCTCGACGGGCTGTTGCAGCCATGTGAGCCAGTCAATCGGACGCTGGCTTATCGATGGGCGTGGAGTCCGGCGACTGCCGGGGTCCACGCACATCGGCGCGCGTCAGGCGAGGGCAGGTGACACGGGCTGGGATGGCCAGGGCAGCGAAGTACCACCCGGCTCGGGACCAAGCTGATGAGGCTCCGTGGAAATCGGCCAGTGATGCTTCTCGTCCCACCCCACTCGGTTGCTGTGGGCGACGATGGCTGGGGGCCACACGTCTCCCTTTTCCGGGCTCAGCATCGCGTGCAGTCTTTCCCGAGTTCGGAGCGGACTGCAGACTTTCCTGGGTCCAGTGTGAGCGGATGGATATAGGGGGCGGGGCGTGCGGCCACTCACTGATCAGGATCCTCGGGAGTTGGGGGGTTACCGGCTGCTGGCGCGGCTTGGGCAGGGGGGCATGGGGCGGGTCTATCTGGCCGAGGACCGGCGGGGCGCGTTAGCCGCCCTGAAGGTGGTGCATCCCGAGCGCGCGCACGACCCTGAGTTCCGGCGGCGTTTCGCCCGGGAGGTCCGGCTTGCCGCGCGGGTACACGGGCCCGGCGTCGCCTCGGTGACCGGTGCCGACCCGGATGCCGAAACACCGTGGCTGGCCGCCGAGTTCGTTTCAGGTCCCACGCTGAGCGAAGCGATCGCGCGGCACGGCGAGCTGCCCGCCGAGGCTTGCCGTGCTCTCGCCGAGCAGCTGGCCGAGGCGCTGACGGCCGTCCACGCGACGGGCCTGGTCCATCGCGATCTCAAACCGTCCAATGTGATCCTCGGCGCCGACGGCGCCCGCTTGATCGACTTCGGTATCGCCCTGGCCACCGACGAGAGCGCCATCACCCGCACCGGACAGACCCCGGGTACCGCCGGCTACATCGCGCCCGAGGTGCTGCTGGGCGGTGCTGCGGGGCCCGCCGCCGACGTGTTCGCCCTTGGCGCGCTGCTCGCCTTCGCTGCCCAGGGACGTCATCCGTACGGGTCTGGGCCCGAGGCGGTCCTGATGGCCCGGCCCTTGGCGGCCGATCCCGATCTCTCAGGCATCACCGACGTGAAGCTCGCTGCCCTGCTTCGCCGCGCTCTGGCCCGGGAGCCCGCGCACCGGCCGTCGCTGGCCGAGTTCGCCGGCCTGGCCGACCTCGGCACGGCCGGCGGCGGGTCCTGGATTCCGCCGTCCCTGCTCGACGACATCGGCCGGCGCACCCATGAGGTCACTACACGTACGCGGCCCCGCCGGGCCACCGCTCCAGAGCCGCATCCCCCCACCGCGATGGACGGACCCGCGCCCGGCACCAGGCGTGCACCCGACGGCCCCGGCACCTCGCCCGCCCCACCCGGCCCGCAGCGACGACACTTCACCCGACGCGGTGTACTCGGCCTGGGAGCCGCCACGGCCGCCGCCGGCGCTGCGGCCTGGCTGATCAACGAGAACACCGCCTTGGGGCCCGCCCCCAAGATCCTTTGGCGGCATGCCATGAAAGGGCCCGCCTTCGACCCGCTGGTGACCCGGGACACGGTGTACGCAATCAGCGAGGAAGACGGGCTCGTGGCGCTCGACATCCGTACCGGTGCACAGCGTTGGCACCGCTCCCTGAACGGTTCTCTGGCCGGCCCTGTGCTCGGGAATGGCATGCTGTACCACTCCGGCGGCAACCGGCTGACAGCACTCGACTCCCGTTCCGGCGCCACCCGTTGGTCCGTCCCGCTGCCCGGGGAACAGGGACACGCGATGATCCCAGGACCCGACCTCCTGTACATGCCGGATGAGCCGGTGCGCGCACTCGACGCAACCGACGGCTCTGCACGGTGGTCGTACGCGCATGACCCATCCCACCCCGGCATAGTGCAAGGCCTGTTGTGGAGGAACGCGCTCTTCGTCTACAGCTTGTCGTACGTGGACCGGGTCGACGCCACGACGGGAAAACGGGTGTGGCGGGCCGAAGTGGAGGCGGCCCAGGACCTGGCCATATCGGACGGCACGTTGTATGTGAGTCATTTCGGAGGTGTGTCTCTCCTGAACCCAGTCGATGGCACAGTGCGCAAGACCTTGACGCGGGACAAGTTTCCGGTCTTCGACATCGCCGTTGCGGGCCGCGCCCTGTGCATCGACGACATGGCCGACGACAGAGTTCACGGGCTCGACGCGCTCACTGGGGAGGAACGATGGAGCGCCGACCTGGGCAAACACACCTTCCTGTCAGAGCTGGACGGCGGAGCGCTGGCAGTCACCTCGGACACCATGGTCTGCGCGGTCGATGCCGGCACCGGTGTGGTCCGCTGGCGGCTACACGACACCGGCACCACCTCCACACCCGTCATCGCGAACGGTGTGGTCTATGTCGGCACCGAACGCAGAGGCCTGCTCGCCCTCTCAGCAGCAACTTCTGCCTGAGGCCTGTGGTCAGCTCTTGAGGTCGCCGTGCCGAGGGGCGCCCCTCCGTAGATCGGTGCCCCTGGGTGATCATGCAGTCGACGAGCGCAGTCGGGTCCGCCTGGCGGACTGGGAGACGGCGCGGGTCTTGGGCTTCTGCGCCGGAGCGGACTTCAGCGATCGCTGTGCCGAGAGGGATGCTCGCCAGTTGGCGGAATAGGCCTGCTACTAGGAACCAGGACCTGTGCCACCCTCCCGGCAGGACTTCTTTGTCACTCGCCCGTGGAATATGCGCGGATTCGCCTGCGCCCATCCCATTGCATCGGCCACTGTGAGGGATCCGGAGGCTGCCATCGGCTCGTACGGCGGCACCCGCACCGATACGCAGGAGAAGGGGAGGCTGGCCATGTGGGAGCCGGACGGCGCGGAAGGGCACGTGGGCAAGGTAGGAGTACTGCTGGAGGACGGTACGGTGCCGGGCCCGGTGTACATCGACATGGGCAGCGGCGGTCACATCCCCAGCTTCACCGACTGGTGGGTCTACACCGGCCAGGGCCGCGCGCCGCTCGCGGAGCGGATGCGCGCCGTCTGCGCCTGCGGCTGGCACGGCGAGACGACCTACCCGATCGACTGGACGCAGGTCTCACACCGTGCCCCCTATCTCTATGACACTTCGGGCCCGGAGAAGGACTGGGAGAATCACACCCGTCAGGTGACCGCCCAGGCGGTGCCGCTGCCCGAAGACGTCGCACGGCTCCTTTCACAGCTCCGCGAACGCCTGGACGAGATCGAGGACGACGACCCCCTGACCGCCCTGCGGATCGTCGGTGAGCTGGACTCGATCGTCGACACCAACGGCTCCTACTCAGCCCGCCTGGCCACCGACAAGCACCCTGACGGGGAGATCGCAGCGGCGCTCGGCAGCACCGAGAAGGCCACGGCCGCCCGGCTGCGCCGCTACGACAACCGCAGGGGCTACTGACCCTGGTCAAGGGCAAGCACCGGCTCGGGCACAGGCGCCGACCGACGGGAGCGGCGACCCTTTACCGCAGCCACCGGCCCTGCCCGGCAGCAGTGACTCACCATGGTGCGGACGACGGTTGTTGCCCAACCGAGACAGCACTCCTGGGGCGATGGTGAGTGCGGCGGTAAGGCCCGCACCGAAAGGTGGAGGCATCCCTACGCCGCCGATCCTTCCGAGGAGCCGTTGATGTCCTCTCCCTCGCCCCGCGGTCTCGACGAGGCCCTCGACAACCTGGCCGAGGTCGCCGGCCGGTTCTTCGCCGGCCAGGACCTGGACGGTACGCAGCGCACGGACGCCACGTTTTGGCGGCCGGGGCGCCGCGTCGTGGTGAAGGACGCCGACGGACCGGTCCGCCGTGCCTCCTACCGGGCCGGCTGGCACCGGCTCACCGTCCGCATGACCGCCCTCGCCGCGGCCGGCGGAGGGGCGTACGGCTATCTTCACCACCCCGACGCCGTCACCCAGGCCCTCACCTACGGCGCTCCGGTGGCCGCGCTCGCCACGGCGGCCTGCGGCGCCGCTTACCGGGTCAAGGGCCGCGAACGGCGCGAGCTGCTGCAGGAGTGGGTCGAGCCCCTGCACCAGGCGCTCGCCGGCCCCCTTGGGATCTCCGAGCACACCGACCCCCGCACCTACCTTCACGTGCCGGCCGACTTCACCGACGACGACGCCGAGATCCGCATCGGCCTCCCGCTGCACCTCCGGTTCAGCCGCGAGGCCGTCGCCGAGCTGGTCATGCAGAAACTCGCCCTGCAGAACGCGTCCTTCTCCTGGCGCCTGGCCGGCCGCGACCCGCACCTCATCGTCAAGAAGAAGGACCGGCCGCCGGCCTCGCTCGGCCTGAACGACCCCGGCGTGCGCGAGCTGCTCACCTCCGTGCCGGAATCCGCGCCGCTCATCGGCCTCGGCGCGGGCAAGCAGAAGGTGTCGGTCGACCTCGACCACGACTCCCCGCACGTCCTGATCTCCGCAGGTACCGGCGGCGGCAAGTCGACCATCCTGCGCACGATCGCCTGCCAGTTCCTCCACAACGGGGCCCAGGCCCACATCCTCGACTTCAAGCGGATCAGCCACACCTGGGCCCGCGGCATCCCCGGGGTGAACTACTGCCGGGACATCGCCGAGATCCACGACGCCCTGATCGAGCTCGGCGCCGAGGGGCACCGCCGCATCCGGCTCGCCGAACAGCTCGGCGACGATGTCCTGGCTGCCGAACCCGACCGTGTCGGCCCGCGGCAGGTGATCCTCCTCGAGGAGATCAACGCGACCATGGCGCAGCTGCGCCGCTACTGGGAGAAGATCCGCACGAGCGACGACCCCAAGACCTCACCCGCGATCGACGCGCTCGCCGAGATCCTCTTCATGGGCCGCCAGGTACGCCTCCACGTCCTGCTCGTCGCCCAGTCCGCCACCGCCCGCGCACTGGGCGGCCCGGAGATGCGGGAGAACTTCTCCACCCGCATCCTCGTCCGCTACACCCTCAACGCCTGGAAGATGCTCGTCCCCGAAGTCCACCCCGCGCCCAAGCCGACCCGGCACCCCGGCCGCGTCCAGGTCGTCCTCGGCGGCACCGCCCGCGAGACCCAGGTCCTCAACCTCTCCGAAGCCGAAGCCCGCGCCTGGGCCATGGCCGGCGTCCCCGGCCGCCACCAGCCACTCACCCTCCACAAGCCGGGCACCACCGGGGGCGACCCGTCAGCCGCGGAGAGTGGGACCATCCCGGAAACGGCCAGGGCGGCCGGGAGCGAAGCGGGGCTGGTCGGTCTCCGGGCCGCGCAGCAGGAGCTGGACGGCATGACTCTTGCCGGCCTGCGCTGGGCCCGCCGCAACGACCCCGAGTTCCCCGCCCCCGCCGGCAGGTCGGGCGCGGAACACCTCTACCGCCTCGCCGACCTCCACCAGTGGGCACGCAATCGGCCCCGCACCCGGGAGACGAACCCGAAAGCCCCGGGCCGGAGCGTCGCCTGACCGCGATGAGCCAAGATCAACCAGATAGTTTCTCATCAGGAAGGGCACATCCTGGTCGAGATCTGTCCCGTTCCAGCCGTAGCAACGGTTCAGGCCGCAGATCACAGTCTCACCGTCGCCCGCGTCCCGTTCAAGGTTTCGACTAGTTGTCAGATTTACTCCTCAGAAGCCTGTTTGGCGCCGTAGGATCGCATCAGCATTCGGCTTGTGCCGACTCCCCATCACCCCTCATGGCCCGTAGGGGCAGAGGAAGCGCAATGGTCACCCAGCTCAACTCCCGGATTTTTCTCGTGGAGCGGGCTCGGTAGGTCGCGCACCACGTGGTCGGGGAGACGGACGTGTGTGACAGTCGCTCAGATCGTTTTCGACGTGCGGTGACTGATACAGCGACTCCGGAGATCCTCTGCCGGGGTCCGGGCCCTTGCTCTGCCCGGACCGACCGGCCCGGGCCGACCTGCCCACTCCTGGAAGTCTGATCATGACGACCATCAACCTGGCGACCGTCTCCGAGGCGGAGCCTTCCCCTCGGGCCAACCCGTTCCCGGGCGCCGACACGTACGGCTGGACCCAGTCTTTCTCCGAGGCGCTGGCCCTTGCCACAGGTCTGCCCCCGCTGGTGACCGACGTCATCGCGCCCTATGTGATCCGTCCGAAGCGCTACCTCACCAGGGCGAAGACCGAGACGTTCTACCGCCTTCGCCCTGGAGTGATCGTGAAGGACGAGCGGACGGGCCTGCACATCCTGTCGGTGACTACGCACGGCTTCGCCGGCACTCCGACCGAATACAACGAACGGGTGCGCAGCGCCTTCCACAGTCCGGCCCAGTTTGACGCCTCCCCTGATCGGGTGCTCCCGAGGCTGACCACCGGGTCCGACCCGAGCGGCACCGCGCTGCCGTTCGTGACGACCGCCGAGCCAGTGGAACCGACCATCCTCAACAACCTATTGGGCATCATGGACGGCGCACTCACCGAGGCCGACCACAAGCGCGGTTACGACCTCGCCGAGGACATGACGGTCTTCGGCCAGACCAACCGCACCATGCACGTGCCCTTCGTGCGGACGATCACCGAGAACCACCAGGGCGTCCCCGTCATCCGCACAGTCGTCGACTTGGTGGCCATCAAGGGCAGCAACCGCTCCCGGGCCCGCCTCAAGCTGCACGGGCTGACCGCCCGCAACATCGCCTTCGGCGTCCCGACCAGCAAGCTCGACCTGCCGGATCCGAAGCCCGGCCAGCCCGCACCACCGGAGTACATCGCCGACCCCGTCATCTGGGCCCCCGCCTTCGCCGACACGCTGCGGAACGCGTTCGCCGACCCCAAGCACCGCCTGCACGACACCGCCCAGGCCGCCGCCGAGGTCGCCACCGTCCAGATGCAGATCATCGTCGGGACGGACAACCCCGCCGAGTTCCACAACACGGTCTTCGATCCCAACCGTGCCGACCACCGCCGTCCGCAGCTCGACTACCCCCTCGCGGAGAAGTCGACCTCCGACATGCGTGCGGTCCTGCGCGAGGCAAAGACCTCGGGCCGCATCACCGAGCCCGTCCGGGCCTGGCTCGCCGGCGAGGACAGCGAGCCGGGCACCCTCTCCGGCTCGGTCACCGACGCCCGCGACCGCCGCGACCGGGCGCTGCTCGGCATCGCCTTCCCCAAGGAACTGGAGCACGACCGCGAGGTGGCCCGGGTCCTCGGCGAGCCTGAGCGGTACTACGACAGCCGAGAGGAGAACGTCACCCTCCGGTTGCGCATGCTCTCCGCCGCCATCGCAGAGGGCTACCGAAACCGGTGGAACCCGCGCCTGCTGGACGGCACGCTCTACTCCAGCTTCATCGCCAAGCGCGGCACCCTCGCCGGCCGGCCGGACTGGCGGACCGCGCTGGACCAGGCCGAGACCGACAAGACGCAGCTGTCCGACTTCCTCGTAACAAGAGGCCTGCACTGGCTCGCCGAGCACGGCATGGTCGAGGCCGACCGCGGGTCGGCCGACGGCCAGCGGGGACCAGGTCGGCGCAGCGGCGTCAGCGCTCGTAACGCCCTGCTGCTGAAGCCTGTGCAGGCCATCGCCCTGATGCGCGAGATCGCCCGCGCCAACGACGTTGGCACCTCGCCCCGGCAGATCGATGAGACCGGCGCTCCGGTCGACGGCACCGTCGCCGACCGCACCTGGTTCAGCGTGACTTTCCCAAAGACCGGGCGCGGCAAGAAGAAGGGCGACGACCGGCCCAGCGCGTCGGACAGCACCCCGCCCCAGCAGCCGAAGAAGTCCCCGGAGCAGGTCCTCCTTGATGCCCAGCTGCGCCTGGTCACGAGCCTGTCCAGTGATTTGCCGCAGTCTTTTCTTGGCGCGCTGGCCGTGGCGCGCGAGGCCATCGTCGCCGGTGCGGCGGTCGGCAAGCCCGTGCTGGCCGATCTTCCCTCCTACAGCGTGGAGGTGATGGAGCAGGCCCTGACTCGGCTCAAGCGGGACCTGGGTGCGATGCAGGCCGGTCTGGCCGACATGAAGGTCGACACCGAGGTCGTTATCGAATCGGCTACAGAGCAGGCCGTCAACGCCGAGGGCGAGCAGTGAGCCGCACTGTGCTGCCGGCCGGACCGGTGCTGACCCCGCCGCTCTTGGCTGGTCTGGCGCTCGTCGGTGGCCGCTACCTGCAAGCTGCCTACCTGCGACCGCTGCCCTGGGCTGATCGGGGGCATTTCGATGATCTGGGTGTCCTCACCGGGATCTACCTGGTCACCGACATCTCTGGCCGGCTGCGCTGGCTCGGTCAGGCAAGCCGCCTCGACGGCCTGACCGGACGTCTCGACGGGCACGACCGCGATCCGGGCAAAAGGGCCGTATTTTCCTGCGTGCGGGTTTTGCACCTGGACGACCTGACGCCCACCGAGGCCCTGGACGCTGTTGAGGGGCGGTGCGCGGACCTGCTCGGCATCCGGCAGAGCATGAAGCCGCGTCGATGGCCCCTGGCGACGAACTGGCTTTCCTTGGTCGCCTGACGTGACGATGGCCGGCATCTATGTAGGTGCTGGCCATCACTGACGATGATCCGCCGTCAGCCTTCGGGCATGTGGTCTGCGAC
Source organism: Streptomyces sp. TLI_105 (assembly GCF_900105415.1). GTDB lineage: Bacteria > Actinomycetota > Actinomycetes > Streptomycetales > Streptomycetaceae > Streptomyces. Next base: position 3,290 of record NZ_FNSM01000002.1, on the reverse strand, counting down.
GAAGGCGGCGAACTCCTCAGCGTGCGGGTTCATGCTGTTGGAGGTCATAAATTCTGGGAACCTGCGCGGTTCTGTGTGTTCTATTTACAAGGCCGCCGACAATCCATCCGTGCATACGAGCCGATCCTGGGCGACCACGCCGTCATCCTGGGCAAGGTGGTCGCCGTTCTGCGCACGCTGTAGTCGCCGGAATCGACCGGCGACTACAGCGCCGCTCTTACGGCGGCTGATCCAGCGAGACTGGACTGCCGAAGGTCACGCGGTGGCCGGCTGCGGTTCCTCGAGGACCTCAGCGACCTTTCGAGCCATTTCCGCGACGCGCGGCGGCAGGTAGACGTCCAGTGAGTCGACGTCGTCACACAGCCGCGCCCTCAGCCCGTGCAGGCACGCCTCGGCGAACAGCCGCCGTTCATCGGGCTCAGTCATCAGCCCCTCCTCGGCGTATCCCTGGCCCCAGCTGTACCAACGGCGGGCATCAGCGTCTGACTCGGGCGGCTGGGGGCCGCCGAGCATTCCGGCGACCTCCTGCCGGTCCGATTCCCGCGGGCCGGCTGCCCGGCTGCGCTGCTGCCGGACCTGGAGATGAGACGAAAGCGTGTCCATCTCGACGTCGGTGTGCTGCTGGCGGTACGCGGCGATCAGCAGGGACGCCATGTCCATGGTGTCCGCGGCGTCCGTGGCGCGGATCAGCGTCATCCGCTGCCAGTCGCGCGCGATGTCCGGCTCGGTGTAGCGCAAAACCTCCTGGCAGTTCATGACCGCCTCGGAGACGAGCTGGTGGACCGCCTGCCGCAGAGGCTCAGGCATCGGGGTAGGTTCCATGCCCGCACGCTAGAGGGGCCCTCCCCCCCACGCCCTGACGTTACGGCCCCCGCCTCACCTGGACGGACTACGCTCGGCTCTGGCCCACGCCGGAATGGAGTGCGCGGGCAAGGCCCCGGCCCCCGTGACGGGACGCAGTACGGCCGGGGCCGCCTTCTACGGGGAAGCGGAAACAGCCGCTGAAATGAAACGGCCGGCGCCCTCAGTCCGCCCGAAGGGCGGGTGGCACGGGCACCGGCCTCCCAAGACACCCGCCGATCCAGAGACCCGCGAGGCTTGACGGCGAGTGCAGCGCCGCAGGGACGCGAAAGGAATTCGGTACAGTTTTCTTGTCCAGGGCATGATCGCGGCTGCTTCACGGCCACGCCCCTGCCCGCCTCATGCCGCCCGTAGAGGAGTTCGCCGTGATCCGCGCCGGCCGCGTCGACAAGGTCCGCACCCTCGCCGACCTCGCCGCACAGCAAGGACTGAGCCTCGGGCGCTACCAGGTCGTCAAACCGTACGCCGAGGAAGGCTTCCCCGCTCCGATCAGCTCAGAGGGCGCCCGCACCCTCCTGTTCGACGCCGACCAGGTCGACGCCTATCTCCTCGGCGCCCCTGTCCCCGAACTGACCAGCACCGACAGCGACGACGACCTCCTCGATCGAAGCGAGGCCGCCGCCGAACTCGGCGTCGCCCTGACCGGCTGGAGCGCCTACAAAAAACGCCCCGCCCTGGCAGACCACAAGGTCACCGTCGCCGGCGTCGAACACTGGCCCCGCGGCATCATCCGCGCCTACCGGGACGCCAGGGACAGCCGCCCCGCCACCGGAGGCCGTCCCAAGAACGCCAGCGACCAGATCCCCCGCGACCAGCTCCTCAAGCTCGCCGCGCCCCTCCTCGACGCCGACCCCGCCATCACCGCCGCCCGCGTCACAGAAACCCTCGGCGTCCACCGCGACACCGCACAGCGCGCCCTGACCCACCTACGCGCCAGCCGGATCGCCGATCGCCTGGCCACCGATTCCACCCTCACCCCCCAGCAGGCCGCCGCCGAACTCGGCTACCCCGCCGGCCAGGTTCGCACCGCCGTGCACCAGGCCCTCACCGAACTCCGCGCCCGCGCAGCCGGGGCCTACCTCGCCACGATCACAGCCGCCCTGCACGACGCCGGCCTGACCGACACCCCCACCGCACCGGACGTCGAGCAGACCCGCGACACACTTCGTGCCGCAGTCCTCCTTGCCCCCGAAGCGCCAGCGGCCGCACTCGTCTGGGAAGACGGCGAAGGATGGCGCACAGCCACCCGCCGTCTCCACCCGTACACCGCACCCGGAAGCCACCCTCTCCTTCTCGGCAGCACCGAACCCCGTCCCACCGACCTCCTGGCCGCTCTCACCACCTGACGCATCGTCTCAAGCCCCCGAAGGCACGCTGAAACCAACGAGCCTTCGGGGGCTTCCGCCTGTCGCGCGGAAGACGGCTGGGGCGCACCTGGGGACACCTACGGGCTGAGCAGAAGCGGGGGAGCACCTGGCGCGCGCCGCCGGTGACGCACTGCGGACCGGTGGGGGCGCACCGTGGGGTCTTTCTTGGGTGCGATGTGTCGGCTTCATGGCGGTGAGGTCATGGCAGTGGCGGCTGGTCAGGAGCGGCGTGTTCTTGCAGGTCTGTGGCCTATGGCGATGGTCGGTCGCTGACACGAGGCGGTGCTTCGGGTTCTGGTGGCTGACAGGGCGCGGCACATCCCCAGGCGGCTCACTGTCATGTAGGCGGCACATCGCACAGGGAATCCCACCCATTTCCGAAACGCTGACTTCTGATCGACCTGGTGCTCACGGAGCTGGATCATCGAGATGGAACCTCACAAGCATCTCTTGGCAGACTTGAATATGGAGGGAGTAAGCAGCGGCCCAAGGAACGCGGCCAAGAGCCCATGACAAGGCGATAGTTGACCTATATGAGATGGCCAGAGAGGCATCAGTGCGAGAAAATGAGAGGCATGGACGAAGACTTCTGTGAAGTGATGCTCCTGCCCAGCTCCCAGTGTGACCACTGCCGCACCGCGCGATCGGTGCTTCCCCGGAGGGTGTACGTCACCAAAGGCGGGAACGTCTACCACAGGACGCCTAACTGTGAAGGGATCAAGGACGGCCAGCGGTACGCACGTTGGAGAGGAGACGAGATCCATGATGTTCAGTCCGTCCCCCGCAGTGATGTACAGGCCCAACGAGGAGCCTGTGAAATCTGTCGCCCCGATCTGATTCATAGATGACCCTAGGCAGTCCCCTATTTCTGCCAACGCCACATGCTGCATCAGTCTGATGCAGCATGTGGACACGAACGAGCACCCCTCCCTCGCAGCCAGCCCGGCCCGCGTCAGCGGGCCCCAAGGTCCTGGAGGCGCAGCCGTAAGGACCGTTGAGGCGGGAGAGCGCAGCGGACCCGCCAGCCCGGGTTGAAGCGAAGCGGAAACCCTGGACGGGGCG